>NZ_JBVHMF010000007.1:246478-300489 GCF_055558595.1 Streptomyces sp. NPDC025721 | reverse complement strand
CACCCCCCCCCACCCCCCCCACCCCCACCCCCCCCCCCCCCCCACCCCCCCCCCCCCCCCCCTCCCCCCCCCCCCCCCCCCCCCCCCCCCCCGCCCGGGTGACCGGTGGTCAGCGCCTCGCGTCCCGCGAGTCGCCGAAGAAGATGCGGTAGAGGATGAGCAGCACGAGCGCCCCGCCGATCGCCGCGCCCCAGGTGGCGGCGTCGAAGAAGTGGTGCTGTACCGGCTTGTCGAGAATTTTGGCGGACAGCCAGCCGCCGACGAACGCCCCTGCGACGCCGATCAGGATGGTTCCGATCAGGCCGCCCGGATCGCGACCGGGCAGCAGAATCTTCGCGACGGCCCCGGCGAGCAGACCGAGGATGACCCAACTGATGATTCCCATAGGGGCCGTCTGCCCTGTGACCCGCGGGTCACACACACGAGTGCGCACCGCGCGGCGGTCAACACCGGGCGGGGGCACCGGAGTCGGGGCACGCCGCCCGGTCCGGCCGTGTGGAATACGGCACGGTTGTCGCCCGGCCGCCGGGCGCCCCTCGGTGTGCATATTTCCATATCCGCACCGCACGTTACAGAAAGCGTCACTCGGTGAAATCTGGAATTCACACGCGCGCAAGTTTTAGGTGGTCCCATCGCGGCTAATCCGCTGGTCAACCAGGTTTGTCGATTTCCCGCAGAGCGGGACCTGCGATGGGTGCGCGTCATGAACGAACTGCGTGTGCTGTCGATCTACGAGGGCTTCTTTTCCGGCGGTGCGAGGATTCTGCACAGCGACGTCGTGCGCGGTCTCAGCGGCGGCGCGCAGCGGCACGCGGTGCTGAGCATCGAGGGTGAGATGCACCGCGAGGCGACCAGGCAGCCGATGTCCGAGGACGCCTGCTACCGGGCGCTCACGGCGGCGGGTGTACCGGTGTCGGCCCTGCGCGACCGTTTCGGCGGCGAAGGCCGGGAGGACGCCGAGGCGGGCAGCCGTGAGGGCGGCCACGAGAGCGGCGGCGGCGTGTTCAGCCGGTCGGAGCTCGCGGCCACCGCCAGGGCGACGGCGGCGGCCGACGTACTCCTCTCGCTCAAGGAACAGCCGCTCACGCTGCTCAATCAGGCCGGGCTGCCGTACCGGCCGGTGGTGGTGTGCCTGCACAGGTCCGATCCGGAGAATCAGGGCCCCGCGCTGGACGCGCTGCGCGCCGCGGTGGCGGCGGGCCGGGTGCGGGCCTGCGTCTGCTGCGCGGAGTCGACCAGGGCCGCGTACGTGGCCGCGGGCATCCCTGCCGAGCTGATGCACGTCATCCCCAACGGCGTCGATCTGCTGCGGTTCCGGCCCGACGCGGTCCGCAGGGCCGCGATGCGGTCCTCGCTCGGTATCGCGGCGGACGCGCCCGTCACGGTCTTCGTGGCCCGCTACGCGGAGATGAAGAACGTGCCGCTGTTCCTGCGGGCGGCCAGGATCCATCTCGGGCGGGACCCCGGCGCGCACGTCCTGATGTGCGGCGCCGGGATGACCGCGGAGAACCCGGAGCTGACCGCGGACATCACGGCCGCCTTCGGTGACGCTCCCGGCCTGCTGCGGCGGCTGTCGCTGCTGGGCGTGCGGCACGACATGGAGACGGTGTACGCCGCCGCGGACGTGGTCTCGCTGACGTCGTCGTCGGGTGAGGCGGCGCCGCTGTGCCTGATCGAGGGCATGATGTGCGGCGCGGTGCCGGTGGCCACCGATGTCGGGGACTGCGCGGAGCTGGTCGCCGGGCACGGCTTCCTCACCCCGGCGGAGGCCGAGCCGATCGCCGCGGCCTGGTCGCGGGCGGCGGCGCTGGCCGCCGACTTCGCCCCGGCGCTGGCCCGCAGCCGCGAGCGCTTCAGCCAGACCCGCATGGTGACCGCCTACGGCGCGCTCATCGAGCGGGTGCACCAGGACGCGGTGCGCGCGGTCCGCCCGGCCCGTCGCAGGACCAGGACGCGCGCGGGGGTCCCGTACGGAGCCTGAGCCCGCCGGGACGGCAAGCCGGAGTACGCGGTACGGCGCGGCGGGAGCCCCACCGCTCCCCCGCGCCGTACCGAAGCCGCGCCGAAGCCGTCAGGCGCCGTAGTACGCGTCCCGGTACGAGAGGAAGAGGCCGCCCGGTCCGTCCACCGTCTCGGCGGCGAGGACGGCGTGCAGGAGGGCCCGGGTGAGCACGTCGGCGCCCGCCTCGAGGACGGCGTTCATCGCGCCCGCCTCGATGTGCACGCCGAAGGCAGGGTCGGCGGCGTCGGCCGTCCCCGGCGGGACGAGGGGGAGGCGGCCGGTCGCCATGGCGAAGACGGTGTCGCCGTCGGACAGGGAGTGGGCGGGGCGGACGGCGCGGGCGAGTCCGTCGTGCGCGGTGCCCGCCAGCTTCCGCGCCTGGGCGCGGGTGAGGACGGCGTCCGTCGCGACCACGGCCAGCGTGGTGTTGAGCGGGTGGGTCCGCCGCTCGGCGTTCGCGGCGGCAGCGGCGGCCGTACGGCGTCGGGCCCGCTCCAGGGCGTCGGCCGCGACGGGCGGGCCGTACGGGGCGAATTCCGCGGCGGCGGGGCCCGGCCTCGCGCCCCAGAGCGCGCCCGTGTCCGGGTCGACCACGGAACCGGCCGCGTTGAGCACCGCGAGCGCGGCCACCGTCACGCCGGACTCCAGGACCGTGCTGGCCGTCCCCACCCCGCCCTTGAGACCGCCGGCCACCGCGCCCGTACCCGCGCCGACGCAGCCCTGCGGCACCGGCGCGCCCTCCGGGGCCGCCGCCGCGGCGCGTACCGCCGCAAGGCCCGTCTCCGCTCCCGGTCGCGCCGTCCACGAGCCGCCGCGGCCGAGGTCGAACAGCGCGGCGGCGGGCACCACCGGCACCACCTGGCCGGGACCGCCGACCCGGAAGCCCCGGCCCCGCTCCTCCAGCCAGCCGACCACGCCGCCCGCCGCGTCGAGCCCGAAGGCGCTGCCTCCGGTGAGCACCACGGCGTCGATGTACGGCACGAGATTGCGCGGGTCGAGGGCGTCGGTCTCGCGGGTGCCGGGACCGCCGCCGCGTACGTCGACCGCGGTGACCGCGCCGCCCTCGGGGGCCAGCACCACCGTCGTCCCGGTGAGCCAGCCGTCGCCGGTCCGCTGGGCGTGACCGACGCGCACTCCCTCCACGTCGGTGAGGCCGTTGCCGGGACCCGGCCGTGCGCTGCCGCTCATGTCGTCCTCCGTGAGGTAGCCACGATCACGCGGGCCCGCGCCATCCGCGTACTCGCGGCCCGCCCCCTCACCGTACGAGACCGCGGCCGAACGTCGGTGTGCTCCGGCGCGTGTCAGGGCGCGCCGGAGCAAGGGGTATCCCATCAGAAGAACGACGTAAACTTCAATGTTTTTTACGCAACAAGTTGACCGAAGAGTGAAATCGACGGTCACTGCCGCCTCGGTGTCAGGTGCGCGCTCCTCGCCGTCTCGGCATGCGGGACGCCTTGATGGCGCGCCGCAGGCGACCGCCCGTGGGCCGCTGCACGGCGATCAGCACGATCATGCCCCGGTCCTGGACCCGGATCCGGCCGCCGGCCTTCACCTCGGACTCGTCGGTGCCGTCGGCCTCGGCCGCGGTGTCCACGGCGACCTGCCACAGGCCGCCGTACTCGCGCTCGGGGATCACGAAGTCGAGCGGTTCGTAGTGGCTGTTCAGCAGGATCAGGAAGGACGTGTCGGAGATCCGGCCGCCCTTCGGGTCGGACTCGGTGATGGCGTCGCCGTTCAGCAGCAGGGCGACGGCGCGCGCGTCGCCGCGGTGCCAGTTCTCCTCGCACATCTCACCGCCGTCCGGCCGGAACCACACGGCGTCCGCGACGGCCGATCCCCCGGTGTCGCCGCGGAAGAACCGGCGGCGGCGCAGCACCGGGTGCTCGGCGCGCAGCTTGATCAACCGCCGCGTGAAGTCGAACAGTTCGCGCTGCTCGGCGTCCAACGTCCAGTTCACCCAGGCGGTTTCGTTGTCCTGGCAGTAGACGTTGTTGTTGCCGCGCTGGGTGCGGCCCATCTCGTCGCCGTGCGCGATCATCGGCACACCCTGCGAGACCAGCAGCGTCGTCAGCAGATTGCGCTGCTGTCTGGCGCGCAGCGCGAGCACACCGGGGTCGTCGGTCTCGCCCTCGGCTCCGCAGTTCCACGAACGGTTGTGGCTCTCGCCGTCGTTGCCGTCCTCGCCGTTGGCCTCATTGTGCTTGTCGTTGTACGAGACCAGGTCGCGCAGCGTGAAGCCGTCGTGGCAGGTGATGAAGTTGATCCCGGCGCGCGGGCGGCGGTTGTCGTCCTCGTAGAGGTCGGAGGAGCCGGTGAGCCGGGAGGCGAGGGCGGGCAGTGTGCCGTCCTCGCCGCGCCAGAAGTCCCTGACGGTGTCGCGGTATTCGCCGTTCCACTCGCTCCACAGGGACGGGAAGTTGCCCACCTGGTAGCCGCCCTCGCCCAGGTCCCACGGCTCGGCGATCAGTTTGACGCGGCTGACCACCGGGTCCTGCTGCACGAGGTCGAAGAAGGACGAGAGCCGGTCCACCTCGTGGAACTGCCGGGCCAGCGTGGCCGCGAGGTCGAAACGGAAGCCGTCCACGTGCATCTCGGTGACCCAGTACCGCAGCGAGTCCATGATGAGCTGGAGGACGTGCGGATGCCGCATGAGCAGGCTGTTGCCGGTGCCGGTGGTGTCGAAGTAGTGCCGCGGGTCGTCGTCCACCAGCCGGTAGTACGAGGCGTTGTCGATGCCGCGGAAGGAGAGCGTCGGCCCCATGTGGTTGCCTTCGGCGGTGTGGTTGTAGACCACGTCGAGGATCACCTCGATGCCCGCCTTGTGCAGGGCCTTCACCATCTCCTTGAATTCCGTGACCTGTTGGCCGCGTACCCCGCTCGACGCGTACGCGTTGTGCGGCGCGAAGAAGCCGATGGTGTTGTAGCCCCAGTAGTTCGACAGGCCACGGTCGCGCAGATGGCCGTCCTGCGCGAACTGGTGCACCGGCATCAGCTCGATCGCCGTCACGCCCAGTTCCTTCAGGTGCTCGATGACCGCCGGGTGCCCGACTCCCGCGTAGGTGCCGCGTATTCGCTCCGGCAGGCCCGGGTGGGTCATCGTCAGACCCTTCACGTGCGCCTCGTAGATCACCGACTCGTGGTACGAGTGACCCGGCGCGCGGTCGTCCCCCCAGTCGAAGGACGGATCGGTCACCACCGACAGCATGGCGTGGCCGAGGCTGTCCATCGTGTTCTGCTCTTCGGGCGCGTGGAAGCGGTGGCCGAACGCCGACTCGTCACCGTCGACCTGGCCTTCCACGGCCGTGGCGTAGGGGTCGAGCAGCAACTTCGCCGGATTGCAGCGATGCCCCTCGTCCGGCCGGTACGGGCCGTGCACGCGGTAGCCGTAACGCTGGCCGGGGCCGACGCCCGGCAGATACGCGTGCCGGACGAATCCGTCCACTTCGGTCAGCGTGAGGCGCTGTTCCCGTCCCGCGTCATCGACGAGGCACAGCTCGACCTTCTCCGCCACCTCGGAGAACAGGGCGAAGTTGGTGCCCGAGCCGTCGTACGTGGCTCCGAGCGGATAGGGACGACCGTTCCACTGCTGCATTCACTGACCCTCTCGACCCTGCGTGAGCGACGATCCGACGTCCTCCCACTCATACCCCGTTGATCTCAGGCCATGGGTTCGTGAAGTGAACGGTCGCAGAAGGCCCTCGCGGACCGGTCGCGGACCGTACGACAGCGACCTCCGGCGGTGGCCGGAGGTCGCTGTCGCGAGCCGCGTCGGGCTCGGGGTGTCGCGAGGGTTCGGGTGTCGAGGGGGTTCGGCTGTCGCAGGGTGGAGGCGCCGGGGGTCAGGAGTCCGGGTTCGGGCGCCGGGGGATGTCAGGCGTCGTCGCCCGGCAGGGCCTCCGGGTCGTCCAGGAGGTGCACGGCGGCCTCCTCCGCGGAGGCGGCGCCGCCGTCGATGCCGACGTCGTCGGCCACACCGTCCTGGACCGGGCTGTCCACCCACTGCTCCGGGCTGGTCAGCCGGCCCGCGCGCAGGTCGCCCGCCTCGGGGTCGAGCAGTTCCCCGTCGGTGTCGGCGGCGTCGCCGAGGCCGTCCCCGTCGGGGAACTGCGGGGTGTCGGGGCGCTCCCTGGCCAGCCGCTGGTCCAGCGAGTCGCCGTCGCGCTGCTCCTCGGCCGTGGTGCCGTTCTGCTCGACGGCCAAGGGCCGCTCGGGCGGCGAGTACCCCTCGTCCAGGACGTCCTCGACGCCCCGGTCGACCAGGGTGTCCTCGGGCTCCAGCGGGCCCGCGTCCTCCTGGATCTCGCTCCCGTCCGGCTGGTAGACGTCGTCCCCCATGCCGTCGTCCGTCATGCGGTCGGACATCGTGTCCTCTTCCTGGTCGGTCGGCGGATTCGCGATGCCGGTGGTGGCATCACGGACGGTCGCCTGCCCGTGGTGCGGCGGCGGAAACGGTGGACATCCCACCGCGACCGTGCGGCGTACCCCTCAATCCTCGCGCGGTGCGGGCAGCGCGGCCAGCCAGTCGGTCAGCAGGCCGCTGACCTCCTCGGCGCGCTCCTGCTGGATCCAGTGCCCGCAGCCCTTGAGGATGTGCGAGGAGACCAGTCCGGGCAGTGTGCTCGGATACGCGTCGATGGCGCCGGCCATCCATGTGGTGGAGGCGTCGAGGTCGCCGCCGATGAACAGCGAGGGCTGCCGGATCGGAGCGCCGTCCCAGGGCGCGAGGTCCGCCCAGTCGCGGTCGACGTTGCGGTAACGGTTGAGCGCCCCGGTCAGTCCGGTCCGCTCGAACTCGCCCGCGTAGAAGTCCAGGTCCCGCTCGGTCAGCCAGCCGGGCAGCCGCCCGGTGGGGAAGCGGTCGGAGAGCTTGGCGGCGGGCGGTACGAAGTGCGGGTCGCTCTCCCCCGCCGCCGGCATCGTGTCGGCCGACAGCGCCGCGTAGAAGCCCGCGAGCCAGCCGCGCACGTCCTGTTCGATCTCCGCCTCGGCCCGACCCGGCTCCTGGAAGTAGCTGACGTAGAACTCCTCGTCGCCGCCGATGGCGCCGAACGCCTCGGTGGGCCGGGGGCCGCCGCGCGGCGCGTAGGGCACGCTGAGCAGGCCGACGGCGGTGAAGACGTCCGGCCGCAGCAGCGCCGAGTTGGCGGCGACGGGCGAGCCCCAGTCGTGGCCGACGACCGTCGCGGTCCGCTCGCCGAGGGCGCGGACGACCGCCACGTTGTCGGCGACGAGCTGGAGCATGCGGTACGCCTCGGGCTCCGCGGGTTTCGACGAGCGGCCGTAGCCGCGCACGTCGACGGCGACGGCGCGGTAGCCCGCCGCGGCGAGGGCCGGGAGCTGGTGGCGCCAGGAGTACCAGGACTCGGGGAAGCCGTGCACGAGCAGGACCAGCGGTCCCGCGCCCTGCTCGACCAGATGGATGCGGCCGTCGGGCACGTCGACCAGCCGGTGCCGCGCGTCGGCCGCGGGGTCCTCGGTGGCCGCGGAGTGCGGACGGGTCGGCTGTGGACGGGTGGCCTGCGCCATTGCTTCCTCCCGGAGCTTCGGGCCGCGCTCGCGGCGGTCTGACCTGCGGCGTACGTCGTGCACGGGCCGGGAGACCCGGCACGCCGTGAGCCGTTGCCGCGAGTGTGCGGGCCCGGCCGGAGTGCAGGCCAATTCCGTTGCCGTTCCGGCAAAACGGAGTCCCGCCAGCGTCAGGTGACGACCGCGCCGACGGCGACGAAGCCGCAGATCATGACGAAGAGGATGGCCAGCAGCGGCCAGATGAAGCGCAGGTACTGGTCGTAGCGGACCTTGGCCAGGGCCACACCACCGATGGTGACGGCGGTGGTCGGCACCCAGAGGTTCATCCAGCCGCTGGCCGACTGCCAGGCGGTGACGACGACCGAGCGCGAGACCCCGGCGAAGTCGGCCAGCGGGGCCAGGATCGGCATGGCGAGGGTGGCGTGCCCCGAGGTGGACGGGATGAGGAAGGCCAGCGGGAGGTTGACCAGGAAGACGATGATCCCGAACACCGAGTTGGACGTGCCGGAGACGACGCCCTCGATGGAGTGCAGCACGGTGTCGGTGACCTTGGAGTTGTTCATGATCACGGTGACGCCGCGGGCCAGCACGATGACCAGCGCGGGAGAGATGAAGTCCGCCGCGCCCTGGATGATCGTGGCGCTGAGCTTCTGCTCCCCCATGCGGCCGACCAGGCCGATGATCACCGCGGCGACCAGGAACAGCGCGGCCAGTTCGGCGAAGGACCAGTCCAGTTCCCAGGCGTACGGGGTCGCGTCGGCCTTGCCGGTCAGCGCGCTCGACCAGGGCACCACCGAGAAGATCATGAAGGCGAAGACCAGGCCGACGGCCATCAGTACGGCCTTGTGCAGGCCGGTCAGCTCGGGCGGCTCCTGGTCGCGGTCGACGCCCTGCTCCCGGTCGCCGGGCAGGAAGCCGACGAGGGAGCGGTCGGGGTTCTTCTGCACGCGCTTGCCGTAGCGGACGACGTAGGCGACCGTCACGGTCGTCAGCACGATCCACATCACGAAGCGCAGCACGATGCCGTCGCCGAGCGAGATGTCGGCGGCGGACGAGGCGACGCCGGTCGCGAACGGGTTGACCGTGGAACACAGCACGCCGACGCCCGCGCCGAGGATGATCGCGCCGGTGGCGACCATGCGGTCGTAGCCCAGCGCCAGCATCAGGGGCACGATCAGGCCGTAGAAGCCCAGGGTCTCCTCGGCGAAGCCCTCGACCGTGCCGAGCACGGAGAAGGTCACCATGATGCCCGCGATGAGCAGCGCGCCGCGGTCTCGCAGGGCGTGCGCGAGGCGGGCGATGCCGCGGTCCAGGGCGCCGGTGGCGAAGACCACGGTGATGAACGCGCCGATGGCGAGCACGAACAGGAAGACGCCCGCGCTGCCGTACAGGTCACCGGAGTTGTCGGGCGCGACGAAGCCGGTCTTGGCGTTCTGGATGCCGTAGAGGCCGTTGACCGGCGAGAGGAACAGGTCCTTGAGGTGGTCGATGAAGCTCAGTCCGGACGAGACACGGTGGTACGTGCCCTGGATGGGCGCGCCCGTGTCCTTCCGCTTGTACTCGCCCGACGGGATCAGGAACGCCAGCGCCCACACCGCGAGGGTGACCAGGGCGAGGATGGTCAGGGCGCTGGGGAAGGTGAATTTGTGCTTCTTGGGCGGCTGTCGGCCCGGTTCGCCGTCGCCCGTGGTGCCGGTGCCGGAGCCGCCGGCGGAGTCCCCGTCCGTGGTCCCCGCCGTCCCGGTGTCCCGGTACGCGGTGGATCCGTTGGCATCGGCCGCGTCGGCGCCCGGCGCCGTATCGCCGCTCACCGCGCCCCGCCCGCCGCGCGGAAGTCCGCCGCGTACTCCCGGAGGAAGGCCGCCTCCGCGATGACGGCGCCGCGCAGCTCGGAGAAGAGCACCCGCTCATTGGGGGCGTGCAGATTGCACATGCTGTCCTGGGCGCCGAAGAGCAGCACCTCCGCGTGGGGTACGGCCTTGGCGAGGCCGTTGACCAGCGGGATGGAGCCGCCGCTGGCGGCGAGCTGGGCCTCCTCGCCCCAGCCCTCGCGCAGCGCGGTGCGGGCGGCGCGGTAGGCGGGGCCGTCGGTGGCCGGTTCGAAGCCGGGGCCCGCGTCGCTGGGGGTCACGGTCAGCTCGATGCCGAAGGGCCGGTGCTCGCGCAGGTGCCTGACCAGCGCGTCGGTGGCCTCCTTCGGGTCCTGCAAGGGGTGCACGCGCAGATTGAGCTTGGCGCGCGCGTACGGCACCACGGCCGACGCGGCGCCGTCCACGGTGGGGGTGTCCATGCCGATCACGGTGACGGCAGGGCCGCTCCACAGCCGCTCGCCGAGGCTGCCGGTGCCGATCAGCGGTGTGCCGTCGGGCACGGTCGCCAGCTCGCGGAACTCCTCCTCGGTGTACGAGGCCCCGTCCCACGGCTCGCGGCGCAGCCCTTCGACCGTGACGTCACCGGCCGCGTCGTGCAGCGAGGCGAGCGCCTGGATGAGGGCCAGCAGCGCGTCGGGCGCGGCGCCGCCGAATTCGCCGCTGTGCCGGGCCTCGGCGAGCGTCCGCACCTCCACGACGACCTCGGCGACTCCGCGCAGACCGGTGGTCAGGGTGGGGGTGCCGGGCCGCAGATTGCCCATGTCGGCGATGACCATGGCGTCGCAGGCGAAGCGCTCGGGGTCGGTCGGCGGGTAGTCGTCGAAGGCGCTGCCGTACTCCTCCTGACCCTCCAGCACGATCTTGACGCCGGTCGGCGGCCGGCCGCCGTACGCGCGCAGGACGCCGAGGTGGGCCATGACGTTCGACTTGTCGTCGGCGATGCCGCGGGCCCGCAGGCCGCCCTCGATGGGCGTGGGCTCGAAGGGCGGCGACTGCCAGGCCGACTCGTCGCCGGACGGCTGGACGTCGTAGTGCCCGTAGAGCAGTACGGTCGGCGCGTCGGGGGTCGGCGGCGGGATCTCGGCGTAGATGACCGGTGAGGTGTCGGGCAGGTCGATCCGCTCGATGTGCTCGACCCCGGCGTCCCTCAGGAGCTCGACCAGCAGGTCGTGCGCCCGGTTCACCTCCGTGGCGGGGTAGCCAGGGAAGGCGATCGAGGGAATCTCGGCGAGCCGCACCAGGTCGGCGGTGAGCTGTTCCATCAGACTGTCGACGGTGGCGGCGAGATCCATACCGGCGTGCTCCTCATCCCGAGTTCTCTGTCTTCCGACCGCTCCGTGGTGCGGTCGCGCTGTCATGCGATCGCTTCCGTGGCGCGGTCACGCTGTCGTGCGATCGCGTCCGTGGTCCGACGCGCCCTGCCGTCCGAAATCCCCGGTGCGGTCAGGGCCATGACGGTCCTTTCGAGCACTCTGTCGACTGTCCGGGTGAGGCGCAGCCGTTAATGGGCCGAACGGGCCACGGTGGCCGCGGCGGACGGTTGCCGTGGGACGCGGGTGACCCAAGGGGTTGACTGTGCATGACAACGCTGTCTCAATGTGGAAATGCAACGTGAGAAACGGTGAAGTGCCCGCGCTTCGACCGGAGTTGCCGTGCCGCGCGGTCGAGCGCGGCGTGACCCGTTCCGCCCGGTCCCGGACAGGGGTGTCGTGTGAGCAGACGGTGGTTGTGGCGCGTTCTTCTCCTCGCCTTGCTCGTCCTGGCCGCGCAGCCGGGCATCGCGTCGGCCTCGCCTGCGGGCGGCTCGTCGTCCTCCGCGGCTGCGGGGTCGTCGCACACGCGGCCTTTGCCCACGGAGCTGGCGTCCACGGGGCCGCCGTCCACGGAGCCGTCGCTTACGGTGTCGCCGGTCGCGCTCGCCGCGCCGAGCGACGCCACGACCGTGTGCGCGCTCTACTGCGACACCCGCGACCCGTCACTGGCGGGGCAGGAGACCTTCCCGGTGGCGGACAAGACCCTCAATGGGCGCCGGGTCTCGCTGCACGTCTCGGACGCCGACGGCATGGCCTGGGCGTCCATCGACGCGGGACAGCTCAACGACTCGGTGTGGCTGGACCGCTCGTGGGACGGCGGGACGACCTGGGACGGGCTGCTGGGCAGGGCCTCGATCCCGTCGACCTGGACCGGCACGCGCACCCTGATGTACAACCTCTACGACCCCACCCACCACCGGCGCGCCGTACTGCGGGCGTGCGGTGACGCGCAGGGCGTCGGCTGTACGGGCTGGGCGCGGCTGAGCGTGTGTGCCGCGCGCTGCGACGGCGCCGATGTGTCCACGGGCACCGGTGACACCCGGCCGGTGGCGGACGCGACGCTCAACGGGCGGACCATCGCGCTGCACATGGACAACTCGGGGATGGCCTGGGGCACGGTCTCCGGCGGCGCCGCGGGCGACGAGATCTGGCTCGACCGCTCGTGGGACGGCGGCGCGAGCTGGCCCGACGGATCGTCGAAGGGGCGGACATCCGTGCCGTCCGGCGCGTCGGGCACCAGGACAGCGGAGTTCAACACCTCCGATCCGCTCGGCAAGCTCTACGGCGGCGCGGTGCGCGCCTGCGGCCGGGCCGTCGAGGGCCAGAACGGGAGCTGCACCGCGTGGGCGCGGCCGACGACGGTCCGCAGCGCGGCGGCGGCCGACGCCCTCATGTACTCCTACGACCCGAACACCGCCTACTGGCCGTCGAGTTGGTGGAATTCCGCGGTGGCGCTCAGCACGGTGATCGACTACATGCGGCAGACCGGCGACACTCGCTATCTGTGGGTGGTGGCGCGCACCTTCCAGGTGAACAAGGCCGCCTTCCCCGCCGGGGCCCGCAGTTCCGACCCGATCGACGGCGACTTCATCAGCCGGGCCACCGACGACGCCGAGTGGTGGGCCCTGGCCTGGATCGACGCCTACGACCTGACCGGCAACGTCACGTATCTCAACGAGGCCGTCACGATCGCCACGTACGTCAACGGGCTGTGGGACACCAGCACCTGCGGGGGCGGGGTGTGGTGGGACCGCGAACGGACGTACAAGAACGCGGTGACCAACGGGCTGTACGTGCGGTTGACCGCGGAGCTGCACAACCGGATCAGCGGGGACACGACCTGGCTGGGCCGGGCGACCACGTCCTGGAACTGGTTCAGGAACAGCGGTCTGATCAACGGGTCCGGGCTGGTCAACGACGGGCTGACCGGTACCTGCGCCAACAACGGCCAGACGGTGTGGAGTTACAACCAGGGCCTGGCGATCGGGGCCGCGGTGGAGATCTGGCGGGCCACGGGTGACGGTACGGCGCTGGCGAAGGCGCGCCAACTGGCCGACGCCGCGGCCTCGGCACCGTCGCTGGTCACCTCGGGGCTGCTCACCGAGCAGTGCGACGCGCTGAACGCGACCTGCGACGACAACGCCAAGCAGTTCAAGGGCGTCTTCATGCGCTACCTCCAGGACCTCAACGGCGCGACCGGCGGCGCCTATCGCGGCTTCGCCATCACCCAGGGCAACTCGATCTGGTCGGCGGACCGCGATTCGCTCAACCGTCTCGGCGAGCGCTGGTCGGGCCAGGGCAGCACGGACCATCTCAATGTGCGCGACTGGCGTACGCAGGCCAGTGCGCTCAGCGCGCTGCTGGCGGCGGGCTGAGGCGGCGCGGACCTCAGGGTCCGGGCGGGGTCGCGGGCGCGGTCGTCCCGGGCGCGGTCGTCTCGCGCATGGTCCTCCCTGGCCCGGTCGTCCCGGTCGGCGCGGTCTCGGGCACGGTGACACCGGTCAGGCGCTCGGCCGCCGCCCACAGCCGGGCGTTGGTCGTGGCGTCGAGCGCTCTGCGGGTGATGCGCGCGGTCGTGGTCGGGCCGACCAGGCCGAGGCGTCGGCCCGGGCCGTAGTAGCCGCCCGCGACGGCTCCGGGATCGGCCGCGGCGAACAGCAGCGGTTCCGTGCCCTGCTCGACCCCTTGGCGGGGCAGGAAGTCCAGCCGCCTGCCGAGCCTGTGCAGTCGTGACGGCTCGCCGCCCAGGCTCGCGCCCGCGGTTTGCAGGTTGGTGGTGGTGTAGCCGGGGTGGGCGGCGGTGCTCAGCAGATTCCAGCCGCGGTCGGCGGCGAGGGCGGCCAACTGCCGGGTGAGGATGAGGTCGGCGAGCTTGGACTGGGCGTACGAGAGATTCGGGCGGTAGCGGCGCCGCTCCCACTGGAGGTCGTCGAAGCCGATCCGCCCGTAGGCGGCCGTGCCGCTGCTCATGGTCGCCACGCGCGGCGCGGTGGCGGCGAGCAGGGCGGGCAGCAGCCGGACGGTCAGGGCGAACGGGCCGAGGAAATTGCTGCCGAATTGCAGCTCGAAGCCGTCGGCGGTGGTCATCCGGGTCGGCGGGGCCATCACGCCCGCGTTGTTGACCAGCAGGTCGAGCGGGGTGGGGTCGGCGAGCACGCCGTCGGCGAACGCGCGGACCGACGCCAGGTCGGCGAGGTCGACGCGGCGCACTTCCAGGCGGGCGTCCGGGTGCCGCTCCAGGATCTCGGCGCGGGCCCGCTCCCCCTTCTCCGGAGTGCGTACGGCCATGATCACCTGCGCTCCCGCGGCGGCGAGGCGGCGGGCGGCCTCCTTGCCCGTGCCGCTGTTGGCGCCGGTCACGACGGCCTTCCGGCCGGTCAGGTCGGGGACGACATACATGGTGACTCCTTCGGTGTCCGTGCCGGGACACCTCAATAAAGGACCGGTGGTCTGTTACGTTTCACGCTATCAGACCGGCGGTCCGATAACAACAGACCGCAGGTCCGTAGAATGTGGGCATGCCCACGACTTTCCAGCGCGCCCGCAGCGAGGAGCAGCGCGCCCAGCGCCGCCAGGCGATCCTGGACACCGCGTCCGCGATGCTCGCCGAGATGCCGGTGGCCGAGGTCAGCCTCAACGAGCTGAGCCGCCGCGTCGGCCTGGCGAAGTCGAATGTGCTGCGCTACTTCGAGTCCCGCGAGGCCGTGCTGCTCGAACTGCTCGACGTCGCCTTCCGGGAGTGGCTGGCACACCTCGGACCCGAACTGGACGACGAGGTCGACCCCGGCGCGCCGCCCCGGCACCGCGGCGACCAGGTGGCGGCCGTCCTCGCCGGGTCGTTGGCGGTCCGCCCGGTGTTCTGCGACCTGACCGGCGCCCAGGCCGCCGTGCTGGAGCGCAATGTCTCGCCCGAGGTCGCCGCCGACTACAAGCGCACCGCCGTCCGGAACGTCTACGCGCTGGCCGAGCTCGTACGGCGGCACGTGCCGGAACTGGGCGAGGGCGACGCGCTGCGGTACGCGGGCGCGGCCGTGATGGTCACGGGCGCCGTGTGGACGCACGCCCACCCGTCGGCGGCGATGCTGGCCGCCTATGACGCCGACCCGGCGCTCGAGGCGCTGCGGCTGGACTTCGCCGCGACGGTCCGCGAGACGCTGGAAGTCCTGGCCAGCGGGCTGCTGGCACGCCGCGTGCCCGAGTAGCGCCGGGACACCGTCCAAGCCCTCGACCCCCGCACCCTGACGGAGAGAAGACCGAGATGCGACTGCGCTGCGCCGTGCTGGACGACTACCAGGGCGTCGCCACGACGCTCGCCGACTGGTCCTCGCTGACCCACGAGGTCGAGGTCGTCGGCTTCCCCGATCATGTCGCGGACGAGGCCGAACTCGTCGCGGCCCTGGCCGACTTCGACATCGTCGTGACCCTGCGCGAGCGCGTGCCCTTCCCCGCCTCGGTACTGGCCGCGCTCCCCCGGCTGAAGCTGCTGATCGCCTCCGGGATGCGCAATTCGGTGATCGACTACGCCGCCGCGCGGGAGCACGGCGTGACCGTGTGCGGTACGGAGAGCGCCGGCACCCCGCCGGTCGAGCTGACGTGGGCGCTGCTGCTGGGGCTGGCACGGGGCATCGTGCCGGAGAGCGCCAACCTCGCCGCGGGCGGCCCCTGGCAGACGACGGTCGGCGCCGACCTGCACGGCGCGCGGCTCGGTCTGCTCGGGCTCGGCAGGATCGGCGGGCGGGTGGCGGCCGTCGGGCTCGCCTTCGGCATGGACGTGGTGGCCTGGAGCGGGAATCTGACCGAGGAGCGGGCGGCCGAGGTCGGTGCGGCGCGCCTGGCCACCAAGGAGGAACTGCTGGCCACCAGCGACTTCGTCTCCGTCCACCTCGCCCTGGGCGAGCGCAGTCGCGGCCTGATCGGCGCGGCGGAACTGGCGCTGCTGAAGCCGACCGCGTACCTGGTGAACACCTCGCGCTCGGCGATCGTCGACCAGGCGGCGCTGCTCGCCGCCCTGCGCGAGGGCCGGATCGCCGGAGCGGGCCTGGACGTCTTCGACATCGAGCCGCTTCCGGCCGACGACCCCGTGCGTTCCACGCCCCGACTGCTGGCCACACCGCACCTCGGCTATGTCACCGAGGCCAACTACCGTACGTACTACGGGCAGGCGGTCGAGGACATCCGGGCGTATCTGGCGGGCGCGCCGGTCCGTCGCCTCGACTGACGCCGAGGTGAAGGGGGGTCGGCTCAGGCGCTGGGTCCCGGCTCCCGGCCGACGCCGTTCAGCGGGATCCGCCGGGCCAGCAGCGTACGGTGGCTGATCCGCCAGCCGTCCGCGCCGCGCGTCACCCGGTCGTCGTACGTCAGACTCCCGCACGTGCCGTCGGTGTTGACGCCGAAGCCCTTGGACCGGACGCGGACGGCGCCGTCGGGCAGTTCGGTGATGACGACATTGGTGACGTGGTGGGCGACGGGATTGCGGTCGCCGAGCGTGAGCGCCGCCTCCCGGACGGCCGCGATGCCGACGAGCGCTCCGCCGCCGTAGTCGCTCACGTCGTAGACCACGTCGGCGGTGAACAGCTCGTCCAGCCGGTCGAGTTCGCCGCCGTCGAAGAGGTGGCCGTGCAAGTGGATCAGCTCGGTGACGGCGACGCGGTCCTCGGTGGTGAGCGGCAACGGGACTCCTCTCGGGCCGGGCCCGTCCCGACCGGTCTGCCAGCGTAGTGCGCACGCGACCGCCGCCGTACGGTCCGGCGGCGGTCGGACCCGGACGTGTCGGCGGGCAGAAGGCGACGCGGTTCGGACGGAGTCCGGCCAACTGTGATCACTGCCGACGGTCGTGTCACACCGGGGAGTGAATTCCGGGACCGTCGATCGAGGTCAGCCCTTCGTCGATCCGAGGTGCCTGTGATACTCAGAATCCTGAACAGACCGGGACTCCGGCAGCGCGACACGGCAGGGCAGGACGACGCGGGGCGCGAGCCGCTGCCACCGGCGGCCCCCGTCGATGTGATGGCGGGGCGCGCGAAGCTCAGGGCGGCGCGTGAACTCGGGCGCAAGGCCGAGGAGTTCCTGCGGCTCTATCACGGCGAGGAGCCCGCCGCGGGCGACCTGGACAGCAGGCTCACGGCGGTGCGCGCGGAGATCGGCGACACAGGCACGTATCAACACACCTCGGCGGAGCTGGCGTTCGGCGCGCGGGTCGCGTGGCGCAACAGCAACCGCTGTATCGGGAGGCTCTATTGGCGGTCCTTGCAGGTGCGCGACCTGCGGCACGTCACGGAGGCGGAGGAGATCGCCGAGGAGTGCGCGACGCATCTGCGGATCGCCACCAACGGCGGCCGGATCAGGCCGCTGATCTCGGTCTTCGCCCCTGACGCCCCCGAGCGGCGCGGCCCGCGGATCAGGAACGAGCAGCTCATCCGCTACGCCGGATACCGGGCGGCCGACGGCACGGTCACCGGTGACCCGCGCACCGCGGACATCACCGGTCTCGCGGAGCGGCTGGGCTGGCCCGGCGGCCCGCGCACCGCCTTCGACGTGCTCCCGCTGATCGTCGAGGGCGTCGACGACAAGCCCCGGCTGTTCGACCTGCCCTCCGACGCCGTCCTGCACGTGCCGCTCGACCACCCCGAGCGCCCCTGGAGCGCCCAGTGGGGACTGCGCTGGCACGCGGTCCCCGCCGTCTCCGACATGTGCCTGGAGATCGGCGGCGTCTGCTACGGGGCGGCGCCCTTCAACGGCTGGTACATGGGGACGGAGATCGGCGCCCGCAATCTGGCCGACGTCGACCGCTACGACCTCCTGCCGCGCGTCGCGGACAGTCTCGGCATCGACACCGGCAGCGTCCGCTCCCTGTGGAAGGACCGCGCCCTGGTCGAACTCAACCGCGCCGTCCTGCACTCCTTCGACCGCGCCGGAGTCACCCTGGCCGACCACCACACCGAGGCGGAACGTTTCCTCCAGCACCTCGACCGCGAGCGGCGCAAGGGCCGCGAGGTCCAGGCCGACTGGGCCTGGATCGTCCCGCCCATGTCCGGCGCCACCACCCCGGTCTTCCACCGCACCTACGACGACCGCGTCCTCAGCCCCGGCTTCGTCCGCCACCCGCGGGAAGCGGCGGACGGCGCCTCGTACGCCTGATCCGGCGCTACCGCGTTCCGTCCTGGTCGCGGCACTCCGGGTGGCCCCAGCCGTCGGGGTTCTTGGCGATCGGCTCGCCCGCGGCGTAGGAGCGGCCGCAGCGGCAGCGGCCGGGGAATTTGGCGTTGAGGGTGCGCGAGGAGGCGGACGTGGCGCCGGTGGCGGCGCCGTTGCCGCTTCCGCCTCCGGAGGGCTTGCGCTTGGGGGCGGACGAGGCGCGGGGGGTGTCGGGGTTGCGGGGCGGCGGCGGGGAGTCGTAGCGGGTGCCCGAGGCTTGCTGGGTGATGGCGGTGTTGCTGGCGGCGCGGTCGGCGTAGTCGTTGAGCCGGTCGCCGTCGACCTGGTGGGCGGCGACGTACGTGAACTCGACGTCACGGCCGGTGAGCAGCGCGTCGATGCCCGCGACGAGTTCCTGGTTGGCGACGGGCTTGCCCGCGGCGGTCTTCCAGCCCTTGCGCTTCCAGCCGGGCAGCCAGGTGGTGACCGCCTTCATCGCGTACTGGGAGTCCATCCGGATCTCCATCGGCACGGCGGGGTCGACGGTCTCCAACAGCCGGAGCAGGGCGGTGAGTTCCGCGACGTTGTTGGTGGCCGTGCCCAGCGGGCCCGCCTCCCAGCGGTCGGGCTCCCCCGTACCGTCGGCGATCACCCAGGCCCACGCGGCCGGTCCCGGATTCCCCTTCGATGCCCCGTCACACGCGGCGATGATGCGTTCTGCCATGCCAGAGATCATGCCAGCCCGCGGACGGTCGTACGGCCCCGGCCCGAGGAGGCGCCCCGGCAGGGGTGAGGCGGGGCTACGGCTCGGGCGAGTAATCCGGCAGGGCGAGCCACTCCTTCCACGACAGGTCACGGCCGATGTGGCGCGGGCGCTCGAAGGGCCAGTCCTCCGCGATCCAGCGCGGCACCAGGGCGTCCAGCGCCCGCTCCAGGTCGGTGCCCACCCGGTCGTCCACCACCCACCACGAGATCTCGGCGTCGGCGCCCGCCTTCTCCGGCGGGTCGATGTAGACACAGCCGAGCAGCGCGGTGTTCGCGTCGTCGAAGAGCGCGTAGTTGAAGGACTGGTGCGCGGCGATCTCGGTCGCGTGCCGTTCGAGATCGGCGAGATCGGCCTCGTACGTCATGTCGGCGGGCGGCCAGCCCCAGGCCGGCCCGAAGATCGACCAGAGGCGGTCGCGCGAGCCCATCACCGCGGGGTAGTCGAGCGCGGTGTCGGATCCGGCGATCGGGCGCAGATGGTGGCCGCCGGGCAGGGGGACGCGGACGGGGTGGACGAAGTCAGCGGGCAGCCAGGTCATGCGGCGGAGGCTAGCGCGGTGGAACGTCGCACCGCACCGGATTTATCGCCGCCGCGACATGGCGGCGGACGGTCCGCGAAGGCCCGTCGGCGCTCAGTGACCGCCCATCGGCTGCTGGCAGCCGGTGCCGTCGGCGTAACCGGCGAAGGCGTCGACCTCGGTGACGGCCGTGTTCAGCGCGCCCTTGAGGCAGATCGGGCTGTGGTCGACGACGAAGCCCACATGGGTGGAGCCGTAGGCCGAGACGCTGACCGAGTCGGAGGCGTAGCCGAGGGCGACGAGGCCGAGGCGGAGGTGACGGCCGCGGTGGGCCGCCCGGACGGCGCCTCGGCCCCCGCGCTGTCCACGGTCCGCGTACCGCAGCCGGTCAGCGCGAGCGCCGCCACGGCGGTCAGCGACGGCGGGAGGACG
Organism: Streptomyces sp. NPDC025721; assembly: GCF_055558595.1. Taxonomy (NCBI): domain Bacteria; kingdom Bacillati; phylum Actinomycetota; class Actinomycetes; order Kitasatosporales; family Streptomycetaceae; genus Streptomyces; species Streptomyces sp. NPDC025721. Next base: position 280,928 of record NZ_JBVHMF010000007.1, on the reverse strand, counting down.
AGGGCGGCTCTGCGGCATCGGGCTCGGGTCATGCCCACGATCATGCCCGCCGGGCGGTGGCGGGCGCGTGAGTTCCCGTACTCAGTTCCGCGGGCGCGCGGACAACGGCGGCGGACCGTCGTCGGGGACCGGCCCGCCGCGCCCGCGGGCCCGTTCACTCCGCGTCGATGCCGGTGATGACGGGGTCGCCGAGCCGGGCGGTCTCCTCGGTGAAGCCCGCGACGCCGAGCGCGTCGTTGACGAGGTCGCGCGCGGCCCCCTCGGCGGCGGGCGGATTGTCGGCGTCGACCGCGACGCGCACGCTGAAGGCGCTGGAGTCGCCGTACATCGTCAGGATGTCCAGCTCCTCGTCCTCGCCGAAGTCCGTGCTCTGCGGGTCGACGGGGCGCAGAGCCCGGACGAGCGTCGAGCGGGCCTCGGCGGTCGGCGCGTCGAGGAAGGTGCCGGGGACGGTCACAACATAGGTGGTCATGAGGGTTACGTCTGCCCGTTCCGCCGCCCGCCATCCCACCCGCGAGGTGCCCGGTCCGCCGGCGTACGGCGTGTCGGGCACCTCGCGGTACGGCTGACGTGGGTACCTCATCCGGACGGAGGAGCCGTGCGCGGTGCCGGAATCCGTACGGCGCGGTCACCTGCGCGGTGGGCGTCCGGAGGCCCTAGCTGTGGTTCCAGGTGACGCTGAAGGCGTTGCCGCCGGAGAGCGCGGAGGTGGTCGCCTTGGTGGTGCTGCCGGAGGCCATGTTGATCTTGTCGGGGCCGTAGGTGCCGATCGCCTGGCCGTTGGCGGTGGCGTTGGTGAAGGACGCGGTGCTGAAGTGCGCGAGCGGCAGGACGCCGGTGGAGCTGGACGGCGCCTCGGCGATGATCTCCGCGGAGGCCAAGGAGGCGCCCTGGAGCGTCTTCTTGGTGGTCTTCGTCCAGTTCTTGGTGGTGTCGCTGAGGGTGAGCGTGAACGAGCCGCTGCCGTTGGTGGAGACCGTCGAGGTGAAGTGGTCGCCGGGGCTCACCGCGTTGGAGTAGTTCACGGGATAGGCCGGGTACATCTCGTACCACGAGGAGTACACGGCGCGACCGCCGGAGCAGTCCGCCTCGGTCCCGGTCTGCTCCACGGAGTTGCTGCCGTCGCCGTCGAGACCTATCCAGAACGAGGAGTACGTCGTGGCGCCGGTGCAGGTGACCGACGGCTGGACCCAGCTCGCGGAGACGCTGGTGAAGGTGGAGCCGGTGGCCGCGTAACCGGCCCAGTTGGAACTGGTGCTGTGCACGATGCGGCTGTTCGGGCCGATCAGGCGGTGGCTGCCCATGGGGGTGAGGCGGACCGATGAGTCGGCCGAGGCGACCGCGGAGGGCGCGGTCGCGAGGGCGGACAGGACTGCTGCGGCCACGGCGGATACGGCGGTGATGCGCGTTGTTGCCGACATGCTGCTCCTTCTCGCGGGTCTCGCGGTACAGGTGTCACCGGCGCGACCGGAGGGGTGTGTGGCCCCTGAGGGGTGCGTGGCACCAGTGGTGCTTGACAGTGTGCTGACAAGCGCGGCGCGTAGGTGCAGGCGGAATCAAACGATCGGCAAAACTCACGCCAAGTCGCCTTGTGGGCACGCCCAGTTGATCTCCACGGCACTCGAACAGGGGCGAAAAGGGGCCGTCCCGGCGTCCGGGTGTCGGACGCCGGGACGGCCTCACGCGCGGCGGACCGGCGAGAACCGGCCTCGGGCATCGCTCAGTTGCGCGCCCACTTCTGATTGCCGCCGTTGTTGCAGGTCCAGATGTCCAACGGCGTGCTGTTGGCCGTACCCGTGCCGACGGCGTCCAGGCAGGTGCCGGAGGCCACGTTGACGACCGTGCCGTCGGAGCGGACCCGCCACTGCTGGGCGGCGCTGCCGTCGCACGCGTTGATCTCCAGGCCGGTGCCGTCCGCGGTGGCGTGGCCGATGGTGCCCAGGCACTTGGTGTCGTAGACGGTCAACTGGTTGGTGGCGGTGGACGTCCAGGTCTGCTGATTGCCGCGGTTGCAGTCCCACAGCGCGGGTTTCGTGCCGTCGGCCTGGCTCGCGGCGGGCACGTCCACGCAGCGGCCGGAGTCCTGGCCGGTGAGGGAGGCCGCGACGGCGCCGCGGTCCCACTTCTGGTTGGCGCCGTTGTTGCAGGTCCACAGTTCGAGCGGGGTGCTGTTCGCGGTGCCGGCGCCGGTCACGTCGAGGCACTTGCCCGAGCCGACGTTGACGACGCTGCCGTCCGCGTTGACGGTCCACTGCTGACCTGTGGCGCCGGTGCAGTCGGAGATGTCGACGGCCGTGCCGTCCGCGGTGCCGCCGCCCGCCGCCTCCAGGCACTTGGTGCCGTAGACCATGAGCTGCTTGGCGGGGGTGGCGGTCCAGGTCTGGTTGGTGTCCCCGTTGCAGTCCCACAGGGTGACCACGGTGCCGTTGGCCTGACCGCGGGCGGGCACGTCGGCGCAGATCCCGGAGTGCCGGTCCTTGAGGAAGCCGCTGACGTTGCCCGCGGCCTTCGGGGTGATCGCGAGGTTGTCGAACTGGTCGGTCTGGTAGCCGACGACACCGAAACCGACCTGGCCGCTGGCGTACGAGCCGTCGTTGACGGTGCCCAGGGTGGCACCGTCGAGGGTCGCGGTGATCTGGTCGCCGGAGAAGCCGATCGACACGGTGTGCCAGGTGTTGAGCGCGAGCGCGGTGTGGCTGCCGGACGTCAGCGTGCTGAGGTTGCCCGCACTGGTGCTCTTCGCGATCGACCAGGCTCCGGTGCTGGAGAGCCGCACCTGGTAGGCGGCCTGGTGGCTCTGGGGCCGCGACTGGGTACCCGCCCGGCCCAACAGGGTCACCGTGCCCGCCTGTTGGAGGTTGACGTCGACTCCGGCCGTGTAATTCGACCAGGTCGTGTCGCCGACGAGGGTGAACGCGTCGGAGTCCTCCTGCCATTCGATCGGTTTGACCGGTGTCACCTGCTGCACGCACTGCCCCGTCCGTCCGCCGGCGCAGGGCCGCGCCTCGAAGGAGCCCTGCATGTCGGAGAGATACCGGGCCTCGGTGTTGGTGGCGACGGTGTCGAAGGTGTCGGAGTACGGCAGCGGCAGCGCGTGCGCCGCCGGGCCGGTGGCGGTGCCCTTGCCCTGGCCGGTGGTCGTGGTGACCGTGTAGACGTAACCGGGTTGCAGCGTCAGGGAGTACGAGCCGCCCGAAGGGATGATGTCCTGCGTGTGGACGAAGGAGGTGGCCGCGCTCGGCGCGTTCACCTGGGTGGCCCAGACGTGCACGGTCCCGGTGGACAGGCCGCCCTGGACGTGGAGGTTCACGGTCTGCGCGGCGGTGGCGGTCGTGGTCTCCAGCACGGTGGAGTAGTCGGAGGTGGTGTTCGACTTGATCGTCACGTAGGTGCCGTTGGACTCGGCGCCGCCGAGGTAGCCGGAGGCGGAGTCAATGAACTTCCAGCCGGGCTGGGTGAATTGTGTGACCTGGGCGGTGGCCCAGGTGCTGGCGCCGATGGTGTAGTTCCCCGACCAGGGCGAGTTGGCGGTGGCCAGGCCCACCGTGTTGTACGGCAGATTGGGGTAGATCGCGGCGAGCAGCGGCCAGTTGAAGTAGCTGACCATCTTGGCGTCGGTGTAGCCGCGGGTGATGGCCCTGGTCAGGGCGGGGGCTCCGGTGTTCATGTCCTGCGAGCCGTTCTCGCTGTCCCACAGCGGCTTGCCGTTGTTCTGCGCGGCGGCGGTGCTGCTGCACGTGTCGGCGCTGCCGCCGTCGCCGCCCGCGCAGGAGTAGTGCGTGCCGATGATCGAGACGGCGTTGTTGAACGCCGCGTTGTTCGCCATGTCGTCGGCCACGCCCCAGCCGCTGTCGTCGGCGACGAGTTGCACACCGGCGTATCCGGCGGTGTTCAGCGCCGCTCGCAGTTGGACGTACCAGTTGGCGTCGTGCCCGCGCTCGTTCCAGCCGCCCAGGTACTTGATCGTCAGGCCGTGCTGCTTGGCGCAGCCGAGCCAGGAGATCAGGTAGTTGATCGTGTCGGTGGACCAGAAGCCGCCGTTGATCCAGCCGGGCGCGGCCCAGGCGAGGCCGTAGAGACCGATGTTCGGATTGCGGGCCCTGGCCTGTTCCGCGAGCCAGAATTCGTATCCGGCGTCGCAGTTGATCTGGCCTTTCACGTGTTCGATCGACGGTTCCGAGCCGTCGGTAGAGTTGGCGTCGCCGCCGATCTCCAGTTTCAGCAGTTGCAGGTTCGCGCCGTAGCCGGGCTTGAACAGGTAGTCGAGGATCTGCGCCTGTTGCGCGGCCGGGTAGTCGGTCAGCAGCCGGGAGTTGCCGCCTCCGCCGCTGATCGCGCCGATGCCGTCGAAGGTCCGGCCGCCCTGTGTCCCGTCCACCGTGATCGTGGTGGTGGCCGCGTTCGCGGGGGCGACGCCGACGGTCAGCAGTGCGATGAGCAGCCCCATGACCCACAACGGGGCAAATCTCCATGTTCGTAACATGACTGAACCCTTCACCGTGGGGGGATGGCGTTCAGTGTGTTGTCATGTTCACTTCTTGGTCAATATGGCGAACGAAGAAAACAGAAACAAACGTCGGCAGTCGTCGTCAGCGGGCCGCGCCGTCGCACGGCGCTCGAAGTGGATCAGCGGGGGGCGTGAGCGGAGAGAACGGGGGTGGCGAAGTCGGGAGCGGGTGAAGGCGGGAGCGGTGAAGGCGGGAGTTGATCAGCGCGGCCCGGTCGGCCGGAGAAAGGGCCTTCGGCCCCCGGAGATCGGCCGTCTCACCGCCGCGGCCGTTCGACGGCCGTGGTCACATACCTCACGGGAATACGAAAAGGGAGCGCCGGCTCACGGGAGGAGGACATCCGGGGAGGAAACTCTCCCCCGCACGCGGCGGGCCGCCGGTGCGACAATGGCTGGCATGACCGGCGACGCGCACATGAATGAGCTGGGCGAGTTCCTGAAGGCCCGGCGGGCCGAGCTCGGCCCGCGCACCGTGGGACTGCCGGACCCCGGTACACCCCGGCGCGTGCCCGGGCTGCGCCGGGAGGAAGTGGCGCAGCTCGCCGCGATCAGCACCGACTACTACACCCGCCTGGAGCAGGGCCGTATCCATGCCTCGGTGTCCGTGCTGGCCGCCCTGGCCCGGGTGCTGCGGCTGGACGACGACCAGCGCGACTACCTCTTCGGGCTGGCCGGGAAGACACTCGTGCGACCGCGCCGCCGCACCCGGCAGAAAGTCCAGCCGCAATTGCGACGGCTTCTGGACGACCTCGGTGCGACACCCGCCATTGTCATGGGCCGTTGCATGGATATCATCGCGTGGAATTCGCTCGCCTCGGCGCTCATCACCGATTTCTCGGCCATCCCGGAAAAGCACCGGAATTACGTGCGGATCATCTTCACCGATCCGTCGATGAAATCGCTCTACGCGGACTGGGAGAAAGTGGCGCGCACCTGCGTGTCGCAGCTGCGGATGGAGGCCGCCAAGTACCCCGACGACCCGGGGCTCGTCGAACTGGTCGGTGAACTGTCCGTGCAGGACGAGCAGTTCCGCCAGTGGTGGGCCACCCATCAGGTCGCCACGCTCAGCGTGGGCACCAAGGCCCTGCGCCATCCCGTCGCCGGGGAGCTCAGTCTGGACTGGGACACCCTGACCGCGAGTACCGACCCCGACCAGCAGCTCATCGTCTGGACCGCGGAGCCGGGCAGCCGTACCCACGAGGGCCTGCGCTTCCTCGCCTCGTGGGCCGCGTCCCACCTCCCGGCGGGTGACACCCCCGCATCGGCCGCTGAGGAGCACCCGCTCGGCTGACACGCCGGCCCGCACCCGGCCGGGCGGTGGCTTCAGCCGGTCACGTCCATGCGCTGGGTGCCGATGACGGACAGCAGCCGCAGCGCCTCCTCGGACGGCGAGCCGGGCGTCGCGGTGTAGATCACGACCTGCTGGTCCCGGTCGGTGATGTCCAGGACGTCGCAGTTGACGGTGACCGGCCCGACCAGCGGGTGCTGGAAGGTCTTGCGGAGGGTGGGCTCGCTGCGCACGTCGTGGGAGGCCCACAGCTCGCGGAATTCCGCGCTCCCGGCCCGCAGCTCGGCGACCAACTCCGTCACCTCGGGGTCGTCGGGGTAGCGGGCGGCGACGGTACGCAGCCGCTGGGCGGCGTTGCTCGCGAAACGGTCCACGTCCGACACCCCGTACAGCCGCTGGCCCTGCCGGTGCGGTCCGAGGAAGGCGCGGCGGACGAAGTTGCGGTCGCGGCGCGGCAGGGCGGAGAAGTCCTCCATGAGGGCCGCCGCCAGGTCGTTCCAGGCGATGACCTCTCCGGTCGCGGACATCACGGTCGCCGCGGCCTGCGGCAGGCGGTCCAGCAGGTCGAGGATGCTCTGGCGCACCTCGCGCGAGGGTCCTGCGGGCGGTCCCGGCGGGGCGCCCGCAAGGTGGTGGAGATGGTCGCGCTCGACGTCCGTCAGCCGCAGCGCACGGGCCAGCCCCGCCAGGACCTCGCGGGACGGGCGGGGGCCGCGGGCCTGTTCGAGCCGCGTGTAGTACTCGGTCGAGATGAAGGCGAGCTGGGCCGCCTCCTCGCGGCGCAGCCCCGGCGTGCGGCGCCGGGTCCCGGCGGGCAGCCCCACCTCGGCAGGGGTGATCCGCTCGCGTCTGCTGCGCAGGAAGTCGGCCAGTTCTCGTCTGTCCACCTCTCCAGTGTGCTCGTGTGCCGCCGGGCGCAGCCAGGTACAGCCGGTGCCTGGCTGCGCCCGGCGGTCCGGCGCACGCTCGATGCCATGAACACCACACCCAACGTCGACACACCCACCACCGACACCACCGCGACCGGCGCCGCCACCGGGCTGCTGGCGGACAAGGTCGCCCTCATCACCGGCGCGGGTCGCGGCATCGGCGCCGCCGCGGCCCTGCTCTTCGCCCGCGAGGGCGCCCGCGTCATGCTCGCGGCCCGTACCGAGGCGCAGCTCAAGGCCGTGACCGAGCAGGTCGGGGCGGCGGGCGGCACCGCCGACCACGTGGTGTGCGATCTGGCCGACGCGGCGAGCGTGCGCGCGGCGGTCGACCGTACGGTGGAGCGGTTCGGCCGCCTCGACGTCGCCTTCAACAACGGCGCCACGAACGCGTCACCCGGCCCGCTGGACCAGGTACCGGAAGCCGACTTCGACCGCCTCTACGCCGTGAACCTCCGGGGTCCGTGGCTCGCGATGGCCGCCGAGGTCGCCGCGATCCGGGCGACCGCTGGGACCGGCGCCATCGTCAACAACTCCAGCGTCGGCAGCCTGCGGGGCAACCCCGAACTGCCCGCCTACGGCGCGATGAAGCGGGCGGTCAACAGCCTCACCGAGTCGGCCGCCGTCACGTACGGTCCCGAGGGCATCCGCGTCAACGCCATCGCTCCCGGCGGCACACTGACCGAGATGATCCACGCCTGGGCGGCGGAGTCCCCCGGTCTGCTCGACCGGATCACGGCGCACACCCCGCTGCGCCGGGCCGCCGACCCCGCCGAGATCGCGGAGGCCGCCGCCTGGCTGCTCAGCGACCGCGCGTCCTACGTGACGGGCACCGTCCTGCGGGTGGACGGCGGCGCGGCGGCCTGAGCCGCGCGGCCCGCGGCCGTCACCGGTCGTCGGCGGGTGCCACCGGTTATCGGCGGGCGTCACCGGGCGGCGGGCGGCGGTGCCACTCGCGCCGTCACCACTCGCGGGCGGCGATCAGTTCCTCGACGTCCGCGTCCTCGAAGCCGTAGGCCGTCGCCACGAACCAGATGTCCCCGCCTATCTCCTCCCGTGCGACGGTCTCGATCTCGCTGCCCGCGGCGTCGAACTCCGCCTCCAGAGCGTTGAACCGCTCCGTCGCGACCGCCGTCAGCGCGTACAGCGCCTTCAGGTCCGCGGGCCGCTCCGCCTCGATCCGCTCGCACAGGTCCAGCAGGATGGCCTTCCCCTTGTCGAGGACGTGGTCGGGAAAATACTCGTCCTCGTACAGCACCTCGAGGAACGCCCGTTCCTTGACCTGCTGGTTGGTGATCGTCATGGCGACGCCCTCGCCTTCTGCCCTGGATCAGCCCCGCGTCCAGTGTGGAATGTCCGACGTCTCCGATCGTGCACCACACCACTGACAACGCCGGTGGCGCGACGGCCGTCGGCCGCCGCGCCCCGGTCGCGTGAGCCCGCGCCTCAGCGCGGTCCGGCGCCGCTCGTCGCGGGCTGGCTCAGGTCAGCTCGGACTGCACGACACCGTCGGCCACGTCCAGGCGCCGTTGGTCTGGATCGTCACACCCCAGTTGTTGCCGCTGCCGTTCGGCTTGGCGGTCAAGACCTGGGCACTGGGATACGTGGCGTTGATGTTCCACGTCGCGATGATCTTCTCCGGCCCCGGAACGTTCATCGTCACCGTCCACGAACTCGACCCGGACACCGCCACGTTCAGGTTGTACCGGTCGCTCCACTGCTGACCGGCGGAGAGGGTCGCGGTGCAACTGCCCCCGCCACCGCCCCCGGTGGTGCCTCCGGTCGTGCCTCCGGTGGTGCCGCCGGTCTCGCCGCCGCTCGTACCGCCGCTGTCGGGGGCGACAGCGCGGCCGGTCTGCGGCGAGATCATGCCCGCGCACAGGCCGCGGCTCGCCAGGCCCTGCGCGATCCGCGGGATCGCGGCGAGCGTGTTCGCGGGCCACTCGTGCATGAGGATGATCTGGCCGTTGGTGAGCCGGGCGTTGGCCTGCACGATCGCGTCGGTGCTCGCGCCGTTCCAGTCCTGCGAGTCGACGTCCCAGATGATCTGGGTCAGACCGTACTTGGCCTCGACCGACTGCAAGGTCGCGTTGGTCTCGCCGTACGGCGGACGGAACAGTTTCGGTGTGCCGCCGCCAGCCGCGGCGATGGCCTGCTGGGTCCTGGAGACCTCCGAGTCGATCTGGGCCTGGCTCTCCTGGATCAGGTGGGGGTGGGTGTAGCTGTGGTTGCCGACCCACATCCCCGCGTTGATCTCGGCCTGGACCTGGGACGGATAGGACGCGGCGAACTGTCCCTCGTTGAACATCGTGGCCCGCAGGCCGTTCTGCCGAAGGGCGTTGAGGACGCTCGGGGTGTGGTCGTTGGACGGACCGTCGTCGAAGGTGAGTCCGACGTACCCGTTGCAGGTGGCGGCGTGCGACGGGGTGGCGTCGACGGTGAAGGTGACGACGCTCGCCACCGCCGTGGCGGCGACGGCAAGTCCCGTGATCAGGGAACGCAATGACATGTGCGGTCTGGTTCGCATGTGGGGGGCCTCCTTGTGGTGGCGTTGCGAACTCCGTGGGGGGATGACGGGGCCACGCGGTACCGGTACACGCGGTGCCGCGAAAGGCGGTGCCGGGCAACGCGGTCCGGGGATACGGGCGTACGGGCAACGCGCGTACCGGCGTACGGCGTCAGCTCGGACTGCACGACACCGTCGGCCACGTCCAGGCGCCGTTGGTCTGGATCGTCACACCCCAGTTGTTGCCGCTGCCGTTCGGCTTGGCGGTCAAGACCTGGGCGCTGGGATACGTGGCGTTGATGTTCCACGTCGCGATGATCTTCTCCGGCGCCGGGACGTTCATCGTCACCGTCCACGAACTGGAGCCCGAGACCGAGACGTTGAGGTTGTAGCGGTCACTCCACTGCTCACCGGCGGACAGCGCGGCCGTGCAACTGCCCCCGCCTCCGGTGGAGCCCCCGGTGGTGGACCCGCCGGTGGTCGAACCACCCGTGGTCGACCCTCCGGTGGTGCCGCCGGTGCTTCCCAGCGTGATGTTGGAGTTGCCGCTGCTCTGGTAGCCCTCGGTGGCGAGGATCATGTAGTTGAAGCTGCCGAGGCTCATCCCGTGGCTGGCCCACGCGTCGAAGTGGTTGCCCGTGGTGATGGTGCCGCCGGTCCGCTTCGACTGCCGGACGCTCCAGTACTGGTTGAAGGTCCGGGTGCCCTCGATCGACGGGGCGTTGACCCGTGTCGTCTCGTAGATGTCGTACGTGCCGCCGTCGCTGGTGACCGTGCCCTTGTACGTGCCGGTCGGGCGGTAGGTGCCGTAGTTGTCGACGACGTAGTACTCGACGAGCGGATTCGTCGTCCATCCGTACAGCGACAGGTAGGCGTTGCCCGAGGGGTTGAAGCTGCCCGAGTAGGCGACGCTCCGGCGTCCGCCGGTGGCCCAGCCCTTGCCTGCGACGAAGTTGCCGGCATTGCTCCACGAGGTGCTGTAGTTGCCGCCGGAGCCCAGGTTCATGGAGACGGATCCGCCGCCGTCGGTCCAGAACGAGTAGTAGTAGCCGTTGTTGGTGCCGGTCTGGTTCGACGTGATGATCGTGTCGGCGTTGGCGGTGCCGGGCAGGATGAGCGCGGCCACGCCGACCAGCGCTATCGCGCAGGCGCCGCTGATGAGCAGCCGGAAACGGCTGAGCAGCCCTAACGGGCGCCGTCTGCGGCTCATGTCGGGTGCGGGTGCGGGTGCGTCGTTCATGTGCGTGCTTCCTCCTCGTCTCGTGAGGACCGTCTGCCGCGACAGTGTTGAGCGGAGCACGTCACGTGTCAACACTTTCGGCACCGATTACGAAAGCTTCGCCACCAGTCAGGCGTACGGCATCAGTCGTTTTCGCAGGCAGACGCGCATCAATAGCCGGAGGAATCGGTTGACCCACAAAACCGCCGACCCGCGAGATCATCCTCAAGGGGATGAAATCCCGAATGTTTCGGAAAGCCTTCCGAGTGCGGGCGCGAGGTCTACGACCGGCGGGCGAGGTCGGCCGAGACGTTGTCCGCGAGACGGCGCAACAGGGTCATGGCGGCCTCGGCCTCCCGGGGCGACAGGCCCATCGCCGCGCCTATCGCGGGGGGTACGTCGCGGGCCCGGTCGCGCAGCGCGTCGCCCCGCTCGGTGAGGATGACGCGGACGGTGCGCTCGTCCTCGGCGCTGCGCTCGCGGCGGACCAGACCGGCCGCCTCCAGCCGCTTGATCAGCGGGGTGAGGGTGCCGTAGTCGAGTTGCAGGGCGGCGCCGACGTCCTTGATCGGGACGTCGCCGTGCTGCCAGAGCACCAGCAGCACCAGGTACTGCGGATAGGTGAGGCCGAGCTCGTCCAGCAGCGGACGGTAGCGGCTGGTGACCGCACGGGAGGCCGCGTACAGCGCGAAGCAGAGCTGGTCGTCCAGGAGCAGGGTGAACGCGGGCTCGGCGTCGGCGGCTTCCGTGCTGTCCATGCGGGGCGGCCCTCCTCGGGGACGGGTGACGGGGTCGACCGATCAGCCTAGCTTCACCATGAGGCAATTTCAACGCGCACGATTAGCTTGTACACGAGCTAATCGTGTCCTAGTCTTCTGGGGTGTGGCCGGCTCGCCCTGCCGAGCACGACAGGGCACGGCCGAGCACGATCCACCACGACGCGCCGGCCCGGAGCCGACGCCCCACCGTCCGTCCCTCCCCTTCCGTCCCACGAGGAGCCCCCGTCATGTCCGAGTCCACTCCCGCAGCACCCGTCCTGGAACCGGCCGCCGCGGAATTCGCCGCCGCCACGGCCAACCCGCCGTATCTGTTCGACCTCGGCCCCGTGGCGGGCCGCAAGACGGTCGACGAGGTGCAGTCCGGCGAGATCGACGCGCCCGAGGTGGACGAGGAGTGGGTGACCGTCGAGGACGGCCCGACCGAGTCCGTACGGGTGCGCGTCGTCCGTCCCAACGGCGCCGTAGGAACGCTGCCGGTGATCCTCTACATCCACGGCGCGGGCTGGGTGTTCGGCAACGCCCACACCCACGACCGGCTGGTGCGCGAACTGGCGGCCGGTGTCGGCGCGGCGGTGGTCTTCCCCGAGTACGACCTGTCCCCCGAGGCCCGCTACCCGGTCGCGATCGAGCAGAACTACGCCGTCGCCCGCTGGGTCGTCACCGACGGCGCGGCCAAGGGTCTGGACGCGAGCCGCATCGCGGTCGCCGGTGACTCGGTCGGCGGCAACATGGCCGCCGCGCTGACCTTGATGGCCAAGGAGCGCGGTGATGTGCCGCTTGTCCAGCAGGTGCTGTTCTACCCGGTCACCGACGCGAGCTTCGACACCGATTCGTACCAGCGGTTCGCGACCGGTTACTTCCTGCGCCGCGACGGCATGCAGTGGTTCTGGGACCAGTACACGAAGGACCCCGCGCAGCGCGCCGAGATCACCGCGTCCCCGCTGCGCGCCACCACGGAACAGCTCACCGGGCTGCCGCCCGCGCTGGTCGTCACCGGTGAGGCCGATGTGCTGCGCGACGAGGGCGAGGCGTACGCCGACAAGCTCCGGCAGGCGGGTGTCGCCGTCACCGCGACCCGCTACCCCGCGATCATCCACGACTTCGTGATGCTCAACGCGCTGCGCGGCACGCAGGCCGCGGAGGCTGCGATCAACCAGGCGGTCACCGTGCTGCGTTCAGCGCTCGGCACCGACTGACCGTCACGGCGGCCCGCGACGCGCTCGCCTGCGCCTCACACCAGCGAGCGCGCCAACGACCGTCCCCACATGCCCATATGGCCGAACGCCTCGGGGTGCCACATCCCCACCCCGAGCACGGGCACCACCAGCAGGATCGCCAGGACGAGTGAGGTCTCCCCCAGGGTGGACAGCTCGTAGCGCTCCACGAGGGTGCCGAGCACCATCAGGCCGACGAAGACGACGACGCACAGGGCGAGCAGGTCACCGATCGCGTACCAGGTCACGGCCTCGGCGCCCGGGTGCTCCCAGCGCGCGTAGGTGAAGCTGGTGCCGGCCAGTATGGCCGCGAGCAGCAGGCCGCAGCCGGTCAGGACGGTGCACCAGGTCGTCCAGACCGGGGCCGGCGGCTTCCGGTCCTCCGGCGGGTCCGCCTCGTCCGTCTCCCGGTCGTCCTTCGAGTAGCCGTCCGCGCGGCCGTCCGCCGTCTTCGGCGTCGCGGCCGATCCGGTCACGGCGTCGGCGGTGTCGTCGGCCGGACCCGGTTCGGGGCCGGGCTCCACGAGTACGCGTACGGCGGCGGCCCGGGCGTCGTACGCCTCGAGCTGTTCGTCGGCGCTCTCCAGCGCGAGGTCGAATTCCCGCAGCCGGGCGATCGCGGCGCCCACCCGGGAGCCCTCGTCGGCCCCGGAGCCGGGACCGTCGTCCACGACCGGGGTGCGGGACGGGCCAGGTCGCGTAGGGGCCCGGCCCTGCTCCACGGCCGACCGCCGGACGCCGACGGCCAGCTCCTCCGCCGCCTCTCGTTCCCTGCGGGCTCTGGCCAGCAGGGACTCCGCGGCGACCAACCGGTCCTGGTGGTCGGCCAGTTCCCTGCGCCGCGGCGGGGCGTCGATGCCGACCGCCTCATTCGCCCGGCGCTCCAGGACCGCGCACCACGCCTGGAGGTCGGCGACGAGTCCCATCAGCGTCTGGACGACCGCGCCGATGACCGAGAGCGCTTCCCGTACGAGCAACTGGCTCTTGTGCTCTTCGTCGGTCCCCGCGCCCGACCGCGGTTCCAACTCCGGCACCGCTCCGGCAGGATCCCCCTGCGACATCGACCCGCCCCTGTCCTCGACCGGCTCTTCGGTGCCGCCGCGCCCCCGCGTCGGCAGTCCCCGACGTCCATCAGATCACCTGCTCCGGCGATCGGCCACCCTGTTTCGCGCGCCACGCCGGGAGGGTTTCCCGACGCGTCGGCCGGACTCCGCCGCCGCGGCGGGCGGAATCGGACCGTCCGCCCGCGCCGGCCGCCGGGGCCCGGACGCGGCGGGGCGCCTCCCTGCCCGGGGATGGCGGTGCCGGGCAGAAAGGCGCCAGGTGCGGGAGCCGTTGCCGCTAGGGCCTAGCCGGTGATCAGGTCGAATTTCTCCCAGGCGCCGATGGCGGCCCGGTTGGCGACCAGCGGCGCGGCGCCCGCGTTCTCGGCGGTCACGTACTGGTTGGTGGCCTGGGCGCGGAGGCTGACGCTGCCGTCGGAGTTGTGGACGAGGGTGAAGGTCTGGGCGGCGCCGACGGTGGTGGAGTCGGCGATGAGATTGCCGGAACCCGCGCTGACGTAGCGGTTGTTGGCGTGGGCGCGCAGCGCGATGTTGCCGCCGCCCGCGTCGGTCATGTCGAACTGCTCCCAGGCGCCGATGGCGGTCCTGTTGGCGATGAGGGCCGCGGCTCCGGCGTTCTCGGCGGTCACGTAGTTGTTGTTCACGCGGGCGCGCAGGCTGATCACGGTACCGGTGCCGCCGCCCGGTGTGGTGGTCGTCGGCTGGGTGGGGCGGGTCGCGGTGAGGGCGATCTGGCCCTTGAGCATCTTGCCGCCGTCGCCGGTCAGCCGCAGGTAGTAGTCCGACGAGCAGGCCGTGCCGTCCTCGTCCAGTGCCAGGAACCCGGAGTTGGTCGGCACGAAAGCCTGGGACTCGGCGGTCTTGGCGATCTGGTTGCCCTCGTTGTACTCGTCGAACATCGAGATGTAGATGCCCTGCACCCCGGCCCGGCACATGTTGTAGAACTGCCGCCACATGAAGTCGCCGTGCGCGCGCTGGCGGAGTGTGACGGCGCCGGGCAGGACGCACGGCTGGTAGTCGATGCCGTGGGCGGCGCATTCGGCGAGGTCGGGGACGGTCGCCACGTTGTAGAAGTTGTCGGCGTCCGAGACGTTGCCGATCCGGCCGACCATCCACGGCGAGATCATGTTGAACGCGTGGTAGACGTCGCTGAATCCGGCGCGGGAGTCGCGGTCGCCGGTCCGCCACCAGGTGGGTACGCCGCCGATGACGTAACAGCCCTGGGACTTGAACCAGTTGACGACGTCCAGGCAGGGCGCGGGCGCCCACGGGCGTTTGTCGTCGTTGAAGCCGAAGCCCCAGATGCAGACGACCGGCTTGCCGTTCTGCGTCGCGTAGGCGGACGAGGCCGTGTGGGCCTTCATCTTGTTGGTCCAGTCGGTCTTGATCTCCGACTGCATGTTGGTCCAGTCGGTGACGTCGTACATGATGTAAAACTTCCGGCCGTGCGACTCGGCGGCGCTGCGCACCTTGGTGGCCATCGCGTCGCGTGTCGGACCTTCCCCGCCGACGGGGTTGAAGCGCTGGAGCGCGGCGGTGTCGATGTTGTTCTGCTGCATCCACTGGAAGTGGGTGTCCACGGTCTGCTGGTCGTAGGACGAGAAGAGCGTGGCGGGCTGGCCGTTGCCGAGATTCGCGTAGGCGGTCTGGTACGTCTTGGTGTAGTCGCGCATGTCGGGCCAGGCGACGATGCCGGTGTTGGACGGCGACGGGGGCTGGCTGGAGTTGGGGCTCCAGTGCCACCAGGCGTTGATCGGGGCGCCGTCGCCGATGCAGGCGAACCAGCCCTGATAGCCGACCGTGACCTTCCCGACCACGTCTCCCGGTCCGCTCGCGGCGGGGGCGGCCGACGCGGACGGGGAGACGGCGGACGCCGAGGCTCTCGCGGCCAGACCCAGGGCGCCGAGGGCGGCGGCGGACGTACCGGCCGCGGTGACGCTCACGAACTTGCGACGTGACACTGCCATGGATGACTCCGAACGGCGACGCGCGGCGGGACCGCCGGGCGTATCGGTGGACTGAGTGTGGGGGTTCATGCTGTTGGCCTGTTCAACAGATGAACTCAGTGTTCCGTGGTGGGCCGCGCGGGGCACGCGCGGCCAGCCCGGTGAATTCCGCTCGAATTACGCTGACTTGCGGTGGGGTCCGGCGCGCACAGTCCCTTGACACGCGCCTTCACGCCGATCTTCCGTGCACAAGCGGTATCGGGCACGCGTCGATTCAACTGCTGAATCCAATGGTGCGTCAAGGGTCTAGACCTGATTGACGGTTCCTCCGGAATTCTCCCGAATGGCGCCCAGGAAAGGCGCGTTGAACGTCCGTATCGGGCACGAAAGGTCGGAGGGGATGATTCAGATAGTGTCAGGCATCGTCAAATATCTCGGCTGACAATCGGCCCCAGCGTTCGGCCGGACGCGCCGCCGCTCGGCCGACTATTCTCGACAGCGGCAGCGTCGCCACTCATCGCGCCCGTCCGCGACAGCGCTGCCGTACCTTCGCGGCACCTCCGCCGAATCGACGCCTCCCGACGCCTCCCGACGCCTCCCGACGCCTCCCGATGCCTCTCGACGCCTCTCGACGCCTCTCGACGCTTTACCGACAGGAGACAAGCCGGTGCGGAAGACCGAAACGACCTTCACCGCGGGGGATTTAGCCCCGTCACACGTCCTGACCACGATGACCGGGGAGACCGTCGCCGTTCCCGAGGCCGGATATCCGGTGCACCTGCAATTCCGGCGGTTCGCGGGATGCCCGGTCTGCAATCTGCACCTGCGCTCCTTCGTCCGGCGGGCCGACGAGATCAGGGCCGCCGGAATCCACGAGGTCGTGGTCTTCCACGCCCCCGACGAGGAACTGCTCAAGTACGAGGCCGAGTTGCCGTTCGCCGTGGTGGGCGACCCGGACAAGACGCTCTACCGCGAGTTCGGGGTCGAGACCTCGATCCGCGCGGTGGCCGATCCGCGGGTCTGGCCCGCCATCGCGCGCGCGGTCGGCAGCTCGATGTGGGGCACGGTCCGGCGCCGCAACCGTATGGCCCCGGTCGTGCCGACCGGCGGCAGCCTCGGCCTGCCCGCCGACTTCCTGATCGCCCCGGACGGCCGGATCGTCGCGGCGAAGTACGGCGAGCACGCGTACGACCAGTGGTCGGTGGACGAACTGCTCGCGCACGCGGCGCAGGCGGCGGCCACCGCGCCGGCCGACCCCACCGAGGCCCCGGCCTGACGGCCGTCGCGCCACGGTCCGGCCGGGTCCCCACGGCGCCGGGCGTGTCCGCTCGGCACGGCGAGCGGCGCGCCCGCCGTACCTGAGGCCGTACGACCGGCCGGCTCCCGTCGTACCGCCCGCCCACGGCACCTCCCGCGCCCTCACGCCGACAGTGCCCGCACCGCCTCCCCGATCTCCTCCGGGGCGCAGGCCGTGGCCAGCACGTCCAGGGACAGGCCGAGCGCCGCGGCCAGGGCGACCACGGTGAAGAAGGCCGGGGTCGGGGCCCGGCCGGTCTCGATCTTGCGCAGGGTCTCCGCGGAGACCCCGGCCGCCGCCGCCACGTCCACCATGCTGCGGTCGCCGCGGGCGTCGCGGAGCAGTGCGCCGAAGCGTTCGCCGCGGGCGCGCTCCTCGGGGGTCAGGGGTGTTCTCACCATGCCCGTGATACTAATACCGGTATAAGTATTGGGCGAGGCCGCGGCCGGAAGGAGTCCGGCCGCCCGCACGACGAGGAGTCACAGCACATGGTGGAGATCAAGACCGACGCGGCGCTCGACGCGATGCGCGAGGCGGGGCGCGTCGTGGCGCAGGCGCTCGCCGCCGCACGGGAGGCGGCGGCCGTCGGCGTATCGCTTCGGGACCTGGACGCGGCGGCCCACGCCGTCCTGGACAAGGCGGGCGCCACGTCCCCCTTCCTCGGCTACCAGCCGTCCTTCGCCCCCTCCCCCTTCCCCGCGGTGATCTGCGCGTCGGTGAACGACGCGCTCGTGCACGGCATCCCCACCGACTACCGGCTGCGCGACGGCGACCTGGTGAGCATCGACTGCGGCGCGGTGCTCGACGGCTGGGCGGGCGACGCCGCGGTCAGCTTCATCGTGGGCACGCCCCGGCCCGAGGACGTGGAGCTGATCGCCGCCACCCAGCGTGCCCTGGACGCGGGCATCGCGGCGGCCGTCGTCGGCCACCGCCTCGGCGACATCTCGCACGCGGTCGGCGCGGTGGCGCGCACGGCGCGCTGCGGCATGCCCACCGACTTCGGCGGCCACGGCATCGGCCGCCAGATGCACGAGGACCCGCACGTGCCCAACCGCGGGCGGCCGGGGCGCGGCTTCCCGCTCCGCCACGGGCTCGTCCTCGCGATCGAGCCGATGCTGATGTCCGGCGGGCGCGACGAATACCGTACGGACCCGGACGGCTGGACGCTGCGCACGGTCGACGGGAGCCGCGCCGCGCACATCGAGCACACCGTCGCGATCACCGAGCAGGGCCCGCGCGTCCTCACGCTCGTCTGATCCGTCCCGGGCGCCGCCGCCCGCCCGCGGTCCACCACCCGTCGGCCGCCCGCCGCTCGCACGTCCGGCGCACGCCGCGTGCCCCGCGGGCCGCCCGTTGCCTGCCCGTCGTCCGAAACGGGCACTTCCACGGGCCGTATGGCCAACCACCACACCACCTGATCGCCAACACACCTTCTGAACTGGCACTCTTGCCGACCGGTCCGGGCAACACCGGGCAGTTTGTTGTCCGTTATGGGCCGGTCCCTGTCAAAGTGGCGTTGGTATAACTCTTCCACGGGCAAAACCGGGCACGCCTTGCCCGGACCGGCGAAGAGACAGGTGGTGACCGTGAGAGCACAAGAACGCCAACATCGGATCCTCGCGCTCGCGCGCCACCAGGGTCAGGTCGAGGTCACCGTGATGGCCGCCGATCTCAAGGTGGCGCCGGAGACCATCCGCCGCGATCTGGGCGTACTGGAGAGCCGCGGTCTGGTCCGCAGGACGTACGGCGGCGCCTATCCCGTCGAGGGCGCGGGGTTCGAGACCGACCTCGCCCAGCGGGTGACGCTGCATGTCGCCGACAAGCGACGGATCGCGGCCGAGGCGGTCAAGCTGCTCGGCGAGGCGGAGACCGTCTTCGTGGACGAGGGCTACACCCCTCAACTGCTCGCCGCGCTGCTGCCCAGCGACCGGCCGCTGACGGTGGTCACCGCGTCGTTGACCACCGCGGCGGCCGTCGCGGACTCCGCCAACACCACTGTGCTGCTGCTCGGTGGCCGTGTCCGGGCCCGGACGCTGGCCACCGTCGGCTCCTGGGCCTGCGACATGCTCGCGGGCTTCGTCATCGACCTGGCCTTCGTCGGGTCGAACGGCATCTCCCGCGAACTCGGCCTGACCACACCGGATCCCGTGGTCGCCGACGTCAAGGCCAAGGCGCTGGAGGTCTCCCGGCGCCGGATCTTCATGGGCCACCACAGCAAATTCGGCGCGAGCAGCTTCTGCCGCTTCGCCCAGGTCGGCGACTTCGAGGCGATCGTCACCGACACCGGTCTGTCCAGCGCCGAGGCGCACCGCTACGCACTTCTGGGACCCCGCGTCTTCAGAGTCTGACCCGCGGGCCCGCCCCGCGCCGCTCCCCCCTTCCCCTCCCCCCACCTCCCCCGCGATCTCCGAGCTCCCCGCAGGCCCCCCCCGCAGTCCCGGCGCTCCCCCGCCTTCCGCACCTCCCCGGTACGCCGATCCGGGCTACCCCCTGCCCTCCCGCACCACGACTCCGCTCCACCCACCCTCATCCCCGGTCATGAAAGGGACGAATCATGACACCGAGAACGAGAAGCCTTCCCCGCCTGCTGCCCCCGCTCGCCCTCGCCGTCTGCGGCACCCTGCTCGCGGCCTGTTCCGGCGCCGGCGGCTCCGGCGGAAGCTCCGGCGGTCACTCCATCAACGTACTGATGGTCAACAACCCGCAGATGGAGGACCTTCAAAAGCTCACCGCCGCCAACTTCACCAAGTCCACCGGTATCAAGGTCAATTTCACGGTGCTGCCCGAGAACGACGTCCGGGACAAGATCACCCAGGACTTCTCCAGCCAGGCCGGCCAGTACGACGTCGCGACCATCAGCAACTACGAGACGCCGATCTACGCCAAGAACGGCTGGCTCGCCCCGCTCACCGCGCACACCAAGTCCGACACGGCCTTCGCGCAGAGCGACATCCTGCCCGCGCTCCAGCAGTCGCTGACGTACAAGAACGACATCTACGCCGAGCCCTTCTACGGCGAGTCGTCGTTCCTGATGTACCGCAAGGACGTCTTCGCGGCGAAGAACCTGACGATGCCCGCCAACCCGACCTGGGCGCAGGTCGCGGACCTCGCCGCGAAGGTCGACGGCGCGCAGTCCGGCATGAAGGGCATCTGCCTGCGCGGCCAGCCAGGCTGGGGCGAGGTCATCGCCCCGCTGACCACCGTGGTCAACACCATGGGCGGCACCTGGTTCGACAAGGACTGGAAGGCCCAGGTCAACAGCCCCGCCTTCACCAAGGCGACGCAGTTCTACGTGGACCTGGTGCGCGCCCACGGTGAGGCCGGAGCCCCGCAGGCCGGGTTCACCGAGTGCCTCAACAACCTGGAGCAGGGCAAGGTCGCCATGTGGTACGACGCGACGTCGGCGGCCGGTTCACTGGAGGCCAAGGACTCCCCGGTGGCGGGCAAGCTCGGCTACGCGCCCGCTCCGGTCGACCAGACCAAGAGCTCCGGCTGGCTCTACACCTGGGCCTGGGGCCTGCAGAAGGCCAGCAAGCACCAGGACGACGCCTGGAAGTTCATCTCGTGGGCGTCGGGCAAGGGCTACGAGGAACTGGTCGGCAAGCAACTGGGCTGGTCGCGGGTCCCGGCCGGCAAGCGCACCTCCACGTACCAGAACCCGGACTACGTCGCCTCCGCCTCGGCGTTCGCCAAGGCCACCGAGACCGCGCTCGAGGCGGCCAACCCGACGAACCCGGGCATCCAGCCGCGGCCCGCGCCCGGCATCCAGTTCGTCGGCATCCCCGAGTTCACCGATCTGGGCACCCAGGTCTCGCAGCAGATCAGCTCCGCCATCGCGGGCCAGACCAGCGTGAAGAGCGCCTTGTCCGCGAGCCAGAAGCTCGCAGAGAAGGTCGCCGACAAGTACGCGGGCAACTGACCGCCACCGCCCCACCCGACGGTCCCGGCCGCCCCCGGCCCCCCGCACGACGGGGCCGGGCGGCGGGCCCGGGGCGCGAAGCGGAGAGAGACGACTGACACCATGAGCACCCCATCCCTCACCAGACGCATCCGCGCGCCGCAGACCGAGCAAGAGCCTGCGCCGCCCGCCGCGCGCCGGTCCCCCGGCGCCTGGGTCCGGCGGGCCCCGCTGCTGCCGGCCCTGGTCTTCATGATCGTGGTCACCCAACTGCCGTTCGTCGGCACCCTGGTGATCTCGTTCATGCGGTGGAACGCCCTCGACCCCGGTGACCGCGGCTTCGCCGGCCTCCAGAACTACAAGGAAGAGTTCACCGACCCGCAACTGCGCCACGCCCTGACCACCACGGTCGTGCTGACCGTCTCCGTGGTCCTCGTCAGCCTGCTGCTCGGCCTCGGCCTCGCGCTGCTGCTCGACCGGAAGTTCCTCGGCCGGGGCATCGTGCGCACCATGCTCATCACGCCGTTCCTGGTGGTACCGGTGGCGTCCGCGCTGCTGTGGAAGCACGCGCTGTACAACGCGTCGTACGGCCTGATCAACGGCTCGCTCAACTGGCTGTGGAAGCTGTTCGGCAGCGACAACGCGCCGCAGCCGGACTGGCTGTCCACCCACCCGCTGCTGGCCGTCGAGGCGTCGCTGGTGTGGCAGTGGACGCCGTTCATGATGCTGATCCTGCTCGCCGGGCTCCAGAGCCGGCCGATGGACATCGCCGAGGCGGCGCGGGTGGACGGCGCGGGCACCTGGCAGATCTTCCGCTATCTGACCTTCCCCTACCTGCGCCGCTATCTCGAACTGGCGGCCCTGCTCGGGTCGGTGTACGTGGTGCAGAACTTCGACGCCGTGTTCACCATCACCTCCGGCGGTCTCGGCACCGCCAACCTCCCCTACACCGTCTACACGACCTTCTACCAGGCGCACGACTACGGGCAGGCGTCCGCCGCGGGCGTCATCGTGGTCATCCTGTCGATCATCGTGGCCACCTTCGCGCTGCGCACCGTCTCGTCGCTGTTCCGAGAGGAGACCCGGTGATGGCTACCGTCTCCGTGACCACCGCCCGCCGCCGTACGGCACCCGCCGCCCGCAAGGAGCGGCGCAACCGCTCACTGCTCGGCCTGCTGGCCTGGCTGTGCGGGATCGTCTTCTTCCTGCCCTTCGCGTGGATGGTGCTCACCTCCTTCCACAGCGAGCAGGACGCGGCGACCAACCCGCCGAAGCTCGGGGCGTCGCTGACGCTCCACGGCTACCGGGAGTTCTTCGGCTCCGGCACCGGCGTCAGCCCGTGGCCGCCGCTGGTCAACTCCCTGACAGCGGCGGCGGTTTCCACCGCCCTCGTACTGGTGCTGTCCTTCCCCGCCGCCTACGCGCTGTCGATCAAGCCGGTGCGCAAGTGGACCGACGTGATGTTCTTCTTCCTGTCGACCAAGATGCTGCCCGCCGTCGCGGGCCTGCTGCCGGTCTATCTGATCGCGAAGAACGCCGGTCTGCTGGACAACATCTGGCTGCTGATCCTGCTCTACACCTCGATGAATCTGCCGATCGCGGTGTGGATGATGCGCTCGTTCCTGGCCGAGGTCCCGGTGGAGATCCTGGAGGCCGCCTCGATCGACGGCGCGGGCCTGCCGACCATCCTGGTACGGATCATCGCCCCGGTCGTCACCCCGGGGATCGCCGCGACCGCGCTGATCTCGTTCATCTTCAGTTGGAACGAACTGCTCTTCGCGCGGGTGCTGACCGGTGTGGTGGCCGGTACCGCGCCGGTGTTCCTCACCGGATTCGTCACCAGCCAGGGCCTGTTCCTCGCCAAGGTGTGCGCCGCCGCCGTCTGTATATCCCTGCCGGTACTGGCCGCCGGATTCGCCGCCCAGGACAAGCTCGTCCAGGGCCTCTCTCTTGGAGCCGTCAAGTGAAAGCAGCCGTCATCAGCTCCCCCGGTGTCGTCGGCATCGAGACCGTCGACGACCCGGCGCCCGGCCCCCGGGACGTCGTGGTCCAGGTCGCGGCCTGCGGTCTGTGCGGCACCGATCTGCACATCCTCCAGGGCGAGTTCGCCCCGACTCTGCCGATCGTGCCGGGGCACGAGTTCGCCGGTGAGATCGTCGCCGTGGGCTCCGAGGTCCGCGAGCTGGCCGTGGGCGACCAGGTGGCGGTCGACCCGTCGCTGTACTGCCACGAGTGCCACTACTGCCGGATCGGGCGGAGCAATCTGTGCGAGCGGTGGGCCGCGATCGGCGTGACCGTCCCCGGCGGCGCCGCCGAATTCGCCGTCGCGCCGGTCGCCAACTGCGTCAAACTCCCCGAGCACATACGGACGGTGGACGCGGCGCTGATCGAACCGCTGTCCTGTGCCGTACGCGGCTACGACATCCTGCGCAGCCAACTGGCCAGCCACGTACTGATCTACGGCTCCGGCACCATGGGCCTGATGATGCTGGAGCTGGCCAAGCGGACCGGCGCCGCGACCGTCGACGTCGTCGACATCAACGAGGAGCGGCTGACCACGGCCACGGCGCTCGGCTGCTCGCAGGTGGCGACCAACGCGGACGAGATCGCCCGCCCGCGCGGCTGGGACGTCGTGATCGACGCGACCGGCAACGCGCAGGCCATCCAGGACGCGCTGGACCGGGTCGGCAAGGGCGGCACCTTCCTCCAGTTCGGCGTGGCCGACTACGCCGCGCGCGCGACGATCGAGCCGTACCGCATCTACAACCAGGAGATCACGATCACCGGCTCGATGGCCGTCCTGCACAGCTACGAGCGGGCCGCCGAGCTGTTCGCGGGCGGGGTGCTCGACCCGGAGGTCTTCATCAGCGACCGGCTGCCGCTGGTCGACTACGCGTCGGCGCTCGAGCGGTTCAAGGCCGGCAAGGGCCGGAAGATCCAGGTGGTGCCCTGAGCCCTGCGGGCGCCGCGGCCGTGTCCGCCGGGGAAGCCGATTGTGACCCGGCCGCGGACTTCGACAGGATGGGGCCATGACCGAGATCCGCACGCCCCGCCTGGTCCTGCGCCGCTGGCGCGAGGACGACATCGCGCCGATGGCCGAGATCAACGCCGACCCGGAGGTCATGCGCTACATCGGCGACGGGCTGCCCCGCGACCTGGAGCAGACCGCGGAGTCCATCGAGCGGTGGGAGGAGGAGTGGGACGACGAGGGCTTCGGCCTCTTCGCCGTCGAACTCCTCGCCTCGGGCGAACTGGCCGGGTTCACGGGGCTGTCCGTGCCCACGTTCCTGCCCGAGGTACTGCCCGCGGTGGAGATCGGCTGGCGGCTCGGCCGCCAGTTCTGGGGGCAGGGTTACGCGTCGGAGGCCGCTCACGCCACCTTGGAGTTCGCCCTCCAGGACCGCGGCCTCGACCGCGTGATCAGCATCGCGCAGCTCGGCAACGACGCCTCCGAGAACGTGATGCGCAAGCTCGGCATGGTCCCGGACCGCACGACGACCCACCCGGTGTCCGGCCGCCCGGTGCGGGTGCACGCGATCGACCTGACCGAATACCGGGCCTGAGCCGCGGAGGACCGGGCCCGGATCGGTCGGCCGGCCCGTCTGCCAGGTCGACCCGCCGGTCGGTCAGTCGGTCCGCCGGCCTGTCGGGGAGCGACGCTGATCACATGGACACGTCACAGGCTTTTCACTAAGGTTTGCCTTGCCTAAGGCAAACCGTGTGTTTTTCCCTGCCTGCGCACCCGTCGTCGTCTTCGCCCCTTTCCCGCCCGTGGAGTTGTTGACCCATGCCTGCCGTGCCCAGAGCCTCCGCTGTCGCCCTGCTCTCCCTGGTCGTCCTCGGCACGGCCGCCGTCACCGGCTGCGCGAAGAAGAACGACGCCTCGTCCGACGGCGCGATACGGGTGGACGCGGCCGACAGCTCCTGCAAGGTCTCGCGCACGGAGTTCCCCGCCGGTTCCGTCAGCCTGGACGTGCACAACAAGGGCTCCAAGGTCACCGAGGTCTACGTCTACGCGCCGGGCGACCGCATCGTCACCGAGCGGGAGAACATCGGCCCCGGCACCAGCGCCACCATCACCGCGCAGATCAAGGCGGGCACGTACGAGGTGGCCTGCAAGCCGGGCATGAAGGGCGACGGCATCCGGCAGAAGATCACCGTGACCGGCGCCAACGCGCCCAAGCCCGGTGACCCGCGGCTCGACGAGGCCGTCGCCTCGTACCGCAAGTACGCGCAGGAGCAGGCCGACCTGACGATCCCGCTGGTGCAGAAGTTCGCCGACGCGATCAAGGCCGGTGACGTGGCCGCGGCCAAGGCCGCCTTCGCCCCGTCGCGGGTCGGCTGGGAGCGCACCGAGCCGGTCGCCGAGAGCTTCGGTGACATCGACCCGAAGACCGACACCCGCGAGGACGGTCTGGAGGAAGGCCAGAAGTGGACCGGCTGGCACCGGCTGGAGAAGGCGCTGTGGGCCGACGGCAAGCTGACCCCCGAGGACAGCACCCTCGCCGACGCGCTGGTGGCCGACCTCAAGGACTGGCAGAAGCGGGTCGGCACCGCCGACATCACACCGACCAGCATGGCCAACGGCGCCAAGGAGCTGCTGGACGAGGTCGCCACCGGCAAGGTCACCGGTGAGGAGGACCGCTACAGCCACACCGACCTGTCGGACTTCGACGCGAACGTGGCGGGCGCCCGCAAGGCGTACGAGCTGCTGAAGCCGGTCGCCGCCGAGAAGGACCCGGCGCTGTCCAAGACCCTGGACACCGAATTCGCCGACATCCAGACGCTGCTGGACAAGTACCGGCAGGGCGACGGCTTCGTCTCGTACGACAAGGTCACCGAGAAGGAGCGCAAGGCGTTCTCCGACGCGGTCAACTCGCTCGCCGAGCCGCTGTCCAAGCTCGCCGCGGCTGTCGCACCCGCCAAGTAACCCTCGGCGCCCGGCTGCCCGGGCGCCGAAACCGCAGCTCACCGAGCCGTGGCACTCCCGCACAGGGAGGGTCACGGCTGCGGTACGCACGACGCAGAACCGATAGAAGGGCCACCGTTCATGGACGAAGCAGCCGGTACCGGCGGCACCGAGTCCACCCCCGCAGACCCCGAGGGCGCCGAGCCCGCCTCGACCGCCCCACAGGGCACGACCGCGGACACGAGCACGGATACCGACACGAGCACGAACACCGACACATCCGCGGACGACCGTACCCACCGGGCGCTCAGCCGCCGCGCGGTCATGGGCTGGGCCGGTGCCGGACTCGCCCTCGGCGCGGCGGGCGGCGGCTCGGTCGCGGCGGCGGTGACCAGCGGTACGAACGGCGGCTCCGCGTCCTCCGACGGCTCCGTCCCCTTCTACGGTGAGCACCAGGCGGGCATCGCCACCCCCGTCCAGGACCGGCTGCACTTCGCGGCGTTCGACGTCCTCACCGACGACAAGGCTGAGCTGGCCGCGCTGCTCAAGGAGTGGACGAGCGCCGCCGCCGCGATGACGGCGGGACGCGAGGTCGGCACGGGCGCGGTGGACGGGCCGGCCGAGGCGCCGCCGGACGACACCGGTGAGGCGCTGGGCCTGCCCGCCTCCCGGCTGACCCTCACGGTCGGCTTCGGCCCGAGTCTGTTCGAGCAGGTCGCCGAGGACGGCACGCGCACCGACCGGTTCGGTCTGCGTGCCCGGCGCCCTGCGGCGCTGATCGACCTGCCGCACTTCCCCGGCGACAATCTCGACCCGGCCCGCAGCGGCGGCGACCTGTGCGTCCAGGCGTGCGCGGACGATCCGCAGGTCGCGGTGCACGCGATCCGCAATCTCGCCAGGATCGGCATGGGCAAGGTGTCGGTGCGCTGGTCGCAGCTCGGCTTCGGCAAGACGTCCTCGACGACGCCGGACGCGCAGACGCCGCGCAATCTGATGGGCTTCAAGGACGGCACGCACAATGTGTCGGGCACCGACACATCGACGCTGGACGGCCATGTGTGGGCGGGGCCGGGGGACGGTCCCGACTGGATGACCGGCGGCTCGTACCTGGTCGCGCGCCGGATTCGTATGCACATCGAGACCTGGGACCGCGAGGGCCTCCAGGCGCAGGAGGACGTGTTCGGCCGCACCAAGGGCGAGGGCGCGCCGTACGGCAAGCAGCGCGAGCGCGACACGCCCGACCTCGGGCTGATGCCGAAGGACGCGCATGTACGCCTGGCCCATCCGGACAGCAACGCCGGGCAGATGATCCTGCGCCGCGGCTTCTCCTTCACCGACGGCTCGGACGGTCTGGGGCGGCTGGACGCGGGGCTGTTCTTCCTCGCGTACCAGCGCGACACCCGTAAGGCGTTCGTCCCGTTGCAGCGGCGGCTCGCCGCGAGCGACGCGCTCAACGAGTACATCCAGCACGTCGGTTCCGCGCACTTCGCCTGCCCGCCCGGCGTCCGGAAATCCGGCGAATGGTGGGGGCAGTCCCTGCTCGGCTGACCCCGCCCCTCCCCCCGACCAGCGTCCCACCCGTCCCGGCCCCTGGAGTACCGCCGTGTTCGCCAACTATCTGATCGGCCTGCGAGAGGGCCTGGAAGCCAGCCTGATCGTCTGCATCCTGATCGCCTACCTGGTCAAGTCGGAGCGGCGCGAGAGCCTGCCGCCGGTCTGGACCGGCATCGGCGCCGCCGTGCTGCTGAGCTTCGGCTTCGGCGCGCTGCTCCAGTTCGGTTCGTCGGAGCTGACCTTCAAGGCCCAGGAGGCGCTGGGCGGTTCGCTGTCCATCATCGCGGTCGCGCTGGTCACCTGGATGGTGTTCTGGATGCGCCGCACCGCGCGGCATCTGAAGGCCGAGCTGCACGGCAAGCTGGACGCCGCGCTCGCGATGGGCACGACCGCGCTGGTCGTCACGGCCTTCCTGTCCGTCGGCCGCGAGGGCCTGGAGACGGCGCTGTTCGTGTGGACGGCCGTGCAGTCGAGCGACGACGGCGTCCGTCCGCTGATCGGCGCGATGCTCGGTCTGGTCACCGCCGTGATCCTGGGCTGGCTGTTCTACCGGGGCGCGGTGCGGATCAATCTGGCGAAGTTCTTCACCTGGACCGGTGCCATGCTGGTCGTGGTCGCGGCCGGTGTGCTCGCGTACGGTCTGCACGACCTCCAGGAGGCGGGCTGGATCGGCGGCCTGAACAGCCTGGCCTTCGACATCAGCTCCACGATCCCGCCGGACAGCTGGTACGGCACCCTGCTCAAGGGCGTCTTCAACTTCCAGCCGGACCCGACGGTGCTCCAGGTCTGCGCCTGGGGCGTCTACCTCGTGCCCACGCTGTACTTCTTCTTCCGCCGCTCCGGCGGTCGCCCCGCCCCGGCCGCGCGGGTCTCCCCCGAGCCGTCGCAGCCGGAGACCGCGCGCTGACCTCAGGCACCGGCCCGCTCCGGGACCGCGTGCGGTCCCGTGGCCGTGGCCCGCGCACGGCCGACGGACGTCACCGGTGGCCGCGGATCGTGTGCGGGACGTAAGGCGCTTCGAGACGGGCGATCTCGTCGTCGGTGAGGGTCACCTCGACCGCGCCGACGGCGTCGTCCACGTGGGCGAGCTTGGTTGCGCCGACGATGGGGGCGGTCACGGCCGGTCGGCTGAGCAGCCAGGCGAGCGCGATCCGGGCCATGGGCACGCCGCGTTCGTCCGCGACGGAGCGGACGGCGTCGACCACGTCGAAGTCGGCCTCGGTGTAGAGCTCGTCGGCGTAGGCGTCGCTGCCGGAGCGTACGGTCCTGCGCTCGCCGTCCCTGCCGCGTGATCCGGCGAGCAGGCCGCGGGCCAGCGGGCTCCAGGGGATGGCGCCGACGCCCTGCTCCCGGCAGAGCGGGATCATCTCCCGCTCCTCCTCGCGGTAGACGAGGTTGTAGTGGTTCTGCATCGACACGAAGCGCGGCTGTCCCGCCGCCTTCGCCGTGTACTGGGCGGTGGCGAACTGGTACGCGAACATGCTGGACGCGCCGATGTAGCGGGCCTTGCCCGAGCGGACGACGTCGGCGAGCGCCTCCATCGTCTCCTCGATGGGGGTCTCGTAGTCCCAGCGGTGGATCTGGTAGAGGTCCACGTAGTCGGTGCCGAGCCGGCGCAGTGAGGCGTCGACGCCCGCCAGGATGTGCTTGCGGGACAGCCCTCCGTCGTTGGGGCCCGGTCCCATCGGCAGGCAGACCTTGGTGGCGAGCACGTAGTCGTCGCGGTGGGCGAAGAGCTTGCTCAGCAGCCGTCCGGTGATCTCCTCGCTGCGGCCGAGCGAGTACATGTCGGCGGTGTCGAAGAACGTCACACCGCCCTCGACGGCCCGCCGCACCAGAGGCTCGGACGCTTCCTCGTCGAGCATCCACGCCCGGTTGGCCGGGTCGCCGTAGCTCATCATCCCCAGGGCGATCCGTGACACCTTCAGGCCCGTCGTGCCCAGCCGGGTGTACTCCATGCCGTCTCCTCGCGTCGTGGTCCCCTTGTCCACGGGTACCCCGGCCGACCCGGATCAATATTGCTGTTCCGGCAACAATGTTTGCCGCCCGCACGTCAGGTGTCCGATGCTCCGTGCTCGGAGGTGGTCACCATGACCGACAAGGTGAGCGGGAACGGAAACGGGCAGGCGGCGGCGCGTACGGAGGCGGCCGGGGAGCGGCGCTTCGACGTCGTGGTGGTCGGCGGCGGGGCGGCCGGGCTGAGCGCGGCCCTGACGCTGGGCCGGGCGCGCCGCTCGGTGCTGGTGATCGACGCGGGCGAGCCGCGCAACGCGCCCGCCGACGGCATCCACAACTACCTGGGCCGCGAGGGCGCGACGCCCGCGGAGCTGCTGGCCACCGGCCGGGAGGAGGTCGCCCGCTACGGCGGTGAGACCGCCGAGGGCCGGGCCGTCTCGGCCGCGCGGCTCGACGGCGGCGGCTTCCGTGTCGGGCTGGACGACGGCTCAGCGGTGCGCGCCGAGCGGCTGCTGCTGGCGACCGGCCTAGTGGACGGGCTGCCCGAGGTGCGGGGGCTGGCCGGGCGGTGGGGGCGCGAGGTGCTGCACTGCCCGTACTGCCACGGCTGGGAGGTGAGCGGCCAGGCGATCGGCGTGCTGGGCACCGGCCCGCTGGCGGTGCACCAGGCGCTGATGTGGCGGCAGTGGAGCCAGGACGTCACCCTCTTCGTGCACACCGCGCCCGAGCCGGACGACGAGCAGTACGAGCGGCTGGCCGCCCGCGGGATCGCCGTGGTCGAGGGCGAGGTGGCCGCCGTGGAGGTGACCGACGACCGGCTCACCGGTATGACACTGGCCGGTGGCCGGGTGATCCCCTGCCAGGCGCTGGTGGTGTCCACCCGCCTGGACGCCAGGACGGATCTGCTGGCGGACCTCGGTCTGGCCACGGTCGAGCAGGAGATCGGCGGGGTGCCGATCGGCACCCGGGTCGAGGCCGATCCGACCGGCGCCACCGCTGTGCCGGGCGTCTGGGTCGCGGGCAATGTGGCCTCACCTGTCGAGATCCTCATCGGCGGCGCCACGGCGGGTGTCAGGGCCGCCGCGGCGATCAACGCGGATCTGACCGAGCAGGAGACGCTGGCCGCGGTGGCCGCGCGCCGCGCTTCGGCGGGCGCCGCGCCGACCGCGTAGGGCGCGCGGCTCCCAGCGGTACGGGGACGGCACCGAGCGGTACGAGGACGGCTCCCAGCGGTACGAGGACGGCACCGACCCGTACGGGAACGGCGCGCCGACACCACCGCGCGGACGACGGCGACACGCCCGTGCGGGCGCGCTCCACGAAGATCACAAGACTCACGAAGGGCAAGGACAGGCCGATGACCGACAACACTCCGGCGACCGAGGAGCTCCAGGGCGAGGAGTTCTGGAACGCCCGCTACTCCGGGAGCGAGCGGATCTGGAGCGGCGATCCCAATACGGTCCTGGTCCGCGAGGTGGCCGGGCTGCCACCCGGCCGGGCGCTCGACCTGGGCTCCGGCGAGGGCGGCGACGCGATCTGGCTCGCCCGGCAGGGCTGGCGGGTCACCGCCACCGACATCTCGGGGGTCGCGCTCGACCGCGCGGCGCGGCACGCCGAGGAGGCGGGCGTCGGCGACCGGATCGACTGGCAGCGGCACGACCTCGGCGTGTCCTTCCCCGAGGGCGCGTTCGACCTCGTCTCGGCCCAATTCCTGCACACCCCGGGCGAGATGCCGCGCGAGGAGATCCTGCGGACAGCGGCGGCGGCCGTCGCGCCCGGCGGCGTCCTGCTCGTCGTCGGCCACTCGGGCTTCCCCGCCTGGGAGAAGAACCCGCACCCCGAGGTGCATCTGCCCTCGCCGCAGGAGGTGCTGGCCTGCCTCGAACTGCCGGACGGCGCGTGGGAGGTGCTGCTCTGCGCGGAGCACGAGCGGATCCAGAACGACCCCGACGGGCGCCCGACCACGCGTACCGACAACGCCGTGAAGGTCCGCAGGCTCCCCGTGTCCGGCTGACCCGGCGCACGACACGCCGGGCGGCACCCGGACCCGGCACCCGGACCCGGCGCACGACACGCGCGACGCGGGCGGGGTCGCGGACCTCGCGCCTCCCGCTCGCCCGGCGTTCGGCGACACGGGGGGTCTTCACCCCCTGGTCGGCATGGTGTCGGGTATCAGTGGGAACCTGTGCGGCATGACGGAGATCGGACTGCCCCATGGCGTACGAGCGTGCCTCTTCGACCTGGACGGCGTGCTGACGCCGACCGCGCTGGTGCACGCGGCCGCGTGGAAGGAGACCTTCGACGACTTCCTGCGGGACAGGGACGGCGAGGGTTTCCGCCCCTTCGACGCGAAGGCGGACTACGACGCGTACGTGGACGGACGTCCGCGCGCCGACGGCGTGCGCACCTTCCTCCGGGCCCGCGGCATCGAACTGCCCGAGGGCGAGGACGGCGACCCACCGGACCGGCAGACCGTCAACGGCCTCGGCAACCGCAAGAACGACGTCGTGCTGGAGAAGATCCGCACCGAGGGCGTACGCCCCTACCCCGGCTCGGTGCGCTATCTGGAGGCGGTACGGGCGGCGGGCCTGCGCACGGCGGTGGTGTCGTCCAGCGCCAACTGCCGTGACGTGCTGGTCTCCGCGGGCATCGAGCACCTGCTGGACGTACGGGTGGACGGTGTTGTCGCCAAGGAGCGGCATCTGCCGGGCAAGCCGCACCCGGACACCTTCCTGGCCGCGGCCGAGGAACTGGGCTTCGACGCCGCCCGCGCGGCGGTCTTCGAGGACGCGCTGGTCGGCATGGACGCGGGCCGCTCCGGGCACTTCGGCTTCGTCGTCGGCGTGGACCGGGTCGGACAGACCGACGCGCTGCGCGAGCACGGCGCCGACACCGTCGTGAAGGACCTCGCCGACCTGATCGGAGTGACCGCGTGATCACCGACCCCGCCTATGAGGTCGCCCCCTGGAGCCTGCGCGAGTCCGAACTGAATCTGGACGTGCTGCCGCAGAGCGAGTCCGTCTTCGCCGTCTCCAACGGGCACATCGGCTGGCGCGGCAACCTCGACGAGGGCGAGCCGAACGGCCTGCCCGGCTCGTACCTCAACGGGCTGCACGAGACGCACCCGCTGCCGTACGCCGAAGCGGCCTACGGCGACCCGGAGTCCGGGCAGACCGTCATCAACGTCACCAACGGCAAGATCATCCGGCTGCTGGTGGACGACGAGCCGTTCGACCTGCGGTACGGCACGATCCGTTCGCACGAGCGTGAACTGGACCTGCGGGCCGGGGTGTTGCGCCGGGTGTGCGAGTGGGTCTCCCCCGCGGGCCGCGCGGTGCGGGTGCGTTCGACGCGCATGGTGTCCTTCACGCAGCGCGCGGTGGCCGCCGTCGCGTACGAGGTGGAGCCGCTGGACGGCAGCCTGCGGGTGGTCGTGCAGTCGGAACTGGTGGCCAACGAGGAGGTGCCGCGCAGCGAGGGCGACCCGCGGCGGGCCGCCGCGCTGGAGAACCCGCTGGTGCCGGAGGAGAACTTCGCGTCCGGCACCCGGCTCCGGCTGGTGCACTCCACGGCCCGCAGCGGACTGCGGCTGGCCGCCGCCGCCGATCACCGCGTGGACGGCCCCGAGGCGACCACGAAGGTCTCCTCGGAGTCCGACGACGACGTCAGCAGGCTCACCATCACCTCCGTACTGGAGTCCGGACAGCGGCTGCGGCTGGAGAAATTCGTCGCGTACGGCTGGTCGGCGACCCGGTCGCTGCCCGCGCTGCGCGACCAGGCGGACGCGGCGCTGGTCGGCGCCCGCGACACCGGGTGGGACGGCCTGCTGGAGCAGCAGCGCGCCTACCTGGACGACTTCTGGGACCGGGCGGACGTGGAGGTCGACGGCGACACCGAGATCCAGCAGGCGGTGCGCTTCGGGCTCTTCCACGTGCTGCAGGCCGGTGCGCGGGCCGAGGAACGGGCGATCCCCGCCAAGGGCTTGACCGGCTCCGGCTACGACGGTCACACCTTCTGGGACGCCGAGACGGCCGTGCTGCCGGTGCTGACCTTCACCGCGCCGCGCGCGACCTCGGAGGTGCTGCGCTGGCGCCACAACACGCTGCCTGCGGCCCAGGAGCGCGCCCATCAACTGGGCCTGGCCGGTGCCGCGTTCCCGTGGCGGACGATCAACGGCGCCGAGGCGTCGGGGTACTGGCCCGCGGGCACGGCGGCCTTCCACATCAACGCCGACATCGCCGACGCGGTGGTGCGCTATGTGACGACCACCGGCGACCGGGACTTCGAGGAGAACATCGGCCTCGAACTCCTCGCGGAAACCGCCAGGTTGTGGCGGTCCCTGGGTCATCACGACCACGCGGGGGCCTTCCACATCGACGGCGTGACCGGGCCCGACGAGTACAGCGCGATCAGCGACGACAACGCGTACACCAACCTGATGGCGCAGGCGAATCTCGTCGCGGCGGCGGACGCCGCCGAGCGCCATCCGCGCCGGGCCGCCGAGTTGGGCGTCACCGACGAGGAGACGGCGGCCTGGCGGGACGCGGCGGCGGCGATGTCCCTGCCGTACAACGAGGAGCTGGGGGTCCACGAGCAGTCCAAGGGCTTCACCCGGCACCAGGTGTGGAACTTCGCCGAGACCGATCCGGCGCACTATCCGCTGCTGCTCAACTACGCCTACTTCGACCTGTACCGCAAGCAGGTGGTCAAGCAGGCCGACCTGGTGCTGGCGATGTTCCTGCGCGGAGACGCCTTCGAACACGCCCAGAAGGTACGGAACTTCGCGTACTACGAGCCGCTGACCGTCCGCGACTCCTCGCTGTCGGCGTACTGCCAGTCGATCATCGCCGCCGAGGTCGGCCATCTCCAACTGGCCTACGACTACCTCGGCGAGTCGGCGCTGATCGACCTCGGCGACCTGGAGAACAACTCGCGCGACGGCCTGCACATCGCGGCGCTCGCCGGTACGTGGACGGCGCTGGTGTCGGGGCTCGGCGGGATGCGGCTCTTCGACGGCGACCCGATCCGCTTCGCGCCCCGGCTGCCCGACGCGCTCAGCCGGATCGCCTTCCGGCTGGCCTTCCGCGGGCGCCGGCTGCACGTCGAGGTCACCAGGAGCAAGGCCACGTACACCCTCGCGGAGGGCGAGCCGATCGAGGTCCTGCACTACGAGAAGTCCTTCATGCTGACCGCGGAGCACCCGGTCAGCCGCGACCTGCCGGAGATCGAGCACCGCCCGCAGCCCTCGCAGCCCCCGGGCCGGGCGCCGCGCCGCCGCAATCAGCGGCCCGGCTAGGGCCGTCCGGGGAACGCGGTGGGGGGGGGGGGGGGGGGGGGGGGGGGAGAGACACCCCCGAGTCTGTCTTTTTGGAGACAAGGGGGGGGGA
>NZ_JBVHMF010000007.1:101806-246468 GCF_055558595.1 Streptomyces sp. NPDC025721 | reverse complement strand
CGAACACCCCCCCACCCTCGGTCAGAGCCCCCACGCTTGACCAGCCGGGGCCTTGGGGGGGTTTTGCGGGAGACGTTGTGGGTTCCCCCCCCCCCCCCCCCCCCCCCCCCCCACTCGGTTGTTCTCTCACGG
This sequence comes from Streptomyces sp. NPDC025721, assembly GCF_055558595.1. Classification (NCBI taxonomy): domain Bacteria; kingdom Bacillati; phylum Actinomycetota; class Actinomycetes; order Kitasatosporales; family Streptomycetaceae; genus Streptomyces; species Streptomyces sp. NPDC025721. The sequence goes on along the minus strand of NZ_JBVHMF010000007.1, from coordinate 246,336 downwards.
GCGATGGTGCGGGAACGGGTGTACCCGTCAGTGCTCGCGCGCTGTCAGCGAACGCGCCGTCAGCGTCGGGCGAGCAGGCGCACGCCGTCGCCGGTCGGCTTGTACGGCAGACCGTAGTGCTGGAAGATCGCCTCCTCGTCCTCGACGGGCAGGACGTCGTCCGTGCCGATCGAGGGGGCCGACTTCACCAATGCCTTGTCGTACGGGACCTTCACCCATCCGGGGCCCACGATCACGTCCGTGACGGGCGTGAAGGTGAGTCGGTGCCTGGTGGGCAGGCCGATCTGGACCGTGACCATCAGCGGCTCGTCCGTGCCGGTGTCCACATACACCGCTTCGAGGGAGCCGATCTTGTGTCCCTCTGCGTCGACCACGTCGTGGTCGCGCCATTCGCGGAGATCAGCGGGCTTGATCATGACGAGTCCTCCTGGTGACGTGCTGTACCCGTTCACTTTCCTTGTGCCCCGGTCCACGCGCCACACGCACGTGGCAGTCGGGTCAATCCGTGCTCACCTCCGAGCGGTCGCCGCCCCACAACGTGTGGAAAGAGCCCTCGCGGTCGGTGCGCCGGTAGGTGTGCGCGCCGAAGAAGTCGCGCTGACCCTGCGTGAGCGCCGCGGGCAGCCGCTCGGCGCGCAGCGCGTCGTAGTACGCCAGCGCCGCGGAGAAACCGGGCGTGGGCACGCCGTGGCCCACCGCGGTCGCCACGACCGACCGCCAGTCGTCCTGCGCCGCGCCGATCTCCTCGGCGAACTGCTTGTCGGACAGCAGGCTCGGCAGGTCGGGACGGCTGTCGTACGCCTCCTTGATCCGGTCGAGGAAGGCGGCCCTGATGATGCAGCCGCCGCGCCAGATCGACGCGACCGCGCCCAGGTCGATGTCCCAGTCGTAGGTCTGGCTGCCCGCCTGGATCTGGTGGAATCCCTGCGTGTACGACACGATCTTGGACGCGTACAGCGCCTGCTCCACACGGTCGGCGAAGGCGGCGGCCTCGGCCTCGCCGAGCACCGCACCCGAGGGGCCCGGCAGGTCGCGCGAGGCGGCCCGCAGTTCGCCGTGGCCCGACAGCGAGCGGGCGAAGACCGCCTCGGCGATGCCGGAGACGGGGACGCCCAGGTCGAGGGCGATCTGTACGGTCCAGCGGCCGGTGCCCTTCTGCTCCGCCTGGTCGGCGACGACGTCCACGAAGGGCTTGCCGGTGGCCGCGTCGGTGTGCGCGAGCACCTGCGCGGTGATCTCGATCAGGTACGAGTCCAGGCGCCCGGTGTTCCAGGTCTTGAAGGTCTCGGCGATCTGCTCGGGCGAGTAACCGGCGACCTCGCGCAGCAGGTGGTACGCCTCGGCGATGAGCTGCATGTCGGCGTACTCGATGCCGTTGTGCACCATCTTCACGAAGTGGCCGGCGCCGTCGGGGCCGATGTGCGTCGTGCAGGGCGTGCCGTCCTCGGCCTTGGCGGCGATCCGCTCCAGCAGCGGGCCGAGCGACTCGTAGGACTCGGCGGACCCGCCGGGCATGATCGACGGGCCGTTGAGCGCGCCCTCCTCGCCGCCGGAGATACCGGTGCCGACGAAGTGGATGCCCTGCTCGCGCAGTTCCTTCTCGCGGCGGCGGGTGTCGGCGAAGTGCGCGTTGCCGCCGTCGATGATCACGTCGCCCGACTCCAGCAGCGGCGCGAATTCCTGGATCACCGCGTCGGTGGCCTCACCGGCCTTGACCATGATGACCAGCCGCCGCGGCCGTTCCAGGGCCGCGACGAACTCCTGCGCGGACTGCGCGGCGATGAAGGTGCCCTCGTCGCCGAACTGCTCCACCAGGGCGTTCGTCTTGGCGGTGGTGCGGTTGTGCAAGGCCACGGTGAAGCCGTGGCGGGCGAAGTTCCGGGCGAGATTGCTGCCCATCACTGCCAGCCCGGTGACGCCGATGTCCGCCGATCCGCTCATGCGATGTCTCCACACTTGTTGGTGTGCGTCTGCGTACGTCTTCCTGCCGTGCAACGGTGGCCGGGGCCGTGCGCTTCCCGTGGCCCCACTGTCGAGCCTGCCTCTTCCGGCGGCCGGCAGCCACCCGTGCGGAGCGCTCCGGCCGGGCCGGGTCGCTCCGGCTGCCCGATGATGGCAGAAGCGGGCCGTACGGAGAGGAGCCGTCGTGGCGGACGCCGACACCGACGCGAACAGCAACGCGAGGACGGGCACGGGCTCGGGCGACGACAAGGAAGCGGGCCAGGGCGCCGACCGGGGTACGGGCCAGGAGCGGGACCGGCTGGCGAAGTACCGCGGCATGCGGCGCTTCGACCGCACCGACGAGCCCGAGGGCGGTACGGCGGCCCCCGGCGACGACCCGTCCTTCGTCGTGCAGATCCATGACGCGACCCGGATGCACTTCGACTTCCGGCTGGAGGTCGACGGGGTGCTGAAGTCCTGGGCGGTCCCGAGGGGGCCGTCCACCGACCCGCGCGACAAACGGCTCGCGGTGCCCACCGAGGACCACCCGCTGGAGTACCGGGAGTACGAGGGCGTGATCCCCGGCGGCCAGTACGGCGCGGGGCCCGTCATCGTCTGGGACCACGGCACCTACCACCCGCTGACGGACGGCGGTCCCGAGGCGTTCGCGCGGGCCCTGGAGCGCGGCCACGCCTCCTTCGAGCTGCGCGGTACGAAACTGCTCGGCGCGTACGCGCTGACCCGGATCCACCAGGCCGCCGACGGCGGTCAGGGGGACGCGGCGGACCCGGCGTGGCTGCTGGTCAAGAAGAAGGACGCGCACAGCACGCCGGGCCGCGGGACCACTCCGGATCCGCGCAGGGCCCGCTCGGTCCTCACCGGCCGCACCCTCGCGGCGGTCGAGCGCGAGGAGCCGCCGGAAGGGCCCGCCGGGTCGGGGAATGCCGGATCGGGGCCCGACGGAACAGGACCCGACGGAACAGGGCCCGCCGGATCAGGACCCGCGTGAGGACGGCCGCCGCGCGGGCTACGGCTGGGTGAGGCGTTCCATCAGGGCCAGCGCTTCGATGACCGTCTCGCGCTCCTGCGGCGTGTAGCGGTCCTGGAAGGCGCGGGCCAGCCACTCCTCGCGGGCCACGCGGTTGCCCTGGACCCGCTCGCGGCCCGCGGCGGTGAGCACGATCAACTGCCTGCGGCCGTCGCGGGGATCGGGGTGGCGCTCGATGAACCCGTGCTGTTCGAGCGCCCCGAGCGCGACGGCCATCGACTGCGGACGGACCCCCTCCGCGGCGGCCAGCGCGCTGGCGGTGGACTCCTCGCCCTTGCCCAGCCTGCTGAGCACCGAGGTCTGGGAGGGGGTCAGGTCCTGTGTGTCGGCGATCTCCCGCAGCCTGCGCAGCAGACGGCTGACCGTCACCCGCAGGTCGTGGGCCGCTTGGACCGCGGTCCGCGAGATGTCCTCGGTGCTCTCTTCCATACCCCTACCGTAAAGAGACCGGTGGCCGGGCGCGGCACGGGAGTCCGTACCGCGGGCACGTCCCCGCTCTCAGGTCCGGACCGGGGGCGACCAGATGTACGGCGTCGTGGTCGTCACCGCGTGGAAGCCGAGGCGCCGCAGGATCGGCGCGCTGTCGTCCGAGGCGTCGACCTGGAGGTAGCGGATGCCCCGGGCGGCGGCGACATTGGCGCGGGCGGCGACCAGCGCACGGTAGATGCCCCGGCCGCGCCACGCCTCCAGTGTCGAGCCGCCCCACAGCCCGGCGAAGTCGGTGCCGGTCCTGACCACCAGCCAGGCCGCCGAGACGACCTGGCCGTCGGCCTCCGCGACCAGGACGACGACCTCGGTGGGCGCGGCGGCGATCCGGCCGGCCAGGTCGTCGGCCAGCCACCCCCAGTCCTGGCCCCACACGGCCGACTCCATGGCGGCGATCCGCCGCAGGTCGGCGTCGGCGGTGACCTGACGCAGGACGACGCCGTCCGGCAATACGGGGTCGGCCGTCATCTCCTCGGCCCGCCCGATCACGACGGTCTCCCGCTCCTCGGGCACGAAGCCGGCCGCGAGCAGCCGCTCGGGCAGGTCGGCGGGCCGGTCGTGCGCGCGGGTCTTCCACTCCACGGCCTCGCCGCGCGCCGCGAAGAAGTCGCGCTGGCGGGCGATCAGCCGGTCCAGCTCCGCGCCCTCCACGCCGAGGTCGGGCGGTGTGCTCACGAAGCCGCGGTACTGCCCGCTGAGCCGCAGGACCGGTCCGTCCCACTCGCACCTGACCCCGGCGGGGAGGTTCGGCGGAGCGCCGCGCATCTGCTCGTCATAGGCCGCGAGCAGGCCGTCACTGTTCGTCATACGAGCCAACGCTACGAAGGCCCGCAAGTGGTTTTCGCGGACCCCGTACGGCGCCCGCGATGAGTTCGCGGTCCGCGGCCGGTCTACCGGGGCATGACCACTACCGGATACGTACCGCCCCGGATCGTCGACCGCGCCGCTCGCCCGTACGCGGCCGTCCGGGCCCTTGTCACCATGGAATCGGTCGACACCATCGCCCACCGCATCCCCGAAGTCATCGGGCGGCTGTCCGCGCTCGGCGTGAAGCCCGCCGGGCCGCCCTTCCTCAAGTACAACGTCATCGACATGGCGAGGCAGCTCGAGGTCGAGGCGGGGGTGCCCGTCGCGGGGGCGGTGGTGCGCGACGGCGACCTGTTCTCCGGCGTGCTGCCCGCGGGCCGCTTCGTGACGTACACGCACCTCGGCAGCCCCGCCGGGCTCGTCGGCGCCACGGCGCTGCTGCTCGACTGGGCGTTGGCGGCGGGGCTGCGCTGGGACATGAGGCCGACGGCCGAGGGCGACCGGTGGGGCTGCCGGATGGAGAGCTACCGCACCGATCCGCGCTCGCAGCCCGACACCGCGAAGTGGGAGACGGACCTGGAGTTCCGGCTGGCCGACTGAGGCCGCGCGGGCCTATCGCGGCTCGCCCGGATAGGTGCCGAAGTACCAGTGGTTGCCCTCGATGTCGCGGGCCGCGAAGTCGCGGGAGCCGTAGTCCGTCTCGAACAGCTCGGTGGTGATCTCGGCGCCCGCGGCCTTGGCGCGCGCGTGCAGCGCGTCGGGGTCCGCGGTGACGACGTAGGCGCCGAAGGAGCCGGGGGGCCGCTTGGCCCAGGTGCCGTCCGGGTCCTCGCGGACCGAGCCGAGCATGATGCCGCCGCCTTCGGGCCAGGCCAGTTCGGCGTGCGCGACGGTGTCGCCCTCGCCGTAGACCGCGGTTTCCTCGAAGCCGAACGCGTCCACGAGGAAGCGGATCAGCCCGCGGGCGTCGCGGGCGCGCAGGGTGGGCCAGACCTGGGGCGGCGGTGCGGTCTTCGCTCGCGCGGAACCGCCGCCGCTCGCGCCCTGCGCCGGGTTGTCGCCAGTGCTCTCGGTCATGGGGATCGGACCTCCTCAGTGCTGCCGGTGTGCTGTCGCGTCCAGCCTCACTCGGACGGGTGGTGCCCGGATTGGATGTTTCGGCGCTCCTCGGCGAGCCACAGTGTCGGCGGGCAGCCCGCCAGGGCCCGGAATTCGCGGTCCATGTGCGCCTGGTCGAAGTAGCCGCGGTCGACGGCGATTCTGGCCAGCCGCCCCTCGGCGGCGCCGTAGGAGGCCAGGCCGCGGCGGGTGCGGTCGAAGCGGATCACCCGTGCGGCGGCCTTCGGGCTCAGTCCCACCTCGGCCGCGAAGCGGTCCCGCAGCCGCCGGTCGCTCCAGCCGACCTCGGCCGCCAGCCGCGCCACGCCGATCGTGCCGCCGGTGGCCGCGAGCAGCCGCCACGCGTGCCGTACCTCCGGATGGAGCCGTACGCCCGCGCGCGGGTCGGCGCGTGCCCGGTCGAGCAGCCAGGCGTCGACGACGGCGAAGCGGCCCGCCCAGTCCGGGGCGGCCCGCAGCCGGTCCAGGACGTCGGCGACCGACGGTCCGAGCACGTCCTGCGCGGCGAGATCCGCTCCGGCCAGCGCGCTCGCGGGCAGCCCGAGCAGGACGCGGGCGCCCAGCGGGTCGAGGGCGATCTGCACGCCGGACTGGCGGCCGGGCACGCTGATCAGCGCGGGGGTGGTGTGCAGGCCGCCGACGAGCGCCGAGAAGTCGCCGGGCGGTTCCGCCGGGTCGGGGTGGGCGGCGACGGTGAGCGGTTCGTCGAGCGTGAGGATCAGCGTCAGGTACGGGGACGGCAGCCCCCGGTGCCTGGTCGGTGGCACGCCGCGCTGCCGGTAGCCGGAGTACCAGCCGACCAGGCCGCGCAGGGCGGGCGCGGGCCTGCCGCGTACCGCCTCGTCCACGACGTCCGTGCCGGTGACCGGCTCCGTACCCGTACCCGTGCTCACGCTCTCCGTCCTCCCGGCGGACGCGGCGGCCCGCCGTATGCGACGGCCCGATGTGTACGGCGACCGTAACGTCCGGCGACCGCCGCCGTCAGCCGCCGTCAGCCGCCCGCGACCATGCCCCTGGTGTGCTCCAGGATCTCCTCGCGCGTCAGATACGTGTCGGTGTACTCGAAGTCGCGCAGGGTGCCGGCGCTGCGGGACTGGAAGTTGGTGCGGACGAAGTCGTCGCCCGCCACCGCGTTGAGCAGCCAGTTGGTCATGACGCGGGTCTTGGCGACGTTGGTGCGCAGCGCCGACCAGTGGTAGCCGCGGGCGACCGCCTGGGCGGGCAGGCCGCGCAGTTCGATGCCGAGCGGCTTGGAGACCGCGTCCTTGCCGCCGAGGTCGACCACCAGGCCGAGGTCCTTGTGCGCGTACGGCGTGAGCGGCCGGTGGCGCAGGGTGGCCAGGATGTTGTCGGCCATCGTGCGGCCCTGCCGCATGGCGTGCTGCGCGGTGGGCGGGCAGATCGCGCCGTCCTCGCCCTTCGTGACGTCGGGCAGCGCGCCCGCGTCGCCCAGCGCGAAGACACCGTCGAGCCCCGGCACGGTCATCTCGGGGGTGACCGCGAGCCTGCCGCGTACCGTCTCGGCGTCGAGCGTGGCGACCAGCGGGCTCGCGGCGACGCCCGCGGTCCAGATCAGGGTGCGGCAGGGCAGCACCCTGCCGTCGGTGAAGGTGACCTCCTCGGGTCCCGCCTTCGCGATCGACACCCCGAGCGAGACCTCGATGCCGCGCTTGCCGAGGATCTCCAGCGCGCTCCTGCCCAGCTTGTCGCCGAGTTCCGGCATCAGCTTCGGGGCGATGTCGATCAGGTGCCACTTGATCAGCTTCGGGTCGAGGCGCGGGTAGCGCTTGGCCGCGTTGCTGGTCAGCCGCTGGAGGCAGGCGGCGGTCTCGGTGCCCGCGTAGCCGCCGCCGACCACCACGAACTGGAGCCGGGAGGCCCGCTCGGCCTCGTCCTGGCTGGCGTCCGCGAGGTCGAGCTGCGCTATGACGTGGTCGCGGATGTACGCGGCCTCGGCGAGCGTCTTCATGCCGCGCGCGTTGTCCAGCAGTCCGGGGATGTCGAAGGTGCGGGTGACGCTGCCGGGCGCCAGCACGATGTAGTCGTACGGCTCGTTCAAAATCTCGCCCGTTATCTTGCGGATCACGCAGACCTTGGCCTTGGTGTCCACTCCCACGGCCCCGCCGGGGATGATCCGGGTCCGGTGCCTGCTGCTGCGGCGCAGCGACACCGCGATGGACTGCGGGGTCAGCACCCCGGAGGCCACTTGGGGGAGCAACGGCAGGTAGAGCTGGTACGAAAACGGTGTGACCAGTGAGACGTCCGCCTCGTCGGCGGCGAGCGACCGCTCCAGGCGGCGTACGCACGCCACTCCTGCGAAACCGGCGCCCACCACGAGAATCCTGGGTCGTGCCACGACATCCGTCCCTTCTCAGGTCTTCGCGTCCGTCTGCTCCCCTGCCCCGTGAACGCGGTCCGGCACACCTCCTGTCTTAGTACGGCGCGAGCGGGCCCGCCAGCCGGACGGCCGGTCACGGCGTACACCGCGCTGCACGGACGGCCGACTCGACGGAGCATGGTACGGACGACAAGCGGACAAAACGACGAAGCTACGAAGCGACGGGACGGCGGATGAGTCGAAGGGGCCGTGGATGAACGATCGTGACGAGGGACCCCCGGCGGACGACCGGACGGCGGGGCGCGCCGCCGAGCAGGCCGCCGAACTGCGTCAGATCGATGCCCTGAACGAGACCGGCCCGCACGAGAGGACCCGCAGGCCCGCGCCGGGCGAGGACGGTGAGCGGGACGGCGCCGCCCGCGCGCCCACCGACGCGGGCAGGCACCGTGATGTGCGGATGCTGGAGGCGGGCCGCGCCCTGGCCGAGGCGACCTCCGTGGACGAGGTCTTCATGGCTCTGGCGTCGCTCACCTCGCCGGAGTTCCCGATGGACGGCACCGCCCTGTTCGGCGTCACCGAGCGGTCGCTGAACCTGATCGGGCGGTACGGGTACCGGACCAGCGGCAGCCGGACCGTCCGTATGACGATCACCACCGACTATCCGGCGGCGGAGGTGCTGCGCACCGGCCGCCCGGTGTATCTGCCCACGGTCGAGGAGTACCGCGACCGCTTTCCGACGACGTGGCGGCTCGCGGCCCGCAAGGGCAGCAGGTCGTGGGCGTTCCTGCCGCTGGTGAGCACGGGCCGGATCACCGGGGTGTGGCTGGTGGCGTTCCTGGACGACGTCGACTTCGACAGCGACACGCGCAGCACGCTGGTCACGCTCGCCCGGCTGATCTCCCGCGCCCTGGAGCGGACGCACACCGGCGAGGCGGAGCTGGCCCTGTCGCGCGGGCTGCGCAGCAGCATGGGGCGGGGCGCGTCGGTGTACCGCGGGATGACCGTGACCTCGCGGTACGTGCCGACCGGCGGCGGGCTGGTGGTGGGCGGTGACTGGTACGACATCATCGACCTGCCCTCGGGCCGTCTGGCGCTGGTCATCGGCGACGTGCAGGGCCACGACCTGCACGCGGCGAGCCTGATGGCCCAGCTGCGGACCGCCGTGCACGCGTACGCCGCCGAGGGGCACGGCCCGGACGCGGTGCTGTCGCGGACGTCGCGCTTCCTGACCTCGCTGGACGGGGACAGATTCGCGACCTGCATCTACATCGAGGCGGACCCGGCGGCGGGCACGCTGCACGTGGCGCGGGCCGGGCATCCGCACCCCGTGCTGCGCATGCCGGACGGCACCTGCATGATCAAGCACATCAGGGGCGGGCTGCCGCTCGGCCTGATGCCGGACGAGGACGACTACCCGGTCAACGTACTGGAGCTCCAGGCCGGGGAGATCATGATGCTCTGCACGGACGGGCTCATCGAGACCGGCGGGCACGACATGTACACCGGCTGGAACCGGGTGCGGGACGCGCTGTCGCCCGGCCCGACCTCCGACCTGGAGGGGATGGCCGACCGGCTGATCCAGAGCGTGGTCGGCCCGGTGACCGAGAACGGCGAGGAGCGGCTGAGCCCGCGCAACGAGGACGACATCGCGCTGCTCATGCTGCGCCGCGACACCGGCGTCCAGCGCCCCGTGCGACCCGTTCGGCGCATCCTGACCACGATCGAGCAGGACGAGGCCGAGGGCCTGGCCGAGGCGCGCTCCGAGCTGCGGGCGCTGCTGCACGACTGGGCGCAGCCCGACCAGGTGGACACCGCCGTGCTCCTCGCGTCGGAGCTGCTGGGCAACGTGCTGGTGCACACCGACCAGACGGCGGCCCTGATGGCCTCGATCTCGGGCGAGCCCGGCAACCGCACGCTGCGCGTCGAGGTCTCCGACAGCGGTGACGAACTGCCCCACCAGCGCACCCCGGGCGAGATGGCGTCCTCGGGCCGCGGCCTCGTCCTGCTCGACATCCTGTCCGAGCAGTGGAGCGTACGGCCGGAGTCGGAGGGCAAGACGGTGTGGTTCGAGCTGTCGGAGGACGCCGACGGGGTCGCGGGACAGGACGTCTGAGGGTCGGCTCAGCCGTTGCGGACTTCGGGCATGCGGGCCTCGGACGCGCGGACCCCGGCCGTATGGGCTGCGGCGGTCGTACGGGTGCGGTGGCGTACGGCGGCGACCGTGGGGGACGAGGTGAAGGCGGCCGTCACCTCCAGCAGCCAGGCCGCCTCGGCCTCCACGGTGCCGGGGACCGTGGGCGGGGTGTGGCCGGGGGGCGCGAACCGCTCAGCGGCGGTGCCTTCGCACAGCCGCCCGGCGCGTTTGTTCTCCAACGCCGCCGCGATCGTGGCCGCTTCGAGCACGGCCCGCCGGTCACGGCCGCGCTCGTCGGCCCAGTCGATCGCGTCGCCGCCGGTCACCTCGCTGCCGTCGTCTCCCCCGCGTCCGTCGGTCCAGGCCGTGACGCCGGACTCGAAGTACGGGCGCAGCGCGAGATGGCCGTCGCGGATCTCGATCACCCTGCGGTAGAGGGCGAATTCGGCCTGCCGCAGGCCCGGTCGGCGGTCGGCGGCCGACGGGTCGAGGGCGATCTCGGGCAGTTCGCTGTGCAGCGCCGACCACAGCGGCTCCAGCGCCCGGTGGCTGCGGTAGGCGCGCAGCCAGCGCATGGGGGCGCCGAGCGCGCCGACCCACAGCGTGGTGGTGGCTCCTCCGGTGGCGAGCGCCGCGGTGACCGCGCCGAGCACGGAGGAGACCACGTCCTCGGCGACGCCTTGGCTGCCGGTGCGCAGGTCCGCGATGACATCGTCCAGCGCCCACAGCGTCCACACCGCGCCGACCGCGGCGGCGAGCAGCATCAGCCGCAGTCCCGTACGCAGCAGCCCGGGGGCGGTCCGAGCGGCGTGGTCGGCGAGTTCCCTGGCCAGGACGGCCAGACACCACGAACCGTAGAGGGCGAAGAGCGCGTTGTACGACGCCAGGGCCCATCGGTGGCCGGAGGAGACGGTCAGCGTGTCGCCCGCGATGGCGGGGTCGGCCACCAGGTAGAGCGCGGTGGAGACGGCCAGTACCGCACCGGCCGCCCACATCTGGAGGCGCACCGCACGCGGGGCCGCCGCCGCAGGGGACTTGAGCGCGTACGCCACCAGGACGAGGAAGGCGAAACCGACCATCTTCACGTCGTGGATGCCCAGGTTGACCAGGTTGTCGAAGGTCGTGTCGGAGGACAACGCCTTCGTGAGGGCGGGGGTGTTGAACAGCATGCCCGAGCCCAGGCACAGCGCGAAGCCGTAGACGTAGCGCTGCGCGGAATCGGACCACGGTCGGCGGGTGATCACCAGCCGGTGGACACCGAAGACCAGGAAGAACGCGGCGGAGACGAACGACAGGAGATCAGCCATCACGGCGGCCCGACGCGCGGTCCTCCGGTATGCCGAACAACCTGTCCAGACGCGTTCGTTGCGGATGCGGCGGCGGCACGGGGACGGTGTTCCCCAACGGACGGGCGGTACGGGTCAGGATCAGCGAAGCGACCAACTCGGCTTCCTGCTCCTGCGGTTCGGTGTACACACTGCGGCCGAGTACCCGCTGGACCAGGGACGACGATAAGTGCGGTAACAGGACCTGGGCGGCGGCCGACGCCGCGGGCGCGGTCTCGTGGTGGCCGCAGACCAGGTGGGCCGCCTCGTGCAGCAGGATGTGCTGCTGGTGCAGCGCGCTGGTGTCGGCGGCGTAGAGGATGCAGTCGCCGTGGTCGGTGGTCACCAGCAGGCCGCACGGTGTGTGGGGCCGGGAGGAGACGGGCACGAGTTCGATCGGACGGCCGCGGGCGACCGCGAGCATCCCGATGAAGACCGTCGCGTCGAACGGATTGGGCAGGTCGAGCCCGTCGACCGTCCGCTGACATCTGTGCCACAGAGCTCGGCTCCGGTCACGTCGCACACGTCTCACACGCTGTCCCCTTGTCCGCCGGGTGGAACCGCGAGATCTCACCGAAGAGTTCGCGCACTTCAAGCGCTGCGTGCACTTCAGGCGCTGTCAGGGTTCGCGGCTGGGAGAGCCACGCTCCCTGCGGGCGAGCACATCGATCATGTCGCTGATCGTGGCCGCGCCCTCAGGGGAGAGGTTGACCGCGCGCAGGGCCATGCTGCGGACGCCCGCGTCGCGCAGCGCGCCGAGCAGCTCAAGCTCCTTGGCGATGGCGGCGCCCTGCTCGTCGTCGAAGAAGTATCCGACCGGCACGTCGAAGAACTGTGCCAGGGCTTCGAGATGACGTTTGGTGGGATTGTCGCGACGGCCCGTGCGCAACTGCCACAGGTAGGTCGCGGAGAAGCTCTCGCCGGTGGCCTCGCGGCAGGCGCGGGCGACCTCTTCATGGCTGTACGGCTCACGGTTGGGCCGTCGCACGACCCGGAACAGCGCGTCGATCTTGTCGGCCAGCGTCGACGCGGAGGGGGCCCGCGACTCGTTCTCGCCCATCGCCCGCCCCCCCTTCGTCGGTGCAGCCAGTATGGGTTCGTCCCGTGTCCGGCTTCATCCTAGCTGGTACACACAGCCGCCGGAATGGTCCGCTTGCGTGCGCCCATACGGCGGCGGCGGTGTCCGCCGTGCCGGACACCGCCGCCGATTGGCCTACGAGGCAAGGGAGTTGTCGCCCGACCGGTGCGGTCGGGCGGGTCGGTCAGGCCGGGTTCAGCAGGCCGGGGCCCTGCGGCTCCTGCGCGATGCGCAGGGAACTGCCCCAGACGCAGTCCCATCCGCACACCACGCTGAGCGTGCTGCCGGCCACGCTGATCGGCTGGAGATTCGCCTTGCCCTGGTCCTTCTCGCTCCCCAGCGCCTGGAGCCTGAGCACCTCGTTCATGGGTGTTTCCTCGTCTCTCGTCCATGGGATTTCCGGTGGTCCGCCGCCGGACGGCGACGGGGTCTTGGGTCAAACGGAGGCCGGTGACGGCTGCGCCGCGTCGTGGGACCGCCGTGCGGCGCGCAGCGCGGACGGCAGACTCAGGGCCACGCAGCCGAGTGCGGTCAGCCCCATGACCCACAGCGCGCCGCGTACCCCGACCAGGTCACCGAGCAGACCGCATCCCACCGCCCCGATCAGGCCCGCCCCCGCCAGGCACACCTGGAGCGCGGCCATCGCGCGGCCGAGGGTGTCCTCCGACATGTCGGCGACGAGCACGGAACTGACGGCCACATTGGCGACGGCGCCGAAGAAGACGGGCAGCCCGATGCCCATCGCGGCGCAGAAGGCGGCGAGGGGCAGCGGTCCCGCCGCCAGCGGCAGCAGCAGGCTGCACACCACCGCGCCGGTGAAGGACATCAGCATCACCCGCCGGGGGTCGCGGCCCGGGGCGAGCAGCCGTGCGGCGACGGCGGAACCGCCCAGGCCCATCAGCCCCGAGAGCGCGAACAGGGAACCGTAGGCGGCGGTCGGCAGATGGATCACCCGCAGCAGGAACGGGCCGGTGAGGGCGGTCACGCCCGCCATCGTCGCGGCGGGCACCACGATGAACAGGCCCAGCGCGCGGTGGAAGGCGTCACCGGTGAAGACCCGCATGCCCGCCATGGCGCCGCGCATCATGGTGAGGACCGACGGTGCGGGCCCGCGCGGCACGATGTCGGGTGAGCGCATCGTCATCAGCGCGGTCGCGCTGAGCAGATAGCTCGCCACGTCGACCGACAGCGCGGCGGCGGCGCCCAGCACCGCGATGGCGGGACCGGCCAGCAGGCGTCCGACGAGCGCGGCGCCGTACTGTCCTGCCTGGAGTCTGGCGCGCGCACCGCCGATGCCTTCGGGGCCGACGAGTTGGCGCAGGTGCAGGAAGTAGACGGCCGCGGACAGGGTGGACGAGGCTCCCATGATCACGCAGAGCAGGCCGAGCCACAGCAGCGAGATGGCGCCGACGGCCAGGCCCAGCGCGACCACGCCGATGGCCGCGGCGCAGATCAGGTCCAGCAGGACGAGCGTGCGGCGAGGGTGGGCGATGCGGTCGGCGAGCGCGCCCGCGGGGAAGCCGAGCAGCAGGATCGGCGCGGTCGTGGCGGCGCTGATCAGGCCGATGGCGCCTGGCGAGGCGTGGAGGTGCACGACGGCCACGACGGGCAGCGCGATGGCGGTGAAGGTCGAGCCGAAGGCGGAGGCCGTCTGCCCGCACCAGTAGAGACTGACGTCACGTCCGACGGCGTTGCCCGGGTCCCCCGGGCCGGCGCTCTCGGGCGCCTGCGCCGGCTCGGCGATTTCCTGGTGGCTCATCAGTTCACCTCAACGGGCCGCGACGGAACGGGAGTACGCGCCGGCGAGTGCGTCCACGGTGAACAGCGGGTCGGGCGCGGGGGCGAGGAGTTGCGACAGGAACAGCAGCACCCCTGCCGAACCGCTCCACAGATCGGCGCTGAACCGCATGAGCTGGTCGCCGAGGAAACGGATACCGGTCTCGTGCGGCACCGCGAATTTGAACAGCCCGCACGCCGCACGGATCGCGTCGTCCCGGCCCCGGCCGTCACCGGTCAGCCGCCCGTACTCCGCGAGACCGAGGCCGAGGCCGGACAGTCCCTGCCACAGCCCCGACATCACGGTGTAGGTGGTGCGCGTCGAGGTCAGCAGCCGGGGCAGCGCGTCGGCGAGCCGTTCGTCGTCCACCGACCGCGTGTAGCGGGTGACGGTGTGCGCCATCGAGGCGGAACCGCAGTAGAGGTAGGGCAGGCTGCGGTTGTCGGTGGCCGAGATGGGAAAGGCGAGACCCGGCGAGTCCGGCTCGGTGGCACGGTCCAGCTCGGCGTGCAACAGCCGGACGCCGCGCGCGAGTTCGTCGTCCGCGCCGGTCACGGCGGCGAGCTGCTGGAGCAGCAGCGCGATCCCGGTGCGGCCGTGCACGAGGCCGGTGGCGTCGTTGGCGCCGAGGTACGGGGTGAGGTCGGCGTCGGCCGGCAGCGCCGCCGTCAGCTCCAGGGCCCGGTCGATGTGGTGCTCGTCGCGGGTGTGGCCGTACATCGCCAGGTGGGTGAGCGCGACCCCCGAGGTGCCGCCGTAGAGGGTCGCCGACGCTCCGGAGGCGATGATGGGGTGGCGGTCGGCGGCGGTGAGCAGATCCCTCGCCTCGTCCAGCATCCCCTGGTCGGCGAGCACCCATGCGATGCCCGCGGTGCCCGCGAACAGCCCCGGGGGCAGTTTCCCGACGCCGCCGAGCGCGTCGTGCCGCAGCCGCTCCAGCACGCCGTCCGGCAGTGCGCGGCCCGCCCGGGTCAGGGCGTGCACGACGCCCGCGGTGCCGAAGGCCAGGCACTGGGTGTTGCTCTGGTAGCCCTCAGCGATGGTAGGGAACACCCGGTCGGGGTGGGCCGGGTCGGCCATGGCCACCATGGCGTCGGCGGTACGGTCGCGCAGGTCGGCCAGGTGCCGCAGCGGGTCCGCGGCGACTTCCTCGGGCGTCGGGATGGGGGTGATGCCCTGCGCCGCGGGCCGCGGCCGGTGATACGCGACGGCCCGCTCCCACAGCGGCTCCGGCAGCGGCGCCCGCTCCAGCAGTTCGCGGCGCAGGTGCGCGAGGGTGTCGGGATTGCGCTGCGCCACCTGGTGGAAGGGCCCGATGAGCAGCAGGGCGAGGCCGGCCAGGCCGTACTTGTCGTGGATCAGCGGATCGTCGCCGACGAGTTCGGCGGGCGGGGTGTAGCCGGGCGTGCCCATCACCGGAGTGTCGTCGCTGTCCAGGCGCTGGGCGGCCTCGAAGTCGACCAGCCGGATGCCGTCGTCCTCGGTGACCATCACATTGCCGGGGCTGACGTCGACGAAGAGGTAGCCGGCCGTGTGCAGCCGGTGCAGCGTGCTCTCGATCTCCGCGAACAGCTTCTCGCACCGGCCGTAGTAGTCCCCGGCCGCTTCGGGTCCGCGGTCGACGCCGAGCATGACCTGGTTGGCGACCATCCAGCGCTGGAGCGTCGTGCCCTCGATGAACTCGGTGACGAGGAAGTCGTGCTCCCACTCGCGGAAGTAGGCGAGCGGCTCCGGGGCCAGGCCGGGCGCCGTCTCGTGCAGCGCGGTCAACGTCTGCCATTCGGAGCGGAGTTGGTCGGGTGCGGTGGTGTCGCCCATCGCCACGCCGGTGTGCGCGCGCGCCTCCTTGATGAAGACCTTGCGGCCGGTGGCCGTCTCCCGTCCCAGGTAGGCGCCGCCGGAGTTGGTGAACTGGAGCGCGTCTTCGAAGGCGAATCCGTGGAAGACGATCGGCCCGCCTCCGCCGGCGGCGGCGGGCTCGTCCACGGAATCGGCATCGGGATCGGCGGCGGCATTGGCGCCCGCCTCCGCCCCGGCCTGCGCGACGGCTTTTTCGGCGGACGCGGCAGCGGGCTCGGCCGAGGACTTCGGCGCCGGGCGCGTCTCGACGAAGGGGTCGGTCATGCCCGCCGGGAGGTAGAAGGAGAAGCCCCTGCGGTCCTCCTCCAACTCGCCGTCGGTGCCGCGGACGAGCAGGGTGTGGGTGCCGTCGGCGTTGACGCGCTCGCGCGGGGCGAAGGCCCCGTAGCGGTAGTGGACCGTGCGCGAGTCCCGGTACCGCCTGTCGGTGAGGATGAACGGGCCTTCCTCGTCGGCCAGTTCGGTGCGCAGCCGTTCCATGAGGTCACGGGCCGCGGCGACGCTGGTGGGATACGCGGCGATGAACTTCCCGCTCTGCTGCCTGGCGGCCTGCTTGTGGTGGGTCCACCAGTAGAAGAGCCTGCCGGCGAGGTGCTTGAAGGCGACGTCCTGCTCGAAGCAGACGGCCGCGACGGTGTCGAGGACGTACGGCAGGCGGTCGGGCCGCGCGGACACGTGCACCTTCCAGCCGTCCTCGACACCGCGGAGCTGCTTGCCCCGGTGCCACATGGTCCAGATCCCCGACGGGGTCTCGGTCCACCCGTCCGGTACCGGCCCGGGCCGGTAGATCTCACCGCGGTTACGGGTGGTCTCCAGCGGCGCGTAGAACTCTCTGTCCGCCACGACGAACGGGAAGGGGATCATGGGCCTCTCCGATGTGGGACGCGAGGGGGCGGCGGCTCAGCAGCAGACGACGACGCTGGTCGCGCTCATCGACGCGACGGGGCTGCTGATCACCGACGTCGTGGGGTCCATCTCCTGGAGGCTCAGGGGGGATTCGGCGTGCGCCTCCACCTCGAATTCGCCCTCGCCGGCGTCCGCGCCTTCGGGCGCGTTCTCCTCGGCGGCGGATTCGGCGGAATCACTCATGGTCGTCTCCTGTCGGTTCTCAGGTGTCGGAAGGGCCGCCCCGGAGGACAACGCGAGCGGGAAAGACGTGTGGGTGGCGCGTCCACGAGGACGCGCCACCCACCCAGCTCGGTCAGGCGCAGGCGGCCAGGCTGACCGTGCTGCCCGGGGCCTGGAGGCCGCCCAGCACACCCTCGCCCTGGTCGGGCTTGCTCACGCCCATCTCCTGGAGGTCCAGGGGGGATTCGGCGTGCGCCTCGACCTCGTTCTCCGGGGTCTCCGCGATGTCCTCGTTGGTGGGCTCGACGGAATCAGCCATGATCGTCTCCTCTTCTGGGCGGGGTACGAGCAGGTGGTGGGAACACCTCAGAAGCTAGGACCGGCCGTTTCGGAACCGGTGAAGCCGCGGTATAAGCGCGGTATCGTCCCAGGTGATGCGGGGTTGGTCCGAACTCTCACCAGCAGTCCCCGCATTGCCGGTTCGCCACAGGCACATCATCTGATATAAGTCGTCTGCCTGATGTCATTCATCTCAGCTCACGATCCCATCTCCGGATCAACGGGCGGGAAAGGTGAAACCGGATATGGCCGAACCAGCGCACGTCAGTCTGCGGCTCTCCGTCCTCGGCCCGCTGTCCGTCGGCACGGCCGAAGGCCCCTTCCCGCTCGGCCCGCTCAAACAGCGGCTGCTCCTGGCCATGCTGCTGTGCCGCCCCAACACCCCGGTCTCGCTGGCCTTGTTGACGGACACCTTGTGGGACGGCAATCCGCCGCGCACCGCGCGCAAGAACATCCAGGTGTACGTCTCCGCACTGCGCAAACTCCTCGACCGCGCGGGAGCGGGCGACCGGCTCGAGCACCACCCGGGCGGCTACCTGCTGCGGGTGCGCGACGACGAGTTGGACTCGATGCGCTTCCAGGGCCTGGCCAGATCAGCCCGCGAGGCCGCCGGGCAGGGCGCGTTCGGCCCGGCGTCCCGGATGCTGCGCGAGGCGATGGGGCTGCGGCAGGGGCCGCCGCTGCACGACCTGAGATTCTCCCCCACCGTCAGATCCGAGGCGGAGCGGCTCGACAGCCGCTACCTCCAGGTCTACGAGGACTGGGCCGAGGCCGAGTTGCGGCTGGGCCGGGCCACCGAAGTCGCCGACACGGTCGCCGATCTGGTGGAGCGTCACCCCGAGCGCGAACGGCTCAGGGCCGTCCAGATGAACGCGCTGTTCGACCAGGGGCGGCAGACGGAGGCCCTGGCGGCGTACGAGGGGCTGCGCCGGTTGCTCGCCGTCGAGTACGGGCTCCAGCCGAGCCCCGCGCTGGAGACGCTGTACCGCTCGATGCTCGACGGCGGCCCGCAGGAGCCCGGCGGCCCCTTCGCTCCGTCCGGCGCGCGGGCCGCGGCGCGGCGCTCCTGCGGAGTCCTCGGCGCCCTGCTCCCCCAGGACCTGGCCGACTTCACCGGCCGCGAACGCCAACTGCGCTTTCTGCTCAAGCTGTTGGGCAGCGACCGGCATCTGGCGGTCGTCACCGGGCCGGTCGGCACCGGTAAGACCGCGCTCGCGGTGCACACCGCGCACCGGCTCGCCGCGGAGTTCCCCGACGGCCGCGTACTGATCCGGATGCGCGACGCGGCCGGGCGTCCGCGCTCGGCCGCCTCGGTGGTCGCCGAGCTGGCCCGGATGGCGGACCTCCCCGGGCAGCGGGCGGCGGCCGTCGACGACGGGTCGGAGGACGCCGAGGAGGCCGCCGCCGCGTGGCGCGACTGGCTCGGGCCACGCCGGATCCTGCTGGTGCTGGACGACGCGGCCGACGAGGCGTCCGTACGGCCGCTGGTGCCGGACTCCGGCGGCAGCGCCGTACTGGTGACCTCCCGCGCGCAGTTGGCCGGACTGGTCTCCGCCGACCGGCTGGAACTGGCGCCCTTCGACCTCGGCGAGAGCCTCGAACTGCTCGGCCGGATCGTGGGCCACGAGCGGCTGCGGGCCTGTCCGGAGGCGGCCCGGCGCATCGTCACCGCGACCGGCATGCTGCCGCTCGCGGTCCGGGTCAGCGGTCTGAAGCTCGCGGTACGACGCCATCTGCCGCTCGGTGAATACGCGGCACGGCTGGCCGACGGCAGGACCGTACTGGACGAACTGGTCGCGGGCGACACGGATGTACGGCCGCGGCTGGCGAGCGGGTGGCGGGACCTGTCGGCGGCGGACCGGACCACGCTGTGTCTGCTGGGACACCTGCCGGAGGGGCCCTTCACGCTGCGGCAGGCCGCGGCGGCGCTCACCTGCGGCCAGGACGACGCGCTGCGCCGGCTGGAGTCCCTGCTCGACGCGGGCGCGCTGCTCGCCCCGGACAGCGAGGTCACCGCGCACGCCGCGCGGTACGAACTCCCGCGCCTGACAAGAGTCTACGCGCGTGAACAATCCCTCCTGGGGATGCGGCCACTCCCCCGGGCCACCGCCTGAGGGGCCTTCGGCGCAGGGCACACGCGACGGAACACGGCACCAGGCGCGCCGGTGAGCTGCGGATTTACCGTTTCCCAACCGTCCATGACCCCGACCTCGAACCGGCCCCGCCGAGACTTCGGTGGACGAGGAAGGGAGCACGCGATGGAACTCGCCGAACTCATGACGCTGCGCCCCGAACCCGGCGCGGGGCTGCTCCTGACCGTCACCGGCCGCTGCCCCCTGCACTGCGCGCACTGCTCGACCGCCGCCACGATGGCCGCGGACGAGCCGGACGCGGACCGGCTGCGCGCCTTCGTCTCCACCTTCACCCCGGCCGAGCACCCTGCGGTGCTGATGATGACCGGCGGCGAGCCCTTGCTGCGGCCCGAGTTGGTCACCGACCTCGCCGCCACGGCGCGCGCGGCGGGTACCAGGACGGCGCTGCTGACCGGCGCGTTCTTCGTCGGCCGGGCGGACCACAGCGCGGGACACCTTGCCTCCGGCGCCGACCCGCTGCCCGCTCCCGTGCCCGATTCCGTGCCTGTTCCCGAGCGGATCTGGCGGGCCGTCACCTCTGTCGACCACTTCTCGGTGAGCCTTGACGCCTTCCATGAGCGCGAGGTCGACCGCAGGTCCGTATTCGGCCTGATCCGGCGGGTGTTGGACGCCGGAGTGGCCACCAGTTTCCACCTGGTCGGCGCCGGCCCCGACGACCCCTACCTCGCGGACGTCACCGCCGACATCCGCCGTACCTTCGGCGACCGCGTCCCGATGCTCGTCAACTCTTTGCGCCGGGTGGGACGCGCCGCGTCCTGGGCCGCCGCGAACACGGCGCTGCCCGGTGCCGCGCTGCCCGGTGCCGCGGCACCCGACCCCGAGCGGGCGCTGCCGTGCTCGATGGCCGCGTGGCCGGTGGTGGCCGCCGACGGCACGGTGGTCGCCTGCTGCAATCAGCGGGTCGTCGACCGCAGGCCCGCCCCGCGTCACCTGACGCTCGGTCACATCGCCACCGACGACTGGCGGTCGGTCGCCGTACGGGCCCGTACCTCTCCGGTCCTGCGGATGATCAGGACGGTCGGCCCGGCCCACCTCCTGCACCGGTACGGCGGCGCGGAGCAGGCGGCCGCGCGCCCCGACTACTGCGCGGGCTGCCGGGCACTCGGTGACCATCCGGAGGCGCTGGCCGCGGCGAGTGCGGCGGCCAGCGGGCCCGTGGGGGCGCTGCTCGACCGGTACGCGGCCCGCGGCCAGGTCGAGGCGGGCGCGGCCACGCTGGTGCGGCGGCACGGCTGCGCGCCCTACGCGGACCTGGTCGACCTGCCCGGAGCGCGGCGATGACCACGGTCGGTACGGCGGGCGCGGGCGCCGCGCTGCGGGTCCGGCTGCTGCTGACGGCCCCCGCCGTGCGGGCGACGACCGCGGCCGTGTGGCGACCGCCCGGACTCGCCGCGCGCTACGCCACGTATCTGACGGTGATGCACGGAGTCGTCCGCGCCTCGGTGCCGCTGATGGAACGGGCGGTGGCGCGGCTGGCGGAATTCGGCCCGCGCGACCCGTTGTGCGAGCCGCTCACGGACTATCTGCGGGAGCACATCGAGGAGGAGCGCGGCCACGACGACTGGCTGCTCGGTGACATCACCGCGCTGGGCGGGGAACCAGCGGCGGTCCTCGCCGAGCAGCCCATATCCGCCGTCGCGCGCCTGGCGGGCGCGCAGTACTACTGGATCGAGCACCATCATCCGGTAGCGCTGCTCGGCTACATCGCGGTGCTGGAGAGCAACGCGCCCGCGCCCTGGCTGGCGGACCGGATCGCCGCCGCGGGCGTGCCGGAGGCGGCGCTGCGCACGGTACGCGGCCACGCCGAACTGGACACCGGGCACACCGCCGCGCTCTTCGCGCTGCTCGACGCGCTGCCGTTGGACCAGGCCCAGGTACGCGCGGTCGTGATGAGCGCGCTGCACACCGTGGACGGACTTGTGGAGCTTTTCGCGCGCATCGGCCGGACAGCGGAGCCGGAACACCTCAGGGAAGGGACGTACACCTCATGAGTGACACGGCGGCGCGGGACGGGGAGAGCGCGGCAGGCGACGGAGCCGACGACGCGCTGGTGGTGCTGGAGTCGCACGGCTTCGGCGTCGGCGAACTCACCGACGAACAGCGCGAGGTGCTGCGCGGGCTGAGCAGTCAGGAGCTGTCGATGATGCTCGACATCAAGGCCCGGCTGGACGAGGTGGGTCCCGAGGTGCAGGCCCACAGCGAGATCGCCGGCGGGGCGCTCTTCTGACATCTCCCCGCGACCGGGGTCCACACGATCGGGAAGAGACCGGGGTCCACACCATCGGGAAGACACGGGGAAGGGACGGGGAGACGAGATGACCACGCGCTGCGCCTCGTGCGACGGCGACCTGCCGCAGGACGCGCGCTTCTGCCCGTCCTGCGGCACACCGGCCGACTCCCCCGCACCCGTGACGGCGGTCGAGGAGCGCAAGGTCGTCTCCGTCGTCTTCTGCGACCTCGTCGGGTCGACGGCGCTGTCCGGTGTGCTCGACCCGGAGACGCTGCGCACGGTGGTGCTGCGCTATTTCGACCTGATGCGCGAGTGCCTGGAGCAGTTCGGCGGCACGGTCGAGAAGTTCATCGGCGACGCGGTGATGGCCGTCTTCGGCGTGCCGGTGACGCACGAGGACGACGCGGCGCGGGCGCTGGCCGCGGGCCTGGCGATGCTCGACGCCATACAGCGGCTCAACGAAACGGAGTTGGAGCCGACGCTCGGCATTCGGATCGGTGTCCGGATCGGCATCAACACCGGCCCGGTGGTGACGGCCTCGGATGTGTCGTCCCGTCAGGCGCTGGTGTCGGGCGAGACGGTGAACGTCGCGGCCCGGCTGGAGCAGAACGCCGGTGAGGGCGAGGTCCTGATCGGTCCCGAGAGCCGCAGGGCCGCGGGGGCGACAGCGGTCACCGAGCGCGTCGGCCCCTTGCGGTTGAAGGGCAAGGAGGACGCGGTCACCGCCTATCGGCTGCTGGACGTGGTCGAGGAGGAGCCGGAGCTGACCCGCCGCTTCGATGTGCCCTTCGTCGGCCGGGACCGTGAACTGGACGCTCTGTGGGCGACGTTCCGCGCCGTCGCGGACCGCGCCGGTCGTGGCCCGAATCTGGTGACGGTCCTCGGTGAGGCCGGGATGGGCAAGACCCGGCTGATCCACGAGTGGCGCAAACGGTCGGGCCGCGCCTTCCGCTACGGCTCGGGCCGCTGCCGCACGTACGGTGAACGCGGCAGCCTGGCGCCGCTGGCCGACGCCGTGAGCCAACTCCTGGACGCCTTCCCGGAGATCGCCCAGGCCCCGGCGCGCGCGGGAGAGCCCTCGCCCGAGCGCCAGGAGATCGACGCGGCGCTGGCCGTACTGTCGGCCGGGCTGCTGGAGGACGGCACACCGAATCCGTCGACCGACGACACCTGCGCGGCGCTGACCGGTCTGCTGGCCGCGCTCGCGCGCAGGCGGCCGGTCGTGCTGGTGCTGGACGACCTCCAGTGGGCGAGCGACCCGCTGCTGACGATGGTCAGCGCGCTCAGCGCCGAACTCACCGCGTCCGCTGTGCTGTTCGTCTGCGCCGCCCGCCCCGATCTGCTCGACCGCGGCGTCGGCTGGGGCGAGGGCGGCCCGCGCTCGCTCTCCTTGACGCTGCCCGGTCTGACGGCGACGGAGGCCGAGGCGGTGGCCGAGGCGCTGACCGAGGTCGGGGCGCACTGGGACGGCGGGGCGCCGTCCCATGAGGGGGGTACGGGCGTGCCGCCCCAGGTGCTGGAGTCCGCGGGCGGCAATCCGTTCTATCTGGAACAGCTCATCGCCGCTCTCGCGCAGCCCGAGTCCGGCTACCGCCCCGACGGCGGAGGCGATGTGCCGACCACCTTGCAGGCGCTGCTCGGCGCCCGGATCGGGGCGCTCGGCCGGGCGGAGCGCGCGGCGCTGGACATCGCGGCCGTGGTGGGACGGGAGTTCAGCGCCGACGAGGTGGCCGAATTGGTGGGCGGGGACCGCGAAGGTGCGCCCGGCGGCGCGCTGCACGACGCGGACCCGCCCTCGGCGGAGACCGGGTCCGGCGTCCCGGCGCTGGACGGCGCGGTCGGCGCGGCGCTCGGCATGCTCAGCAGTCACCGCCTGCTGCGGCCCGCGGACCGGCAGGGGCCTTCCCCGTACCGGCTGCGCTTCAGCAGCGGTCTCGTGCACGAGGTCACGTATCAGTCGATGGCCAAGCGGACGAGGGCGGAGCGGCACGAGCGGGCCGCGGCGGCGCTGTCCGCGCGGCTGGCGGGCGGCGGCACGGCGGCGGGGAGCGCGGGGGAAGGCGCCGCCCCGTACGGCGGTGTCCTGTTCGGCGGTGGCGCTCCCGGTACGCGCGGCGCCGAGGATGCCGCCGCCGTGGCGGGTCACCTGGAGCGCGCCTACCGCTACCGCGCCGAGTTGGGCACGCTCGGTCCGCAGACGGACGAACTGCGCCTGCGGGCCGCCGCGTTGCTGATCGAGGGCGGTTCCAGGGCGCTCGCGCGCTCGGATCTGGCGTGGGCGGGCGGGCTGCTGGAGCGGGCGGTGGAGCTGACCGTCGAGGGCGAGCCGGAGTGGGCCGCGGCGGCCCGGCGGTTCGGTGACGTGCTGCTGGCGACCGGGCGGACGGACGAGGGCCGGGCGCTGCTGCTGCGCGTGCTCGCCGCCGCGGACGCCACGCCGGGTGACGCGGTGCGGCCGGTGGAGGCGGCGCACGCCGACCTCGCCCTGGCCGCGGTGTCGGCGGCCCCCGACGGGAGCAGCGCGGGGAGCGTCGCCCAGCGGACGCTGCCGGTCTTCGAGAGCGCGGGCGACGACCTCGGGCAGGCACGGGCGTGCATCCGGCTGGCGCAGGAGCGGCAGTTGCACGGCAGGCACGGTGAGGCCGATGTCCTGCTCTCCCGCGCCCTGGACCACGCGCGCCGCTCGGGCGCCGAGCCCGAACGGGCCCTGGCGCTGGGCGCGATCGGCGTCTCGCTGTGGCGCGGGCCCGAGCCGGTGCCCTCGGCGGTCTCGCGCAGTCGCCGCCTGCTGGCGGAGCACGGCGACCGTCGCCCCACCGTACGGCTGACCCTCAACTGCCCGCTGGCCGTGCTGTTCGCGCTCCAGGAGCGCTGGGACGACGCGCACGCCTGCCTCGCCGGGGCGGAGCGGCTGGCCGGTGAACTCGGTTACGCCGAGGGCCGGGTGGTGCTGCCGCTGTTCGCCGCGGCCGTGGCGACGCTGGCGGGCGACGGGAGCCGGGCGCTCGGTCTGCTGGACGAAGCGGACGGCGCCGCACGGGAGTTGCAGGCCGAGGCCCTGCGGGACGCGGTGGCCAGGGACGCGGCGCGGCTGCTGGTGGACGCGGGCCGTCACGACGAGGCCGCGGCCAGGCTGGCCACCGCGCCGGACCCCGGACACACGGCACTCGCCGCCTCGGACGCCGCCGACCTCGACGGGCTGCTGGCCAGGATCGCCGCGGCGCGCGGCGCGGCCGAGGAGGCCGCACCGCTGGCGGAGCGGGCGGTGCGGACCGCGTCCGGCACCGACTCGCCCGTCGTCCTGGCGGTGGCCTGGCTCGACCGGGCCGACGTGCTGCGCCGGGCGGGCCGTACCGAGGAGTCCGCGAGCGCCGCCGCGCAGGCCGCCCGGCACTTCGGCGCCAAGGGCCATGTGCCGGGGGCGCGCCGCGCCGTGCGATGGCGGGAGGGTCCGCCGTGAGGCGCCAGGACCAGGGGCACCGGAGCCGCGGGCGCCGACCGGCGCCCGTCCGCTCCCGCTCCGGCCTCTCGGGCCACCACCGCATCGGAAGGCGACAACGCCAGAACGCGAAAGGCTGCTGATGAAAACCGCCGAACACGGCGCCGGCCCCGGACTCACCTGGACGCTGCGCGGCAAGCGCCCCGAGGACGTGCTGATCACCGCCGACGGCGAGCTGCCCGCGCTCGACCGGAGCTGGGACGACGCGCGCGGCGCCGGGGTGCGGGTGTGCGTGGTGGACTCGGGTGTCGAGGACGGCCATCCGCTGATCGGCCCGGTCGACGGCGCGTGGACGGTGCGCAAGGACGAGACGGGCACCAGCGTGGTCGAGACGACGGCGACCGACACGTGCGGGCACGGCACGGCCTGCGCGGGCATCATCCGCAGGACCGCGCCGGATTGCGAGCTGTACAGCGTGCAGGTGCTCGGCAAGGGGTTCGGCGGGACCGGCGACGTCCTGCTCGCGGGACTGCGCTGGGCGATCCGGCAGGGCTTCGACGTGATCAATCTCAGCCTGTCCACGACGAGGCCGCAGTTCGCCGAGGAGTTGCGGGTCCTCGCCGACGAGGCGTACTTCCGGGGGACGGCGATCGTCGCCTCCGCGCACAACACTCCGGTGGAGAGCTACCCGTGGCGCTTCGCCTCGGTGATCTCGGTGGGCAGCCACCAGGAGGACGATCCCGATCTGCACCTGTACAACCCGAGCCCGCCGGTCGAGTTCTTCGCGCCGGGACAGAACGTCCAGGTGGCGTGGCTCGGCGGGGCGACGATCAGGACGACGGGCAACAGCTTCGCCACGCCGTACATCGCCGGGCTCTGCGCCCGCATTCTGTCCCGGCACCGCCGGATGACGACCTTCCAGCTCAAGAACGCGCTCTACCTTTCCGCGGCCAACGTCCAACTGGGCATCAGGGGTGCTTCGTGACACAGAGCAACACAGCGACGGATCCGCTGTCGCAGGAGTTGATGCAGTCGGTGGTCGACACGGCACGGGCCATCTTCGGCGCCCAGGCCAGTTCGGTGTTCCTGCTGGACGAGTCGAGCCACGAGCTGGTCTTCCAGGCCGTCTCGGGCCAGGGCGAGAGCTTCCTGGTGGGGCGGCGTTTCCCGGCCGAGAGCGGGATCGCGGGATGGGTGGTCTCCTCGGGTGAGCCGATGGTGGTGGACGACCTGTCGCACAGCGCGTCCTTCGACCGGGACTTCGCGGAGTCCACGGAGTACGTGCCCGATTCGCTGATGGCCGCGCCGCTGACGCACGGTGACCGGGTGCTGGGGGTGCTGGAAGTCCTCGATCCCGTGCCGCAGTCCAGGTCGAGCCTGGACGAACTGGATCTGCTGGCGCTCTTCGCCCGGCACGCGGCGGCGGCGCTGCGGGTGGTCGTGGACCGCGCGCGGCCCGCCGACAGCGGCTCGCTCGGCGGTGACGGGCGCGCGGCGGCGCTGCGGATGGCCGAGGATTTGCGGCGGCTGCTGGAGACCTCCGCCTGAGCCGGGGAGCCCTCCGCTCAGCCCGTGGGCGCCGCCCCGGACCCGCACCGACCTGCGACGCGCCGGAAGGGAGGGACGGGAGATCTCAGGGTGTTCACAGGTGCGAGTTGTCCCCTGAACAGGTGACAATGAGTAGGGTGTGTTCCTCCGGCCCCGGATCATCTGCCTAGCCTGAGCCGGGGAGAGGGAGGTGGCCGTGACACGACGAATATCCTTCGGCCGCCGCCTCCCGACGCCCCACCCCGACCTCTCGCCGCAGGTGTCGGTCGCCGGGCGGACACCGCCGGTGCTCACCGCGCTGCCGTACGTGTTCATGGCCGTGGTCGCCGTGGTGGACGTGAGCGTCGGGACCAGTGTCGGCCTGCTGCCGCTGGTCTCGCTCGGCCCCGCCTTCTCCGGTCTGGTCGGCGGCTGGCGGCGGACCGCCCTGGTCGGGGCCCTGGCCGTCGCGCTCGTGTGCGCCCTGGGCGTCTACGACGGCCTGTTCGAGGAGCGGCGCGGTTTCAGCGCCCTCGCCTCGGTGATCGGCGTGACGGTCGCCGGAGTGATCGCCGCCGTGATGCGCCAGCGCCGCGAGACCGAATTCGCCAACGTACGGTCGATCGCGGAGGTCGCCCAGCGCGTCCTGCTGCGCCCCGTACCGCGCAGCGCGGGCCATCTGCGCACGGCCGTGTCGTACACCTCCGCCGTCGCCGAGGCGCGCATAGGCGGCGATCTGTACGAGGTCGTCGCGTCGCCGGTCGGCGTGCGGGTGATCATCGGCGATGTGCAGGGCAAGGGCCTCGAAGCGGTGGAGACCGCCGCCGTGGTGCTCGGCGCCTTCCGTGAGGCCGCGCACGACGAACGGGATCTGACGGGCGTCGGCGAGCGGGTGCAGCGGGCCGCCGACCGGGCGCTGAGCGGCGAGAAATTCGTCACCGCGATCATCGCCGAGATCAGCGAGGAGCGCGGCGCGACCCTCCTCAACTTCGGCCATCCCGCGCCGATGGTGCTGCGCCAGGACGGCGGCGCGTGCTTCCCCGAGCCGCCGCAGTACGCGATGCCGCTGGGGCTCGGCGTGCACGGCGGTGACGCTCCCGAGCCGTTCGCCGTCCCCTTCGGACCGGGCGACCAGATGCTGCTCTACACCGACGGTGTCACCGAGGCCCGCGACCACACCGGCGCCTTCTATCCGCTGGGGCAGCGCGCGCACTTCCTCAAGGACCCGGATCCGGAAGCCGCGTTGGAGGCGCTGCGGACCGATCTGGTGCAGCACACGGAGGGGCCGCTGCACGACGACGCGGCGATGCTGCTGCTGCGCTTCCGCGACCCCGGACCGGCGTTCGCCGCCTTCGACGGCGCCTGAAGGCCCGGACGGCACCGGCGCGGGTAAAGGGTTCGCAATGTGCGGATGCCTCGCCGTGCGGTCCGTGACGGGTTGTCCGCAATGAGCGACCGGCCCCACCCGAACACCCCTGCGAACACCGGTGTCGCGTCATAGAGTGTCGAGCCGTACACGCGGGCGGAGGCACGCACCGTTTGCCGATCGCGGTTGGAGGAGATCCCGGTGACGCTGCGCGCGTCCAGAGGCGGACCGGTCCCGCCGGACCACCCGGCCGTGTCCGCGGCGCACCTCCAGCGCGACGAGGCGGCGGCGCTCACGCTCTACCGGACCCTGCGCGACATGGGCGAGGGACGGATCGCGGAGGTCGCGGAGGCGGCCGGTCTGGACGCCGCGGAATCCGCGGGCGGCTGGCGGCGGCTGGACGAGCTGGGCCTGATCCGGATCGTGGGCGCGGTCGTCGAACCGGTCGACCCGGACGCGGCCATGGCGCACGCGATGGACACCTACAACGAGAACACCGCCAGGCAACTGCGGGACGCGCACTCGTTGCGCCGGGTCACCGAGTCCCTGATGACCGTCTTCCGCCCGGCCGTGGCCCGTGACTCGGCCGATGTCGCGGTGGAGCGGCTCGGCGACCGCAAGCGCAGGACGCGTACGGTGCGGGACCTCAACGCCGCCGTCCTGGACGCCTGCGACTCGATGCACCCCGGTCCGATGCCCCCGGCCGAGGCGCTGGAGGCGTCACTCGACGAGGACGCGAAGCTGACCGCGCGCGGCATCCGGGTCCGGGTGATCTACCCCGAGTCGCTGCTGCGCTCCCCCAAGTACACCTGGTATCTGCACCGGTTGCTCGACATCGGCGTCGAGGTGCGGCTCCTGGAGCACTCCCCCTTCGACATCCTGCTCTTCGACCGGCACACCGCGTGCGTGCCCGGCGACCCCGAACGGCCGGGCGAGTCCATGCTGTTGATCCGCGGCTCCGCCCTCCTGAAGGGCTACACCGCGCTGTACGAGGATTACTGGCTGCGCGCCTCCCCCGTCGTCCTCGCCGCGCCGCCCGCGCCCGCCGAGGGCCCGGAGGTCAACGACCAGGAGCGCACGGTCATCCGGCTGATGGCGAGCGGGCTGAGCGACGACCAGATCGCCCGGAAGATGGGCGTGCACCGCCGCACGGTCCAGCGCGCGGTCGCCAAACTGATGGACCGCCTCAATGCCTCAAGCCGCTTCGAGGCGGGTCTCAAACTCGCCCGCGACCCGGCCCTGATGAAGGTCTACCCGCTGAACTGACCGGCCTGGGTCACCCGTTGACGGCCGTGACGTACCAGCGGGGGCGCCACCAGGCCCAGGTGGTGCCCCCGCCGACTGCCTTCGGCGGCCTCCACACCAGGTGGAGTGCCGCCTCCGGCAGCCCCGGCCCGCGGACATTCGGGGGATCCACGGGCCGGAAGTCGTGTCGCCGCGGCGGTCCGGCGGTCGCCCGCGGCGGGTGGTGCGCACGCGGGACCTCCGCGTGATGGTGATCGGCCTGCCGACAACTCCCTCGCTACGCCTGAACGTTCACGAGCCCTCCCGGAGCCGACGGCATGCCGTTCCCCCCGAGGCCGCGCACCGGCCGAAGTCACCTTCGGCGCCGTACTCGACCACACCTCGATCTTTGCCCACCCGACAACCGCTGGCTACGAACCCCCGAGTACGTAATGCCCGGTGAACGGCTTCGCGCAGGCCACCTGAGGTGTCCAAAAGGAGACAGCGGCCCAACTGGACAACGGTGGCGGCGGCGAAGCGAGCGCGCTTGCCGACTGCCACTGGTCGGTACGTCGTCGCAGGTCAACGGCGTTGCCACGGACGGCGACCGACCACTGACGCAGGGCGGGATTCGACCGCTGAGGACGGGTTTGCGCAGGTGGTGGGGGCCGGTCAAGTCGGTTGACACCCCATGCGTCCAGCGAACACGATCGACTGGTAAGCGCATTCTGCGGCTGGGCACGCCACTGGTCAGTCCGGGCGCGGGCCGAGCATCCGGGGGGAACGGTCATGACGCGCGGCTCGAACAGCACCACCCCGCTCATCCGCGGGTTTCTGCGGCAGGCCCGCAAGGATTACGCGGGGCCGCCGGAGCCGGGCAGCGGGCACACGGGACACCGCCCCGCCGGGCTGAGCCAGCAGGCGGTGGCGCACCGGATGGACATCTCGCCGCGGCTGTACCAGGACTGGGAGGGCGGCGGCCGGCCGGTGCCGGTCCACCGGCTGGACAGCCTCGCGAGCACCCTCGGCCTCGACCCGTACCAGCGCGACGAGTTGTGGTTCATCGTGACCGGCGGCTTCGCGCCGACCGGCCCGGCCCAGCCGGACCTGGAGGCGATGAGCGGCTGGCGGCTGTACCTGCGCGCGCTCCAGGTGCCCGCGCTCGTTCTCGACAGCACGTGGCGGATCCACGAGGACAACGCGGCCTGGCGCGGCCTGTTCGAGCCCGAGGGCCAGCGGCCGCCGGCGAATCTGCTGCGCTTCCTCCTCTTCTCGCCCTACGCGCGCCGCCTGTGCGGGGATTGGCAGGCGAGTTGGGCGGTGCCGTACCTGCGGCAGCTCAGGCTGGAGGCGGGGATCAGCGAAGAGCCGGAGCTGCGGCGTATCGTCGCGGAGCTGCAACTCGATCCGGAGCTGGGCGTGTTGTGGCAGACGGTCGGCCGGGGCGGACGGATGGCGCTGCACAACGACGGTCAGGTCCGGCTGCTGATCCCGCCGGGCGGCCGTGCCCCGTACTGCGTACGCACCCTGGTCTCCTCCCCCGCCCACAACCCCCGTGTGCGGATGGTGACCTTGCTGCCGACACCCGTCGAGGCGACCGTGATCGCCCACGAACCGCTGGTGTCGCTGCCGCCGACCGCCGCGTGACCTCGGTGAGGAGAGCGGCGCGAGCGACGGGAACGGCGGGATCGGTGGCATCGGCGGGAGCACGGCCGCGGGCCCGGAGCGCATCTTCCGTACCCGCGGCCGAACGCCTCGCGACGCCTTACGGCTGTCGCGGTCCTCGCGGCTGACGCGGTGCTCGCGCTGTTGACGCCGTGAGCGCCGTGAGCGCCGTGAGCGCCGTGAGCGCTGTTCGCGCTGTTCGCGCTGTTCGCCGCGTCAGCGGATCGTGACCTTGACGACGTTGGAGATCCCGCCACCGCCGACGATGCGCAGGTTGTTGAGGCCCTTGATGCCCAGCTTGACCCGCAGGTTGTACGTGGCGTCGTGGTTGGTGTTCGTCGAGGCGGGCAGCGAGACCCAGCGCTTGCCCTGCATCTGCTGGAGCGTCACCCGCGTGCCGACCTTGATGTTCTTGGTCGCGCCGTAGATCCGGAACTGCTGCCATGCGTTGATCGCGCTGACCGTCGCCTTGGCGGTGATGGCGGGTCGGGCGACGGCGGGCGCCATGGCGACGCTGTCCGCCGCGACGGCCTGGGCCACGGGGGCGGTCAACAGCGTGAGGGCGGTGAGACCGGTGGCACAGGCTCGCGAGAAGCGAAGCATGAAGGCTCCTACGGGGTGAACTCTGACATTTCGTCACATCGTAGGAGCCTGTCACCACTTCACCGGAGAGTGACGCGCCGGGGCGGGCACGGGATTCCGGTCAGGAACCGCCGGGCTCCGGACCCGCGTCCGCAGCCGTGCCGGTGCCAGTGCCAGTACGTGCGTCCGTGCCCGCCCCCGGACCCGCACCCGCGCCCGCTTCACCCTGCGGACCGGCCTCCGCCATCCGCTTGAGCAGCCCCAGCCGCTCCTCCCGGGTCGCGGCCAGCTCCGTCATCCAGACGGTCTCCTCACCGCGCTTCAGAGCGTGTCCTCACCGCGCTCCAGCAGCGTGGCCGCGGAGCCGACGATGCGCGGGTCGGGCGTACCGACCACCTCGTCGTCCCTGTCCGCGTAGTCGAAGCGGGCGAGGACGCTGCGCATGGCCTCGACGCGCGCCCGCTTCTTGTCGTTGCTCTTGACCACCGTCCACGGCGCGTAGGCGGTGTCCGTCTCACGGAACATCGCCACCTTGGCGGCGGTGTAGTCGTCCCAGCGGTCGAGTGAGGCGAGGTCCATCGGGCTGAGCTTCCACTGCCGCACCGGGTCGACCTGCCGGATGGTGAACCGGGTGCGCTGCTCGTCGCGCGAGACCGAGAACCAGAACTTCACCAGGTGGATGCCGTCGTCCACCAGCATCCGTTCGAAGGCCGGGGCCTGCCGCATGAAGCGGTGGTACTCGTCGTCCGAGCAGAAACCCATGACCCGCTCGACGCCCGCCCGGTTGTACCAGGAGCGGTCGAACATCACGATCTCGCCCGCGGTCGGCAGGTGGGCGACGTACCGCTGGAAGTACCACTGCCCGCTCTCGCGCTCGGTCGGCTTCTCCAGGGCTATCACCCGTGCGCCGCGCGGGTTCAGGTGCTCGATGAACCGTTTGATGGTGCCGCCCTTGCCCGCGGCGTCCCGGCCCTCGAAGACGATGACCAGCCGCTGGCCGGTCTCCTTCACCCAGCTCTGGAGTTTCAGCAGTTCGATCTGCTGGAGCCGCTTGTGCAGTTCGTACTCGGGCCGCTCCATCCGCGTGTCGTACGGGTAGTTCTCCCGCCAGGTGTCGACGACGCTGCCGTCCGCCCTGACCAGGACCGGGTCGTCCTGGTCGGTGTAGTCGACATGCATGCCCGCAAGGAGTGCGGAGCCGTCGGTGCCTGCGCTCATCGCTCGCCCGCCCTTCGCCGGTGGAACCGTCAGTGGACCCGGTGGTCCTCAGCCACCGCGGGTGGCCTCAGTGGAACTGCGGAATGATCAGATACAGCCCGTAGAGCACCGCGCACGCGCACGCCAGGAAACACGCCCCGGCGCCCGCGAACTGTCCCGTGCCGCTGCCGCCCGACGCCCGTACGGTGTCGCGGGCGGAGAGCGCGAGCACCCCGACCGCGAAGACCACGACCACGCCGACGGTGACGCCGAAGCTCACCGCGGCCACCTCGCCCAGCGCGTTCCAGTCCACACTCATACTGCTGTTCCCCTTTTCCCCGATGATGCCGGTGATTCCGGTGGCGTCGCCGCTCAGACGCCCGCGCCGGCGGGCGCGGCGGGACGGACGGAGGTGGTGTGGCCGTGGTTCACATTGTCGGCGTGGACCGGGTTGCGGCGCGAGAGGACGACGATGCCGCCCGCCACCGCGACGGCGATCAGCGCGATCACCACGACGCCCGGCGTGCCGCCGTGCACGACGACGCTCGCGGCCACCGCGCCGACCGCCGCGGCCGAGGGCAGCGTCACCAGCCAGGCGAGCGCCATCCGGCCCGCGGTGCCCCAGCGGACCTCGGCGAGCCTGCGTCCCATGCCCGCGCCGAGGATGCCGCCGGAGCAGACCTGCGTGGTGGACAGGGCGAAGCCCAGATTCGCGGAGGACAGGATGACCGCGGTGGACGCCGACTCCGCGGCGAAGCCCTGCGGCGACTCGATGTCGACCAGGCCCTTGCCCATGGTGCGGATGATCCGCCAGCCGCCCAGGTACGTGCCGAGCGCGATGGCCAGTCCGGCGGCGAGGATCACCCAGACGGGCGGACCGGCGTCGTGGCCGAGCGCTCCGCAGGAGATCAGCGCGAGGGTGATGACGCCCATCGTCTTCTGCGCGTCGTTGGTGCCGTGCGCCAGCGAGACCAGCGAGGCGGAGGCGATCTGGCCGATCCTGAAGCCCTTGGAGACGGTGTCCTTACGGGCCCGGCCGGTGAGCCGGTAGGCGAGGTACGTCGCGGCGAGCGCCGCGAGCCCGGCCACGACAGGCGAGGCCACGGCGGGGATGAGGATCTTCTCGACGACCTTGCCGAAGTGGACGCCGTGCCGGCCCGCACCGACCCACACGGCGCCGATCAGGCCGCCGAAGAGCGCGTGCGAGGAGCTGGACGGCAGTCCGAGCAGCCAGGTCATGAGATTCCACAGGATGGCGCCCACCAGGCCCGCGAAGATCATGCCGGGGGTCACCAGCGCGTCGTCGACGATGCCGCCGGAGATCGTCTTCGCGACTTCCGTCGACAGGAAGGCGCCCGCCAGGTTCAGCGCTCCGCTGAGCAGGACGGCGACCTTCGGCCGCAGCGCTCCCGTGGCGATGGACGTGGCCATCGCGTTGGCGGTGTCGTGGAAACCGTTGGTGAAGTCGAAGGCCAGGGCCGTGACGATGACCAGTGCCACAAGGAATGTGATGTGGTCCATGTGCCCAGGGAAGCAGCCCCCGGCGTACGCACGGGGAAGGGCGGGTGAAGGACCGGAGTGAAGGAGTGGGCGGACCCGCGCCGGGCGGTGCTTGACTGGTCCCGCGCGGGGCGGTAGGGAGATCCCGTCACCGCGCGGACGGTGCGAATGGGGGGAACCATGAAGCCGCTCGAAGCGGGTGATCCCACTTCCGTGGGCGACGGCAGATACCGGTTGGCCGGCCGGCTCGGCCAAGGCGGTATGGGTGTGGTGTACTTCGGCCGGTCGCGGTCCGGCCGGGCGGTGGCGGTCAAGGTCGTACGCCCCGAGTTGAGCACCGAGCCGGGATTCCGGCGCCGCTTCGCCGACGAGGTGGCGGCGGCGCGCCGGGTCGGCGGCTTCCACACCGCGCC
The DNA here is from genome assembly GCF_055558595.1 of Streptomyces sp. NPDC025721. Lineage (NCBI taxonomy): Bacteria > Bacillati > Actinomycetota > Actinomycetes > Kitasatosporales > Streptomycetaceae > Streptomyces > Streptomyces sp. NPDC025721. Next base: position 211,720 of record NZ_JBVHMF010000007.1, on the reverse strand, counting down.
CGTGGTGGACGCCGATCCGCACGGCGAACCGGCCTGGCTGGTCACGGCGTTCGTGCCGGGGCCCACGCTGGCGGACGTGCTCGCCGATGTCGGCGCGCTGCCGACGGACACCCTCACGGTGCTGGCGGCCGGGCTGGCGGAGGCGCTGGAGGCGATCCACCGGGCGGGGGTGATCCACCGCGACTTCAAGCCCGCGAACATCATCGTGGCCGAGGACGGCCCGCGCGTCATCGACTTCGGCATCGCCCGCGCCCTCGACGGCACGGCGCTGACCCAGACCGGGCTCCAGATCGGCACCCCCGGCTTTCTCGCGCCCGAGCAGCTGACCGGCGGTCAGGTCACCGCGGCGGTCGACATGTTCACGCTGGGCGTGGTGCTCAGCCAGGCGGCGGGAGGCGCGCCCTTCGGTGATGGCCCGTCAGCGGCCCGGCACTACCGGGTCGTTCACGAGTCGCCGGACCTCAGGGCGGTACCTGACGAACTTCGCGCGCTGGTGGCCGCGTGTCTGTCGAAGGAGGCCGCGGCGCGGCCCACCCCTTCGGAGTTCCTGAGCAGGCTGACGGTACGTCACCCGGATGACGGCGACTGGCTGCCCGCCGAGGCGACGGCGCTGCTGACGCAGGTGGAGCCGCAGGCCGTACCGCCCGCGGTCTCGACGCCCCCGCCCCCGCCCCACGCCACCGGGCCCGCCGCCGCGTCCGCGCCGACCGCCTCCTACGCGGGGCCCCCGGCGGGGAGTTCGCCGTCGCCGCTCGCGTCCCCGTACGGTCCGGGGCAGGGATACGGCGGCCCGCCGACGCCCACGCCCACCCCGACGCCCGGTTTCGGTCCGCCGTCGGGGCCGCCGCGCGACCGGCGCAAGGGGACCGCGGCCGTGGGTCTTGTCGTGGTGGCCGCCGCCGTCGCGGGGGCGCTGGTCTGGCATCCGTGGACGTCCGGCTCCGCGAAGGACGACAACGCGGGCGCTCCCTCGGGCGGGCACACCACGACCGCCTCGTCGGCGCCGCCGACCCCGGCGCCGTTCCCCGATGTTCCGCTGCTGGTCCGGGTGGACACCGCCCCCGGCTGGCCCGCCACCTGCCACTCCTACATCGCGCTGCGCGACAGCACGACCGACCGCCTCAAGCGGCTCGCGTCGGGCAGCCCGTGCGACTTCCTCCCCAAGTGGTCGCCCGACCGCAAGACCGTCGCCTTCACCCGCAGGACCGCCCAGGACACCTCGGTGTGGACGGTCGGCGCCGACGGCACCGGCGCCAAGCGAATCGCCGAGACCTCGGGCGGCCGGGTCTCCTGGTCTCCCGACGGCGGCAAACTGGCCGTGCTGCGCAAGACCGGCGGCGTCCAGCAGCTCTACGTCGTGGACGTCGCGGACGGCTCCGCCCAGCAGATGACCACCGGCAACACGCGTATCGAGGACCCTTCCTGGTCACCGGACGGCACCCGTATCGCGATCTGCGTCGAGAAGGGGACGGGCAACTGGCAGATCAACATGGTCGATCCGACGACGCCGGGCGCAGCCCCGCAGCGGATCACCGACCTGCCCCGGCCCGCCCTCGACCCGGTCTGGTCCCCCGACGGCAAGGTCTTCGCCTACACCTCGGGCGACTACGGCAAGGGCACGCAGGGCGACATCCGCCTCGTCGGCACCGACGGCACCGGCGACCGGCCGCTGGCCGCCACCCCGGCGCACGAGATGGACCCCGACTGGTCTCCCGACGGCACGTGGGTGGCCTTCGTCCGCGGCCCGCTCGCCACTCCCGAGATCTGGGCGGTCCGCGCCGACGGCACCGGCGAACGGCGGCTCAGCACCGACGCGGCCACCGAAGGGCACCCCGCCTGGGCGGTCAAGGGCGGCGGCTGAGCCCGGGGTCGGGCGACCGGTCCGACCGATACGGCGACGAGCACGGTCGCCACCGCCGTACGCGACGCCCCGGCGGCACCCTGATTCGACGATTCGACATCCCCCCTGCCCCGGCATGTCCCCCGCGCGGCGGACCTCGCCGCGGGCCGCCACAAGCAGCGCGAAAAGCGTGAGAGTTGACTCTCATACATTGTGAGAGGACACTCTCACGCCATGGAACCGGGTAACCGTTTGGGAGACATCGAGATCACCGACCCCAAGGCGATGCGCGCGCTCGCGCATCCGGTGCGGTTGGCGATCCTGGAGCACCTGCAACGCAACGGGCCCGCGACGGCCACCGTGCTCGCACCCCGCGTCGGGGCGACCCCTTCGGTGACGAGCTGGCATCTGCGCCATCTCGCGGGCTTCGGGCTCGTCCGGGACGCGGACCCCGATCCCGACGCCGGGGGCGACGGGCGACGGGACCGGCGTGAGCGGCGGTGGCAGGCGGTCGCGCGCGGCTTCCGCTTCGAGGTGCCGGAGGACGACGGGGACGAGGAGGGCCGCTCGGCGGCGCGGCTGCTCTCGCGTGAGATGTTCCTGCGCTCCGCCGATCTGCCGGCCCGCTGGGCGGCCACCGTGGAGCCCGGCCTCGATCCCGCGTGGCGGCGGCTCTCGGGACTCGCCAACACGCGCGTCATGGTGACGCCCGAGGAGGCCGCCGCCATCGAGGACGGGATCGAGCGCGTGCTCGCGCCCTATGTGACGCGGGACGCGGCGGACCGCCCGGCCGCCGCCCGCTCCGTACGCCTGCTGCGCTACACGCTCCCTGAAGGTGAACCTCAAGGTGAGGGTGAAGGTCCGGCTGAGGTTGAGGCACAGGGCCGCGCACCGGGCACGGAATCGGGCGCGGACTCGGACTCGTATACGGATACCGGTACGCGTACGGCCGCGCGTAAGGACGGCGGCGGCACCCGGTGACCGCCGCAGCGACGCGACCGCCCCCGATATCCGTGGCACGCGACCGCCGCTTCGTCCGCTTCTGGGCCGGCCAGAGCGTCTCGCAGTTCGGCGACCGGATCAGCGAACTGGCCCTGCCGCTGATCGCGGTGAGCGCGCTGCACGCCTCCGCCAACCAGGTGGCGTGGCTGACCGCGCTGATCTGGACACCGAATCTGCTGGCGATCGTCCTGGGCGCGTGGGTCGACCACCAGGCCCGCAAGCGCGGCCTGATGGTGGCCGCGGATCTGATCCGCGCCGGGGTGCTGCTGTCGCTGCCCGTCGCGTACCTGGCGGGGGCGGTGACGCTCGGTCAGCTCTACGCGGTGGCGCTGCTGATCGGCGCCGCCGAGGTGCTGTTCAACACCTCCTATCCCCCGTTCTTCGCGCACCTCGTGCCGCGCTCGTCGTATGTGGACGCGAACAGCAAGCTCAGCGCGAGCCGGTCCGCGTCGTATGTCGCGGGTCCTGCCGTGGGCGGCGCGCTCGTGCAGGCGCTGACCGCGCCGGTGGCCGTCGTGGTCGACGCGCTGTCCTTCCTCGCCTCGGCCGTGCTGATCGGGCGGATCAGGATCGACGAGCCGCCGGTCGCCGCGGGCGGGCGGGACGCGCCGCTGCTGCGGCGGGCGAAGGAGGGGCTGGCGTTCGTCGTACGGCACCCGGTGCTGCGGGCCGGGCTCGGCACCTCGACCACCGTCAACTTCTTCACCTTCGTCTCCGGCAGCGGTCTGATGGTGCTCTTCGCCACCAGGAGCCTCGGTCTGTCGGCGGGCTTCATCGGCCTGGCCTTCGGCATCGGTTCCACGGGCGCGCTGCTCGGCGCGGTCCTGGCGCCGCGGATCTCGCGGTGGATCGGGATGGGGCGCAGCATCGCGATCGGCGCGGTGCTCTTCCCCGCGCCGATCGCGCTGGTGGCGGTCGCCGACGGGCCGCCGTGGGTCGGCGCCGTGGCGCTGACCGGCACCGAGTTCCTTTCCGGCCTCGGTGTCATGCTCTTCGACGTCAACCTCAACTCCCTTCAGGCGTCCGTGATCCCCGACGGGATGCGCAGCCGGGTCTCCGGCGCGTACGCCACGGTCAACTACGGCATCCGTCCGCTCGGCGCGGTCGTCGGCGGCGTGCTCGCGACCTTCCTCGGGCTGCGTACGACCCTGCTGGTCGCGGCGGTCGGCGGGGCGCTGTCCGTGCTGTGGCTGCTGCCGTCGCCGGTGCCCGGCATCCGTTCGATCGACCAGGACGAGCGCCCGGAGGACACCAGGAACGCCGAGAACACGGCAGGGACGGCAGACACGGCGGTCGGCGAGGAGGTGGCGGACACGGCAGCGGCCGACGGCGCGGTGGCCGCCGGCCGCCGGCGGGGCCGTCGAGACGAGCAGGATCAGGAGGTGGCGCCGTGACCGGGGGTCAGGGCGTGGCGCCGTACACCTGGACCTCGTAGAGCGAGTAGCCGTACGCCGTACCGCGCGCCGTGCCGTTGACGCGGACGTAGCGGCCGGTGCCGGTGAGGCCGGTCAGGTCCTCGGTGCCGCCCTTGCCCGCCGTGGTGGAGTAGACCGTGGTCCAGGCGGCGCCGTCCGGGGAGGTCTGGACGGTGTAGCTCTTGGCGTAGGCGGCCTCCCAGCTCAGCTTCACCCGGCTGATGTGCGCGCTCGTGCCCAGGTCGACCCGAATCCACTGCGGGTCGGAGCCTTCCTTGCTGGCCCAGCGGGTGGAGGTGAGGTCGCCGTCGACCGCCTTGCTCGCGGGGTAGGCGGTGGATTCGGTGGAGGAGGCGGTGGCGGACCTGCCCTGCGAGAGCAGGGTGTCACCGCCGCCCGGTGGCGGTCCCGTGCCGCCGGAGGGGGTGAAGTTCCACTGGCTCGCGGCCCCGGAGCAGCTTCCGGCGGTGAGCGTCGAGCCGCTCGCCCGGAAGCACTTCTGCCCGGTCTGGATGTCGGAGACGGTGAGATTCGGGTTGACCGACCACTGCTGGTTCGGGCCGCCGTCGCAGGCCCTGAGTGTGATCGACGAGCCGGACAGGGTCGCGCAGAGATTGTTGCTGATCAGGAAGGCGCCGTGGAAGGTGAACGCCTGCGCTGCGGAGCCGGTGCAGGCCGCCGTGTCCAGCTTGGTGCCGCTGGCCGAGCTGTTCCCCGGATTGTCCAGGCACTGCCCGGTGGAGACGTTCTTGTACTGGCCGACGGTGGTGGTCGGCCGGGCTCCGCCGTAACAGGCGCCGGTCTTGGTGTTGAAGACGGGCGTGGCGTCGTACGGCTCGTTGGACGGCGGGTCCACGACGACGGATTCGAGCACCGGCGTGCTGTCGTCGTTGTAGTGGGTCAGCGCGTCCTCGCAGTCGATGGCGTCGAAGGCGTTGCCGCCCTGGCCGCCGAGCCAGAGGTCGAAGTGGTACAGATTCGGGCCGCCGTTGGGGCCGTGGCCGCTCCAGTCGGCGCCGCACTCCTCGCAGGAGTCCTCCATGACGAAGTACTTGCCGACCCTTGGCACCCAGATCCGCGTGCCCGCCGGTATCTCCTTGGTGGACGAGGCGAAGGTGATCGGGTCGGCGTAGGTCCCGGTGCCGCCGGCCGTGTCGTGCAGGCCGGGGTAGGAGATGTCGCCGCCGGGCGGGGTGTTGTCGTACCAGCCGTAGAAGGTGAGGAACGCCTGCCGGTCGGTGGAGGCCGCCGCCGCGGGGGACTTCGGGGCGGCCGAGGCGTACGGGGTCGCGCCGACGAGCGCGGCCATGACGGCCAGGACGAGGGCGCACAGGACGGCCGCGCCGCGCGGGGTACGGAGGCGGCTCATGCGGCCGGGCTCCAGTAGTCGCCCGCCATCACGATGTACACGAGCATCTTGATGGTCTCGCCGTAGTAGGCGTCCTCGAAGGGGTTGGAGGCGAGCTGCTTCCAGATCGCGTCGGTCCACGCCTGGTCGCCCGAGGCCATGGCGGCGGGACCGGCCGAGTCCCCGGCCTCCTCCGCCTCGGTGTCGCCCGAGACGTTGCCGTTGGCGCAGTTGAGCTTGATGTGCGGCTGGACCTTGGCCGGGTTGCCGCCGGACAGCGACTTCAGGCAGGCGGACTCCTTCTTCGCCGCGCCGTAGGCGACGGCGGCGGTCGAGGAGCCGTTGACCAGGGCGTCGGTGCCCAAGTGCCAGGGCACGCGCAGGGAGTTGTAGCCGACGATGTTGTCCGGCTGGTCCTCCTGGTAGTCGGCGGGGGCCGGCTTGGGGCTGGTGGTGTTGGCGTTGACGACGAAGTCGGAGAGCAGTCCGGCGGACGAGGAGTAGCCCGCGGTGAACTCGCTGATCACGGCCTCGGTGCGGGTGACGACCTTGTTCCAGTCGTGCGCGGTGTCGTAGGCGGCGAAGGCGCGCAGGTGGTCGAGCATCATGTCGGACGGCCGGGTGTCCGTGGTGGGGCCGTCGTCCTCGCACTTGAGGTGGCCGTCGGGCGCGACGTCGTGGGCGTAGAAGGAGGCGAGCCACGCCTTGGCGTCCGCGGTGTAACCGCCCCACTGCTTGTCGGCGAGGATCAGGCCGTAGCCGATGTCGAGGTCGCCGTCGGTGGCCGAGTCCGGGGTGCCGCTGTCGGTGTACTTGCAGGTCTTGCCGTCGAGTTGCCACTGCATGAGGCCGCTGGCGTCCTTGTGGTCCTTGACGAGCTGCCACAGGCCGTCGAACTCGGCCTTGGCGTCGCTGTCGTAACCGGCCATCAGGGGCACGATGTTCATGCCGTAGCCCTGGGCCTCGGAGACCGTGCCGTTGTGCGGGGCGTCGTCGTCGCCCTTGGTCGAGACGTAGTACTCGTTGGAGGCGCAGCCCTTGACCAGGTAGGCGCTCTTCCAGGAGTCGTACGCCTTCTTCACCGCCGCGTCGCGGGTGGTCTGCGTCGCGGAGGGCAGCACGCCCACCTTGTACGCGGTGTGCGCGGGGAACGGGTGCGCCGGGGCGGTGGCGGCGTCGGCCGTTCCGCCGCCCGCGGTCGCCAGCAGGCCGAAGGACGCGCAGGCGGCGACCGTACAGGCCGCCAGCCTCCTCGTCCTCGTCTTCACGGGTCGTGGCATCTTCCAACTCCTCGTCGGTTGTGGGGTACGGCGCCGGGCACGGGAGCGCGCACCGGGCAGGAGAGGGTCGTCGCGATAGTTAGGAAAGGTTCCTAACCTGCTTGAGGAGTAAGAGTGTTGCTCCGGACGCGGCGCGTCAAGGGGTCGCGCGCGGACCTTGACCTGACCGGGATTCAGGTACGTGACGCCGTCGCGGACTTCGACCCGGCCGACCGGCCCGGCACCGGCTCATGCGAGCAGGTCGGCGACCGCGGCGATCCCTTCCGTGACGGCGCGCTCGTTCACATTGCCGAATCCCAGGACGAGTTGGGCCGGGGACTGCGCGCCCGTCGAACGGAACGCGCTCATGCCGTAGAGGCCGACCGCGCGGCCACGGGCGGCGGCGATGACGGAGTGTTCGGTGACGCCGGGCCGCGCGGCGGCGTCGAGGTGCGCCACGGCGTGGAAACCGGCGGCCAGGCCGCTGAGCCGGATGGCGGGCGCGTGCGCGGCGAGCGCCGCCTTGAGTGCTTCGCACCGGGCCCCGTAGGTCCCGCGCATCCGCCGCAGATGGCGGTCGAAGCGGCCCGATTCGATCAGCCGGGCCAGGGCCAGTTGGTCGAGGGTGGGTGAGCCGCGGTCGCTGAGATGCTTGTCGGCCACGATCGCGTCGACGAGCGCGGGCGGGCAGAGCAGCCAGCCGATCCGCAGCGCGGGCACCAGGGATTTGCTGACGGTGCCGATGGCGACGACCCGGTCGGCGGCCAGGCCCTGGAGCGCGCCGACCGGCTCGCGGTCGTAGCGGAACTCGGCGTCGTAGTCGTCCTCGACGACCACGGCGTCCCTGCGCACCGCCCACTCGATCAGCGCCAGGCGCCGCTCGGGCGCCAGCACCACGCCGGTCGGCCACTGGTGGGCGGGGGTCACGACGACCGCGCGGGCGCCGGTCGCTTCCAGCGCGGTCACGTCGACGCCGTGCTCGTCGACGGGTACGGGGACGGCGGTCAGGCCCGCCGCCGCGGCCGCCGGCCCGATCACGGCGTGGGAGCCGGGGTCCTCGTACGCCACGGTGCGGACGCCGGACCGGGCGAGCGCGCGCAGGGTCAGGGCGAGGCCCTGGGCGTACCCGGAGCAGATCACGGTCCGTTCCGGGTCGGCCGCGGCGGCCCGTACCCGGCGCAGATATCCGGCCACCACCTCGCGCAGCAGCGCGTGGCCGCGCGGGTCGCCGTAGTCGAGGGCCGAGGCGGGCATGGCGCGGACCGCCTCGCGCATCGCCCACAGCCAGTCGGCGACGGGGAACGCGGCCAGGTCGGGGACGCCCGCCTGGAAGTCGGCGAGCAGCCGCGGTGCGGGCGGCCTCCTCGGCTGCGGCGCGGGCGGCGCGCAGGCCCCTGCGGCGACGCGGGTCGCGGAGCCGACCCGCGTGACCAGATAGCCCTCGGACTGGAGCTGGGCGTAGCAGTCCTGGACGAGGCCGCGCGAGACGCCCAGGGCCGAGGCCAGTTCCCGGGAGGAGGGCAGTCGCTCGCCGACCTGGAGCCGGCCGGATCTGATCGTGTCCCGCACCCCGCGTTCGAGCTGCGACCGCAGCGGTTCCGTACTGTCCCGGTCGATCACAAGCAACAGCTCCGGCGACAAACCGGACCACTCCAGCGGCATGAAAATGGAGCTTACCCGGGTACCGGCCGCACCCCTAGCGTCAATGCCATGACGACCACGACGCGCGCCTCCGACGCCGCCGACCCCGCCGCGCAACCAGATGCCGACGACCCCTCGGAGCCCGCCACCTGCCGTGAGCCGACCCCGGCCCCGGAACCCGCCTCGGCCTCGGACCGAGATCCGCGCCTGGACTCGGGTCCTGCCCAGGGGCCCGGCTCGGGCCGGGATCCGGGCCTGACCTCGGCTCCCGCCGAGAGGCCCGGCTCGGGCGAGGAGACGGCTCTCGCCACGGGCCAAGGACCGGAGCCCGGCTCCGGCAATGAGGCGAATCCGGCTTCGGGCTCCGCCCAGGAGCCCGCTTCAGGCCGGGAGGCAGGGGCGGACTCGGGTCCCGCCCAGGGGGGCGGCTCGGGGCAGGCTCGGGACTGCTCGTCGGCCGCTCGCGGTCCGGCGGCGACCGGCTCGGGGGCAGGGGCCGGGTCCGGCGGCGTGCGGCCGACGCTGGTGACGCGGGAGTTGCTGTTGCGCTGCGCCACGATCGTCGGCGCGTCGGCGAGCTTCTTTCTGCTGTTGTCGGTGGTGCCGCTGTACGCGGAGCGGTCCGGCGCGAGTGGCGGGGCGGGGCTGGCGTCGGGGACGCTGATGCTGGCCACTGTCTGCGGCGAGCTGGCCACGCCTCGGCTCGTCGCCCGGTACGGGTACCGGCGGGCGCTGGCGGCCGGTCTCGTGCTGCTCGGCGCGCCCGCCCTGGTGCTGACCGCGTCGGACGGCATGGCGTGGATCGCGGCGGTCTGCTTCGTCCGGGGCGTGGGCTTCGCCCTGACCATCGTTGCGGGCGGCGCGCTGACCGCGACGCTCATCCCCGCCGAGCGGCGGGGCGAGGGCCTCGCGCTCGCGGGCGCCATGGAGGGGGTGCCCTCGTTCATCGCGCTGCCGCTCGGGGTGTGGTTCGCCGCGCATGTCGGATACACCGCCGTCTGCGTGGCCGGTGGGCTGCTGGCGCTCGCCGCCGTCGCGGTCGTTCCCGCGCTGCCGGGACACGCGCCGACCGGGGACGGGCACAAGGCGTCGGTGGGTGTGCTGGCCGGATTCCGTACCGGCGCGCTGGCCAGGCCCACCGCGGTCTTCGCGACCACCGCGCTCGGCGTGGGGATCATCGTGACCTTCCTGCCGCTCGCCGTGCCCTCCGGCGCGACCGGCCTGGTCGCCGCGGCCCTCTTCGTACAGCCCGCCGCGTCCACCGCGGCCAACTGGTTCGCCGGACGCAGCGGCGACCGGCACGGCTCGCAGCGCCTCGTGCTGCCCGCCCTGCTGCTGTCGGCTTCCGGGCTGCTGCTCACCGCTCTCACCGGCAGCGCGGTCGCGGTCCTCACCGGCGTCGCCCTCTTCGGCGTCGGCTTCGGCATGGCCCAGAACGCGACGCTGGCCCTGATGTACGCGCGCGTCCCGGAGTCCGGCTACGGCACGGTCAGCGCGCTGTGGAACTCCGCGTACGACGCCGGGATGGGTTTCGGCGCCCTCGGATACGGCGCGCTGGCCGCCGCCACGGGCTATCCGCTCGCCTTCACGCTCACCGCGGGCCTGATGCTCGTCGCGCTCGTACCGGCCCTGGGCGACCGGCGCCGCCCGTCCGTCGCCGCGCGGTGAGTCCCCGCAGTCGCGGTGCCGACCCCGCCCGGGCGGTCAGCCCTCGCCGCGGGCCGCGGCCTGGCGGCGGCGCTTGCCGAGGGCGGCCTGCGACAGGTCCTCGGCGTTCGAGGTGAGGTTCTTCCAGCCGTAGCCGCGCTCGGTCAGCCAGCCGCGGGCGGCGGCCTCGGCGCGCTCCGTGGCCTCCAGGATGTCCTCCTCCGCCTCGCCCGAGTCCAGGTAGCGGAAGGTGAAGAAGGGACGGGCCGCGAGGTCGTAGGTCAGGGTGCCCTCGGCGGTGAAGGCGGCGTGCAGGATGTCGTGCTCCGCCGCCCGCGCGAGGAGTGCGGTCCGCTGGTCCGCGGTGAGCGCGTCGAAGGCGCCGCGGACGGTGATCCGGAAGGTGCGTGTACTCATCCCCGGATCGTAGGCAGCCGGTCGGCGATCGGCGTACCGGTTTTCCCGGCGAAACGTGGCGGCCGTGGTGATCGCGACGACCGCAGCGACCGCGGCGGCCGGGCAGACCGGGCGCCCGGCCGTCCGGTGCCGCCTCTCCCCCGCGGCCGGCCGCTCGTCCCGCCTTGTGCTTGACAGGCACTCCCGATGCTGATTTTTTAGCTGTCATACGCCCGAACCGAATGGTCGGTCGGTGCATCCACAAGGTGGTGGGCAGCGGTGACTCAGGGCAGCGACGCCAGGCTCGACACGGGACCGGCACCGGGTCCGCCCCCGGACGCGGTGCGAACGTCCGCGCGAGGGACCACGGACGGGGCCGAAAACGGGGCCGGGATCGCGGCGGCGCAGGCGATGTTCTCGGCCGACCGGGCGTCGAACGGGCTCGGTATCGAACTGCTGCACCTCGGTGAGGGCGTCGCCGTGGTGCGGATGGTCGTCACCGCCGCGATGGTCAACGGGCACGGCACCGCCCACGGCGGCTATCTCTTCCTGCTGGCCGACACCGCCTTCGCCTGTGCCTGCAACACCGACGGGGCGGCGACCGTCGCCGCGGCGGCGGACATCGACTTCGTCGCCCCGGCCCATGAGGGCGACGCGCTGCTGGCCACCGCCCGCGAGCGGGCGCGGTTCGGCCGCAGCGGGATCTACGACGTACAGGTGCGGCGCGGCGACGAGCTGATCGCCGAATTCCGCGGCCGGAGCCGTACGCTGCGCGGCGCCGACGCGAAGGAGACCTCGTGAGCCACCTGGGCGGGACGACCCCGCGGGAGACCCCGGACGCGGCGGAGCGGATGACCCGCGCGGAGCTGACGGCCCTTCAGCTCACGCGACTCCAGGCGACGTTGCGCCACGCGTATGCCCATGTGGAGCTGTACCGGCGGAAGTTCGACGAGGCGGGTGTCGCACCCGCCGACTGCCGGACGCTGGAGGATCTGGCGCGCTTCCCCTTCACCACCAAGGCCGATCTGCGCGACACGTACCCCTTCGGGATGTTCGCCGTGCCGATGTCCGAGGTGCGCCGGGTGCACGCGTCGAGCGGCACCACCGGTCGTCCCACGGTGGTGGGTTACACCGAGGGCGATCTGTCGATGTGGGCCGACGTGGTGGCCCGTTCGATCCGCGCGGCGGGCGGCCGTCCCGGCGACAAGGTCCATGTCGCCTACGGATACGGCCTGTTCACCGGGGGCCTGGGCGCGCACTACGGCGCAGAGCGTGCGGGCTGTACGGTCATCCCCGCGTCCGGCGGCATGACGGCCCGTCAGGTGCAGATCATCCAGGACTTCGAGCCCGAGATCATCATGGTCACCCCGTCGTACATGCTCACGCTGCTCGACGAGTTCGAGCGGCAGGGCGTCGACCCGCGCGGCACCTCGCTGCGGGTGGGGATCTTCGGCGCGGAGCCGTGGACGGAGCAGATGCGCCGCGAGATCGAGGAGCGCTTCGCCATCGACGCCGTCGACATCTACGGCCTGTCGGAGGTGATCGGCCCCGGCGTGGCGCAGGAGTGCGTGGAGACCAAGGACGGTCTGCACATCTGGGAGGACCACTTCTATCCGGAGGTGGTCGACCCGCTGACCGACGACGTCATGCCGCAGGGCGAGAGCGGTGAGCTGGTCTTCACCTCGCTCACCAAGGAGGCGCTGCCGGTGATCCGGTACCGCACCCGCGACCTGACGCGGCTGCTGCCCGGTACCGCGCGGCCCGCCTTCCGCCGGATGGAGAAGGTCACCGGCCGCAGCGACGACATGATCATCCTGCGCGGGGTGAATGTCTTCCCGAGCCAGATCGAGGAGATCGTGCTGCGGACGCCCGGTGTCGCGCCGCACTTCAGGATCGAGCTGACCCGGCGCGGCCGGATGGACCACATGACCGTCTACGCCGAGGCCAGGGCCGAGGCCGGTACGGAGCTGCGGGACGCGGGCGCGGCGGCCATCGCGCAGGGCGTCAAGGACGGTGTGGGCGTGAGCGTCGAGGTGCGGGTCGTGGACCCGGAGACGCTGGAGCGCTCGGTCGGCAAGATCCAGCGGGTCAAGGACCTGCGGGCGAAAGAATGAGGGCGAAGGGCTGCGGACGAAGGACTGTGGACGAAGGGCTGAGGACGAACGGTTGAGGGCGCGGGCCCCAGCCCCGGCCCGCGCCGCACCCGTAAAAGCGGCGGGCGGACCTCCGTACGGGAGGTCCGCCCGTCTGTGCTGTGCGCACACGCCGTACGGCCGCCCCGGCGGAGCGGCCGTACGCGTCCTACTCGATGTCGATCGGGCCGTCGGACGACGCGCCCTTGCCGCCCTTCCCCTTGCCGTTGCGGCCGTCGCCCGGGTGCGTCAGACCGCGCAGCGCGGGCAGGTGGTCCGAGCTGTCCGAGTCCGAACCGGAGCCGCCCTCGCCGCCGTTGAGGTTGTTGCGGACCGAGTCGAGGATCGTCAGCCCCTGGCTGACCAGGCCCGCCGCGATCTCGCTGAGCCCGTCGGCGCCGTTGAGCACGTTGACATTGGCTCCGGCCAGACCGCCGGCCGCCTCCTTCACGATCAGCGGGAGCTGGTCGATCAGCATGCGGTCGAGCGCCACCCGGTCGTGCGAGGCCGCCGCGGCGGCCTGGATGCGCATGCGCTCGGCGTCGGCGACGGCGAGCACCCTGATCCGCTCGGCCTCCGCCTCAGCGGGTTTGACGATCTCCGCCACGAGCTGCTGCTGGCGCAACTCGGCCGCGCGCAGCGCCAGTTCGGTCTGCGCGGCGAGCACTTCCTGCTGCGCGTGCGCCTGGGCGAGCGGGCCCGCCTGCGCGGCCTCGGCCTGCGCGCGGTCGACCTGCGCCGAGTACTCGGCCTGAACGACGGCGGTCTGCCGGGCGTACTCCGCCTGGTTCCTGGCGGCGATCTGCTGCGCCTCCACCGACGCCTGCGTGGCCTGGGCCTGCGCGATCTGCGCCTGCCGCTGGATGGCGGCCTTGTGCGGCGCCGACATGGCGTCGATGTAGCCGGTCTCGCCGTCGTCGATGGACTGGATCTGCAACGAGTCGACGCTCAGGCCGATCTTCGCCATCTCCGTCTTGGAGGTCTCCAGCACCTCGGAGGCCAGTTTCTGCCGCTCGGTGACGATCTCCTCGACCGTCATCGAGCCGATGATCGACCGCAGGTGACCGGCGAAGATCCGGCCGGTCAGAATCGACATCTGGTCCTGGTCGGACAGGAAACGCTGTCCGGCGTTGACAATGCTCTCGTGGTCGTTGCCGACCTTGAACGCGATGACGGCCTTCACCGTCAGCGCGATGCCCTGCCGGGTCACACAGGTCTCGGCGACTTCCGCCTCGCACATCGCGAGCGTGATGAACCGGGTCTTGCGGAAGACCGGCAGAACGAACTTTCCGTGGCCGGTGACCACACGGAACGGCGCACCCCCCAGTCCACGCCGACCGCCCGAGATCAACATCGCCTCGTCCGGCGCGGGAACGCGGTAACCGAACATCCTTTGTCTCCTTCATGTGCGCCGGCTCAGTCGGCCAGCGCGTCCAACGGGTCGGCCCACTCGATGACGTCCACCTGGCGTGTGCCACGCGAGTCCACCACCAGCACGGTCGCCCCCTTAGGCAGGGGTTCCTCGGACCAGGCGAGGAAGGTCTCGCTGCCTCCTCTGACCCGCACGTAGACCTCACCGGGTCCGGCGAGGCCGCGCGTGCCGATGAGCAGCTCCCCCGTACAACCGATCACGGCTTCGTCCTGCGCCATTCCCGGCCGCCCCTCACTTCTCGTGTCCGTTCCGGTCCTGGAATCTCCGTCTCATTCATCCTCCCACCAGCGGCCTCTTCCGGTCCGTCACCGGTCCGTACCAAATACGGAACGCCGCACCGTACCGCTCATCCGTGGATGGCGATTGGACGCGCCACCGGGGTCCCGCTCGTGCCAGGGTGTGGGAAGACCGTTCCTCTGCTGGGAGGCTGGATGTTCCGGGGCTTCACCGCGCCCTTGTCAGGCAGGACCGAGCGCGACCGTACGACGGCCGCCTCCGCGTTGGCGTACATCCGTACCGAGACGGGCAGCGCGGCCGTGCTGCTCGCGGCCACCCTGGTGGCGCTGGTCTGGGCGAATGTCGCGCCCGGCGGCTACGAGTCGGCGTGGGCGACGCACCTGTCCTTCCGCTTCGGGGACCACGGGCTCGACCTGGACCTGCGGGAATGGGTGAACAGCGGGCTGATGACGCTGTTCTTCCTGGTCGTCGGCCTGGAGGCGCGGCGCGAGTTCGACATGGGCGAGCTGCGCGACCGGCGCCGTATCCCGCTGCCCATGCTGGCCGGGATCAGCGGCATGGCCGTACCGATCGCGATCTACCTCATGGTGAACGCGGGCCGGTCCTCGGTGCACGGCTGGGGCACCGCGATGTCCACCGACACGGCTTTCGCGCTGGGCATGCTGGCACTGCTCGGCTCGCGGTTCCCCGAACGGCTGCACACCTTCATCCTGACCGTCGCCGTCGTGGACGACTTCCTGGCGCTCGGCGTGATCGCGGTGGCGTACAGCGACCACATCTCGTGGACGCCGCTGATCGTCGGGATCGGCGTCCTGCTGGTGGTGTACGCGGTCCGCAGCGCCGGTGTGCGGCGCGGCGCGGTCTACGGGGTGCTGGGGGTGATCGCCTGGGTGGCGTTCCTGCATTCCGGGGTGGACCCGCTGGTCGTCGGTCTGATCATGGGCCTGCTCTCCTTCGCCTACCCGGCGTCGCGGGACGCGCTGGAGCGGGCGACGGGGCTGTTCCGGTCCTTCCGCGAGCAGCCGACCGCGGAGCTGGAGCGCGAGGCGCGGCTGGGCCTGGCCTCCGCGGTCTCCCCCAACGACCGGCTCCAGCGGCTGTGGCACCCGTGGAGCAGCTATGTGATCGTGCCGCTGTTCGCGCTGGCCAACGCGGGGATCGAGATCAACGGCTCGCTGCTGGCCGACGCCTTCACCTCGCCGATCACGCTCGGCATCCTGCTGGCGTACGGGCTCGGCAAGCCGATCGGCATCGTGGGCGCGTCCGCGCTGGCCACCAGGCTGAGCCGGGGCCGGATGCGGCCGTCGGTCGGCTGGGCGGCGGTGCTGGGCGGCGGTTCCATCGCGGGTATCGGCTTCACGGTGTCGCTGCTGATCGCGACGCTGGCCTTCGACGGGGACCAGCTCGCGCAGGCGAAGATCGGCGTGCTCAGCGCGGTCGTCTTCGCCATGCTCAGCACGACGGTGGTCGCGCTGGTCGCCGGGCGGCTGCCGGAGACGCGCAGGGCGCGTGCCCTGCTGGGCACCGCGGAGTCCGTCGTGGACCTCGTCGAGCCCGTCGACCCGGCCCGCGACCATGTCCGCGGGCCGGTGGACGCGCCGGTGACGATCGTGGAGTACGGCGACTTCGAGTGCCCCTTCTGCGGCCAGGCGGAGACCGTCGTACGCGAACTGCTCGCCGACTTCGGCGACAGCGTCCGCTACGTGTGGCGGCACCTGCCGCTCAACGACGTGCACCCGCACGCCCAGCTCGCCGCGGAGGCGTCGGAGGCCGCCGCCGAGCAGGGCCGCTTCTGGGAGATGCGGGACCTGCTCTTCGAGCGGCAGGACGCGCTCAAGGTGCGCGATCTGCTGGACCACGCGCGGGAGATCGGGCTCGACGTGGCGCTGTTCAAGGAGTCGCTGCACAAGCGGCACGGCGCGCGGCGGATCGCGAAGGACGTGGAGTCCGCCGACCTGAGCGGGGTGTCGGGCACCCCGACCTTCTTCATCAACGGCCGCCGCCACCATGGCGCGTACGACATCGACAGCCTGTCCGCGGCGGTGATCTCGGCGCGTGAGCGGGCGCTGGTGGAGCAGGGCGGGGCGGAGGCGTAGGGGACCCCCGGACGGGGCCTACGCCGCCGCCTCCGCGGGGGCTCGCGCGCTCCGGGGTCTCAGGGGTGGAGGGAGCGGACCGCGCGGGGGACGCCGGGGGCCTGGTGGCCGCCGCTGGCGATCATCCGCACCTCGCCGTCCGCGCTGATCTCGGCGCGGACGATCCCGGTCTCGTCCTCGTAGACCGGGTAGCCGCCCGCGCCGGATTTCTCGGTCCTGCGTACGACGACGACGTCGTCCTCCACCGCGGGGGCCTGGAACACCAGCTCGTAGATCTCCGGGTAATCCATATGGGACCTCCTGACCCGCCCATCATCTCCCGCGAGGTCCCGGCCCGCCTCTGGGGACCCGGCCGGTACACCGTCGGTCACGGCGGTGACGCGGAAGCGGGCGCGACATGGTCCCGGAGGGGCTCGGGAGGACGGGTCGAAAGGCGGACAGAGAGGTGAACGCGGACAGAAAGATGAACAACGTGTCACACCGGCCGGTCGAGGGCGCCGGTCCGCTGACACACCGGCCGCCGCTGTGGTTCCCTGGCGTCATGACCCCGCTGCTCGTGATGCGCCGCCACGTGGACTACGGGCGTGTCACGAACATGGCCTGTCCCGCCGTGCGCTGACGTCGCGCTCTCGACGTCCTGCCGCCCGCAACGGCCGCTGATCACCCCCTTTCACCACGCAAGGCGCGTTCCCGTGCCGCGCCGTGCCACCGCCGGGTGCCGTCCTCGCCGCCCGCCGTACGGGTCGTCGCGGCGGCGGTCCGCGCGCCGGACACATCCGCACATCCGTACGGCGCGCTCCGCGCGAGCCGAGGGCCGTACGCCATTTCCCAGGGGAGAGCCATGACCCAGCCCATCGACTCCGTGACCGCGGGCACCACCGCGGAGGACACCGCGGCGCGGGACCTGCCGGGGTGGTCGTTCGAGACCCAGCAGGTGCACGCGGGCACCGCGCCCGACCCGACGACCGGCGCGCGGGCGGTGCCGATCTACCAGACGACGTCGTTCGTGTTCCGCGACACGCAGCACGCCGCCGACCTGTTCTCGCTGGCGGAGCCCGGCAACATCTACACGCGCATCCACAATCCGACGCAGGACGCCTTCGAGCAGCGGGTCGCCGCGCTGGAGGGCGGTGTCGCGGCGGTGGCGCTGGCGTCGGGGCAGGCCGCGGAGACGCTGGCGATCCTCACGCTGGCGCGCTCCGGTGACCACATCGTCTCCAGCGCGTCGCTGTACGGCGGCACGTACAACCTCTTCCGTCACACACTGCCGAAGTTCGGCATCGAGGTGTCCTTCGTGGAGGACCCCGACGACGCGGACGCGTGGCGGGCGGCGATCCGGCCGGAGACGAAGGCGCTGTTCGCCGAGACGCTGGGCAATCCGCGCGGCAATGTGCTGGACGTGCGGGCGGTCGCCGACGTCGCGCACGCGGCGGGTCTGCCGCTGATCGTGGACAACACGGTGCCGACGCCGTTCCTGCTGCGGCCGATCGAGCACGGCGCGGACATCGTGGTGCACTCGGCGACCAAGTTCCTCGGCGGGCACGGCACGACGATCGCGGGCGTGGTCGTGGACGGCGGGACCTTCGACTTCGGGGCGCACGCCGAGCGGTTCCCCGACTTCACCGAGCCCGACCCCAGCTACCACGGTCTCCAGTACTGGCCCGCGCTCGGCCCCGGCGCCTTCGCGGCGAAGCTGCGCGTGCAGCTCCTGCGCGACCTCGGCCCGGCGCTGTCGCCGCACTCGTCCTTCCTGCTGCTCCAGGGCGTCGAGACGCTGTCGCTGCGGCTGGAGCGGCACTCGACCAACGCGCAGGCGCTCGCGGAGTGGCTGGAGGCGCGTGACGAGGTCGCGGTCGTCCACTATCCGGGACTGCCGTCCAGCCGCTGGCACGACGCGGCCCAGCGCTATCTGCCGCGCGGGGCGGGCGCGGTGCTCGCCTTCGAGCTGCGGGACGGCGCGGAGGCCGGAAAGCGGTTCGTGGACGCGGTGTCGCTCTTCAGCCACCTCGCCAACATCGGTGACGTGCGGAGCCTGATCATCCACCCGGCGTCCACCACGCACAGCCAGTTGGACGAGGAGCAGCTCGCCGCCACCGGCACCTCGCCGGGCCTGGTGCGGCTGTCGGTCGGCATCGAGCACATCGACGACCTCAAGGCCGACCTGGAGGCGGGCTTCCGCGCGGCGAAGGGCGCGTCCTGAACACCGCTGCCACCACCGGGGTCCCCCTGCTGCCCGCCACGGGCGCCTGGCAGCCGGGGGACCCGCCGGGGCGCCGGAACTGGCACGCCCTCGACCGGCCGCTGGCCCTGGAGGCGGGCGGCGAACTGCCCGGCGTGCGGCTGGCGTTCGAGACCTGGGGGCGGCTCGCGCCGGACGCGTCCAACGCGGTCCTGGTGCTGCACGCCCTGACCGGCGACAGCCATGCGGCGGGCCCGGCGGGTCCCGGGCATCCGACCGCCGGGTGGTGGGACGCCCTGATCGGACCGGGCCGCGCGCTGGACACCGACCGGTGGTTCGTGGTCGCGCCGAACGTCCTCGGCGGCTGCCAGGGCAGTACGGGTCCGTCCTCGTACGGTCCCGACGGTCGTCGCTGGGGCGGCACCTTCCCGTTTCTGACGCAGCGTGACCAGGTCGCCGCCGAGGCGGAGTTGGCCGACGCGCTGGGCATCGGGAGCTGGGCGCTGGTGGTCGGCGGGTCGATGGGCGGGATGCGCGCCCTGGAGTGGGCGGTCGGTCGCCCCGACCGCACCCGCGCCCTGCTGCTGCTCGCCTCCCCCGCCGCGGCGAGCGCCGAGCAGATCGCCTGGGCCGCCGTCCAGTCGCACGCCATCCGCTCGGACCCGCACTGGCGCGGCGGCGACTACCACGACGCGGGTCCGGGCCGAGGACCGCACGCGGGGCTCGGCCTCGCGCGGCGGCTGGCCCACATCACCTACCGCAGCGAGGGCGAACTGCGGTCCCGCTTCGGCCGCTCCGCGCAGGACGGCGAGGAGCCCTGGCGCGGCGGACGGTACGCCGTCGAGTCGTATCTCGACCACCACGCCGCCAAGCTGGTGCGGCGGTTCGACGCGGCCAGCTACGTCGTGCTCACCGAGGCGATGAACGCGCACGACATCGGCAGATCCCGCGGCGGTACGGCGGCGGCCCTGCGCCGCGTGACCGCCACGACCCTGGTCGCCGGAGTCGACTCCGACCGCCTCTACCCCCTCCCCCAGCAGGCCGAGTTGGCGGCGGGCATCCCGCACTCCGACCGGCTGCGGATCGTCGAATCGCCGTACGGGCACGACGGATTCCTCATCGAGACGGATCAAGTGGCCGCGTTCGTCAGAGAACTGACGGCGTGAGGGGCATGGGGTGCCGGCGGAAGAACTGCCACATCAGGGCGTCGGCGCTGATCTCCCGCGTCGTCGTACCGTTGCCCGCGGAGTCCTGAGGTGATCCCGGCCAGGTGTGACCGCCGTCCGACACCGAGTACAGCTCGACGTCCCCGCCGTCGCGGCAGCCTCCGTAGACGGTCCGCTGGACGTGTGCGGTGGTCTGGGTGGTGGCCGGTCCCGTCGTGCAGCCGTTGAGGGAGGCCCAGCGCTGCTGGGCGACGGGTACCGAGTAGTGCCAGGCGGCGCTGTCGCCGCCGCCGTAGTACGGGTTGGTGTTGTCCTGCTGCCCGTGGAAGGCGATCACCGGTACGGCTCTGCCGGGCGCGCAGGACGCAGCATCGGGCCGGCTGCCGTCGGCGGGGTCGGGGCGCCCGGCGCGGATGCCCGCCACCGGGGCGATCGCGGCGACCTTGTCGGCCAGCGCGCACGCCAGCGCGGAGGTCATCCGGCCGCCGCCGGAGTAGCCGGTCGCGTACACCCGCGCCGGGTCAACGCAGGCGGAGGCCGTGACCGTGTCGATCACCTGGCGCAGGAATCCGACGTCGTCGCGGGTGCCCTGCGGGGTGACGGAGGGAACGTTCCAGATGAAGCCGCCGCCGCTGGGCACCACCCCGGTGGGCGCGGCGACGACGAAGCCGTTCGCGTCGGCGGTCGGCGCCATGTCGCTGTACGCGAGCTGCCCGGCGCCCGTGCCCTGGCTGCCGTGCAGATCCAGCACCAGAGGCAGCAGCGCGCCTTGGGCGCGAGCCGGGATATGGACGAGGACCTGGTAGGTCGCGCCGCCGAACGACACCGGCGTGTTGTACTGCCCGCTGCCAAGCGCGGGCACGCACTGATCCGGCGCCGTCCCTCCCCCGCCGGGGAGGTTCCACTTCTGCCAGGCGTTGGCGTTGGAGTCCCAGATCTGCAACTGGGTGCCGTTGGCCGTGCTGCCGCCCGGATCATCGAGGAAACGGCCCGACTGAGGATTCCTGAGCTGGCCCGACGCCTGGGCCTGCCACTGCTGCGCACCCGAACCGTTGCACGTCCAGAGCTGGATCTTCGTCCCGTTCGCCGTCCCCTGGCCCGTCACGTCCAGGCACTTGCCCAGCGCCCGGACCGTACCGTCCGAACCGACCGTCCACGACTGCGCGTTGGTGCCATTGCAGTCGTAAAGCTGCACGGGAGTGCCGTCCGCGCTGCTCGCCGACGCCACATCCACACACTTGCCGCCGACACCCGTGATGGGTCCCGTACGAGCGGACGGCGAGGTCGGAGGAGAGGTGGGCGGGGTGCCGGTGGGGACGGTGAACTGGCCCTGGCTGAGGACACGGGAGGTGTTGAAGGTGGTCTGGAGACCGGCGGTGGTGTTGGCCGAGGTGAGGTAGTCGGACCAGATCATGAACCAGGTCCACAGCGGCTGGGCCGCCAACTGCGCGGGCGTGGGGACCGTACCGACCTCGGCGAGCGAAACCGGCTTGCCGTGGGCCTGGTTGACGATCGCCTGGTACCACTCGGTGCTGGCCGAGCCGTGCACCCACGGGTCGAGGCTGGCGACGTCCACGTACGCGTCACCCGGGTAGTAGTCGGCCACGTGGGCCGCTCCGCCGTCGATGTCCTTGACGTTCCAGACCCAGATGATGTTGTCCAGGCCCTTGGACTCCAGGTAGTCGTGGGTGATCTGGAACAGCCGGGCGCTCCCGGCCGCGCCGGTCTTGCCGCCCCACCAGGCCCAGCCCTCGTTCATCTCGTGCAGCGGACGGAACAGCACGGGGATGCCCGCGTCCTTCAACTGCTGGACGTACGGCACCACTTGGTCGAGCCTGCGCTTGTAGTCGGTGTTCAGCGTCGAGCCGTCCGTGACGAGTTGGCTCCACTCCGGGTCCGACAGGTGGCTGCCCTTGATGGGGTTGGGGCCGGTGTCGAAGTCGCAGGTCGCCACGTCGGGCCGGCACATGTGCCAGGTCAGGTTGATCAGTGAGCCGTTGGCCCACTCGGTCTTCGCCTGGTCGATCATCGTCTGACGATTGGCGACGTCGTCCGGCCGGAAGCCGAACTCCCCGCCCCACAGCCCGGCCCACTTCCCGGTGATCGAGTGGGCCTGGGCCGTGTAGGCCGAGGGCTGGCTGAGCGGTTCCTTGTTGTGGACGCCGCTGATCACATGGTTCCCGCTGATCTGGTGCAGGTAGCCGATCACCGCGTCGGGCGTCGAGGCACCGGTCGCCGACGCCTGCGGGGGCGAGGTCGCCAGCCACGCCCCGGCCACCAGCGGCAGCGCGGCGAGCAAGGCGGCCCGCCTGCGGGTGAAGATCTTCGCTCTCATCGGACCCTCTCATGTATCCCATGGGGGTGGAACGTTGCATGCCGCGCGTCCGTGGCAGCGAGATGTCGCGTCATCGCGGCCACGGGAAAACGGCGGAAAGACCAACGCCTGGAAGCTAGAACT
This sequence comes from Streptomyces sp. NPDC025721, assembly GCF_055558595.1. Classification (NCBI taxonomy): domain Bacteria; kingdom Bacillati; phylum Actinomycetota; class Actinomycetes; order Kitasatosporales; family Streptomycetaceae; genus Streptomyces; species Streptomyces sp. NPDC025721. Next base: position 189,472 of record NZ_JBVHMF010000007.1, on the reverse strand, counting down.
CTGGTCTAGGCCATGTCAATGAGTCCGGCACAGGTTTTCTAAAACGTGCCAGTGACTCATCAGTAACCAGGGATGGATTACGGGGCGCGGCCGGGCACGCGAGAGAGCGCGGGCGGGCCACAGCGCGGGAAGACGTACTCGTACGGACGAGGGACGCGGCGCCGACAGCGGTGGGGCGGCGCGCCGTCACCGGCGATCCGACCTCAACAGCCCGACGACAGCGCGGTGTTACGGCCTGGGCGGCGGCGCTGTCGAACCCCTCGGGACGAGGCCGGGGATCTGGGCCGCGTGGGATGTCGGCTTCTGATGCGTCATCACATCGAAGAGCGTCTCGGTGACGTCGGCGCCGAAGGAGAAGATGTCGTGCCGCATCGCCGAGAGCATGGGCCGGGTGAGCTGGCACAACTGCGAGTCGTCCCAGGCGAGCAGGGACAGGTCCTGCGGTACGGACAGGCCGAATTCGGCGGCCACGCCCAGCGCGGTGACGGCCATGATGTCGTTGTCGAAGACGATCGCCGTGGGGCGCTCGGCGGAGAGCAGGAGCGTACGGCAGGCGCGGCTGCCCTGGTCGGCGGAGAAGTCGGCGACGACGGTCCGCGCCGACAGGCCCAACTCGGCCGCCGTCTCGGTGAACGCGCGGGTCCTGATGGCGCTGTGCCCCAGTTCGGCGGGTCCGCTCACCCGGGCCACCCTGCGGTGCCCGAGCGCCGCCAGATAGCGGACCGCCTCGACGGTCGCGGCGGCGTCGTCGGTCCACACGGAGGTGAACGGACCGGCGAGCGAGGGGTGTCCGACGGCCACGGCGGGCAGGCCGATCGCGGATAGCGCCGGGATGCGCGGGTCGTCCACCCGCAGGTCGACCAGGATGCTGCCGTTGACACGGTTGCCCTGCCACCACTCGCGGTGGACCTCGATCTCGTCGTCGGCCTCGACCAGCCGCAGCAGGAGCGAGCAGGAGTGGCGGCCGAGCACGCTCTCGATACCGGAGATGAACTCCATGTAGAACGGTTCGAGGCCGAGCATCCGCGCGGGTCTGGCGATGGCGAGTCCCACGGTGTGCAGCGCCCGGCCGGACAGCGACTGCGCCGCCTGGTTCGGGCTCCAGCCCAGGTCACGGGCGGCCTGGAGGATGCGTTCCTTCGTACTGGACGACACTCCCGGCTTGTTGTGCACGGCGATGGTCACAGCGGACGGCGAGACTCCCGCACGCCGGGCGACGTCCTTGATCGTGGCCTTGCGCCCGCCGCCCGCTGCTGCCGTCTGGCTCACCCGGATGTCCGCCTTCGTCTCGTGGTCGGGCCGTGCCGAGACGCGCCGCACCGGGGCCGGAAGTCGCGGGTCGCGGGGAGTCCCGGCCGAGGGGTGGACCGTGCGAGCCGCCTCGTCGGCTCAGCGTACACTCAAACGTTGCATACGCGCCGGTCGGCGACGGTCAGCGGCCCAGGGAGCCCCGGAGCCGGTCGACAGGCCCACGCCCCGGCCGTACGCCGCGACGCGGGCCCGTGGCTCAGCGCGCTCCGGCCGTGGCCGCTCCCGCGATGGCCGCCGCACCGACCAGTCCGGCGTCCCCCCGCAGCGCGGCCCGCTCCACGAGTACCCCGGCTGCGAACGGCAGCGCGGCGTACGACTCCAAGTGGCGGCGCAGCGGCGGGAACAGCACGTCGGCGGCCTCGGCGACGCCCCCGCCGATGACGGCGGCCTCGATCTCCACCAGGGTGGCGACCGCCGCGATGCCCGCGGCCAGCGCCCGCGCGGCGGAGTCGAAGGCCGCCAGCGCGACCGGGTGGCCCCGCCGGGCGCCGACGGCCACCGCTGCCGCGTCGGCCGGACCCTCCTCAGGCCGCCAGCCCTGCTCCAGCGCGCGGCGCGTGATGGACGTGCCGCTCGCCAACTGCTCGACGCAGCCCCGCGATCCGCAGACGCACGCCTCGCCGAGCAGGTCGACGGTGATGTGCCCCAGATGCCCGGCGTTGCCGGTCGGCCCGCTGCGGACAGCGTTGTCAAGGATGAGTCCGGCGCCGACGCCGGTCGAGACCACCATGCACAGCGCGTTCCGGTATCCGCGCGCGGCGCCGATCCAGTGCTCCGCCGCCGTCATCGCCACGGCGTCGCCGCACAGCACCACCGGCTTCCCCGCCACGGCGGGGTGCGCCCGTACGCGCTCGACGATCGGGAAGCCGCGCCAGGCGGGGATGTTCACCGGGCTCACCGTGCCCGCCGCGATGTCGACGGGACCCGCGCTGCCGATGCCCAACGCCGTGACCGCGCGCCAGTCCTGATGCTCGGTCAGCTCGGCCAGCACCTCGATGACGGCGCCGAGAACCGCCGAGTCGGCGCCCGCGGGCGTCGGACGCCGGGCCCGGTGGCGTACGCGGCCCTCGGCGTCCACCAGCGCTCCGGCGATCTTCGTCCCGCCGATGTCCAGGGCGGCCAGCAGTCGCCCTCCGACCTCGGGCAGGAGCAAGGACGGCTGCGCGGCATCAGTGGCCATGGGGTGGATCTCCGTTCACGGCAGAGAGACGGGAGACGGGCCGGCCGTGGGAACTGGCCCCATTTAGGCGTGCGTCAGCGCAAAGGAGTCGATCTCGGACCAGCATGCTACTACAGCGTTTTATGGACGACGACACGCCATGCCGTGCCCGCTGCCCTCCTGTCGCGGTCCGGTCCGCGCCCGGTGTCCTCCGCACCGCCCGGTCCGGGCAGACCTCGTCGGCAACGGGAATCACCGCCGGCCGCGCGCCATGCGGCCGCTCACACGGGGTCCCTCAGACGCGGGGGCTCGGCGGCGCGAGGACGAGGGCCTGGCGGCGCTGATGGACGGTCAGGTAGCGCAGGCCGTGCGGACCCGCGGTGAACGCGCGCAGCGAGCGGCGCGGGAGCCACACCAAATCGCCGGGGACGAGGGGGACTTGGTCGAGTTCGGTGGTGAGGCGGCCGCCGCCGTCGAGGATGTGGACGAGCACGTCGAGGTCGGGGCCGAGGTGCGGTGCGATGCCCGCGTGCGGCGGGAGTTGGATGATGTTGGAGTCCAAGTCGCGGTCACGCATGCGCAGTTTCCACACCGCGCCGGAGGCGTCGGGCACGCCCGGCGATGCGACGGCCGGGGCGCCCGGACCGTCCGCGGCATCCGGGAAGGCCGGGGCCGCCGAAACCACCGCGGAGTCCGAGACCACCGGGGAGTCCGAGACCGCCGGGGAGTCCGGTCGCCGCGCGCCGGTCAGGACGCGGGGCAGCGAGGTCGACGCGAGTTTGCGGATGCGGATCCGCCACTCCCCCGGCGCCTTGTCCTCGTACTGCCAGTCGTGGCCGCCCGGGTGCTCCGTGTCGAACTCCTCGCGCAGGTGGCGGGGGTCGTGGTCGTTGACCAGGACCAGCGAATCCCCTACTGCGAGGGCGTCGTACGCGGCGAAGACGGCGGGGTGCCTGCCGGGCTTGGGCAGCGGACGTACGTCGAGCTCGGGTCCTGGCACGGGCCGCACCTCCCTCTATTTCTACAAGTGGTGATTGTGTAAACTCTAGCGCATGACGCCTCCCTCCGATCCCACGGACGCCGTGACCGACGCGCCCGCCGGCCGTCGGCGGGACGTCCTCGACCTTCTCCGGCGATCGGCGGCGCCGCTGAGCATCGCCGACATCGCCCGCCGCCTCGAAGTGCACCCGAACACGGCCCGGTTCCACCTCGACACATTGGTGGGGCACGGGCAGGCGGAGCAGGTCACGGCCGCGCGCACGGGGCCCGGAAGGCCGCCGCTGTTGTTCCGCGCCGCCCCTGGCATGGACCGGACGGGGCCGCGCAATTACCGGCTGCTCGCGTCGATCCTCGTCGAGGAGCTGTCGCACAGGCCCCGTCCCACGCAGGCGGCGGTCGCGGCCGGGCGCGCCTGGGGCGGGGAGTTGACCGAGGCACCGGACGCGGCGGCCCCGTCGGGCACGGTCACCGAGGCGCGCACGACGGTCACCGAGGCGCGCGCGGTCGAAGGTCTCATCCGCCTGCTCGACGACCTCGGCTTCGCTCCGGAGCGCCCTCCGCGCGGCGCCGTCGACCGGATCGGCTTGCGGCACTGCCCCTTCCTCGACCTGGCGCAGGAGCGGTCGAAGGTCGTCTGCCCGATCCATCTGGGCCTGGTTCAGGGCGCGTTGGCCGCGATGGAGGCGCCGCTGACCGCCGAGCGGCTGGAGCCGTTCGTGGAACCCGACCTGTGCGTGGTCCACCTCGGCCGGGCGGCACGCCCCGTGGAAGGGAAGGGGCGTTGAGCGCGTCGGCGGCGGCCTCGGTGGCCCTGGTGTTCACCTGGCTCGGGATGGTCCTCGCCATCTCCTTCCTGGAGGCGCCGCTGAAGTTCCGCGCCCCGGACGTCACCGTCCGTATCGGTCTCGGCATCGGCCGCCTGGTGTTCCGCGCGCTCAACTCCGTCGAAGGGGTCTTCGCGGTGACTCTGCTGACCGTCGCGGCCAGCGGGCCCCTTTCCGCCCGCGCGACGGTCGCGCTGACCGCCGCCGTGGCTCTGCTCGTCCTCCAACTGGCCGTGGTACGACCCCGCCTGACCCGCCGTTCGAACGCGGTCCTGGCCGGGCAGGACCCGCCGCGCTCCCACGCCCACTACGCCTACATCGGCCTGGAAGCCGCCAAGGTCGCGGCCCTGATCACGGCAGGCACCCTGCTGCTGGCCGGTTGACGCCCGCGAGCCGGTCCCCACGGTGCGGAACCGGCCGATCAGAAGAGGGCGATCGGGTTGACCGGGACGCCGGTCATGCCGTGGATACGCGGCGGCGCGACGGAGAGCAGGAAGCTGTAGCGCCCCAACTCCGCGCACAGCGCGGCGAGATCGTCGAGCTGCGAGGCGTCGATCAGGGGCATGGCCATCCGGCCGAGTGCCACGCCGTGCAGCGGCGACGGCCCGTTCGGATCGAGCGGTGGGAAGGCGTCGCCCCGGTCACCGGTGTAGACGGCGACCTGGCGGTGGTGCATCCAGCGCACCGCGTCGAGGCTGATGCCCGGTGTCGGTGTGCCGGGGACGGGCGTGGCGGGCCAGCCGAGCCGGATCGCGAGGGCGTCGCCCGAGCGCACCTCGACGTTCTGCCGCTTCTCGGCCTCCTCCAGGTCGTGGGAGGTCACCGCGTGACCGGGCGCGAGCGGGCCGTCCACGGCCAGGTCGAGCAGCACCCCGCGTGTGACGATGCCCGCGGCGAAGGCCCCCGTCGAAGCGAAGGTCACGCCCGCGGCGGTCACGACCTGGTCCCTCGGACGTCCGGGGTAGACCTGACCGTCGGTCGACCAGTGCGCCAGCGCGTCGATGTGGGTCGAGCCCGCGTGGTGGTTCTGCGTCAGCGTCAGATCGGCCGCCACGGGAACGCCGGTGTAGGACATCATCTGCTGGACCGGGGAGACGTCCACCGTCGTCGGCGCGAACGGGCTGCTGACGATGGGGGTCGGCGTGATCGGCTGCGCCAACGACACCCACCGGCCGGTCCGCACCTCGGCGGCGGCCTGTGCGCGTACGGCGTCGGTGATCAGATTGAGCGTGCCGAATTCGTCGTCGGAACCCCAGCGGCCCCAGTTGTCCGGAAGTTCCTGCTCGGTCGGATCGGTCACGTGAGCGCTTCCCCTCTTGCGATGTGCGGGAGCCGCGCGATGCGCCGAACTGCCCTTGTTCGCCCCGGCCGGCGCACCACCAGCGGCCAACAGCATACGGTCGACACCCTTTTCACACCTGCCACATCCGGGATCGGACGGACGGGGTGGCAGCGGCGGGGATCGTGACGCTTGCCGCAGCCGTTCCAGCCGGGACGCCACCCGCCTCCGCACGGCCCGCGCACCCGCCCGACGGCGGGAACGGGCGGCGGGTCCCGTGACATACCGTCACCCCGATGCGTGCCGTGACGTGCGCGGCCGGGTGTTACGGCGAAGGGTGGGAGGTTCAGGGCGCCGCGCCGGGCGGGGGCTCCGTACCGGAGGTTTGCGCACATGCGGTCCCTGCACCCGTCGCCCGCCCGCTCCGTACCGGCGGACGTACACCGGTCGTGAGCGGGGAGGACACCGCGACACCGGCCGTGAGCGGGGAGGACACCGCGACACCGGCCGCCGGGTCGCCGCCGCGGGTCGCCTGGGCGTGGCCCGGCTTCGCGCGCGGTCTGCTGTACGCGCTGCCGGGCGCCGCGGTGGCGCTGCACGATCCGGGCGCGGGCATGGCGCTGGCGGTGGGCGTGCTCCCCGCCGCCGTCATGCGCATGCCCGCCCGGCGGCGGGCCCGGTTCATGACCGTCGTGGTCGGCCTGTGCACCGGCCTGCCGATGGTGCTGGGGTCGCTGCTGGTGCAGGTGCGGTGGGTCGCGGTGCCCGGCGTGTTCCTGCTGGCATACGCGTCCGCCGTCGTCGCCGCACGGCGCCCGGCAGGGATGGTGCTGCTCGTGCTCAGCCTGCCCATGGTGGGCGCAGGGCTGAGCTATGACGACGTGTCCCAGGCGCTCGGCATCACCGGGCTGATCGTCGCGGGCTCCGCGTACGCCTGGCTGGTGTCGCTGCTGTGGCCGTCGACAGCGCCGCCCCCCAGGCCGCCGGGCCCGGCGCACTCCGCCGAGCAGGCCAGGATGTACGGTCTGCGGCTCGGCGCGGCCGGGGCCGCCGCGGCGGGCTGCGGTCTGGCGCTGGCGCCGACGCATCCGGGCTGGCCGGTGGTGGCCGCGCTGATGGTCATGCGTCCGCGACCCCAGATGCAACGGCTACGGTCCTTCGGCCGGGTGCTGTCGGTGCTGGCCGGTGGCGCGGTCGCGCTCCTGCTGCTCCGTAACGACGCGCCGGACTGGGCGTACGCGGTGACCGCCGCGGCCACGCTCGCGCTCGCCGCGGCGACCCAGGGCAGCCGCTGGTATCTGACCCCCGCGTACTCGACGGTCCTCGTGCTGCTCCTGCTGCTGCACGCGGAGCCCGACCAGGCCCGTGCCCGGGCCGACGAGCGCCTGTGGGCCACGATCGCGGGCGTGGCCCTCGCGTATCTCTTCGGCCTGCTCCTGCCGAGGATTCTGCGGCTGCCGGCGGTGTCACGCCTGCTGGGGGCGACGGGACGCGGCTGACCACCGTGCCCCTCACCGCGCGGGCGCGGCCTGCTTCGTCTCCTGCGGCGCGGCGATCCGGCCGAGCGAGCGGTCGACCAGGGTGAGGACGAGGAAGACGGCCGCGGCGGCGAGCATGAACAGGGCGAGGCCGTGCAGTCCCGAGGTGGTCGCGCGGCGGCCGAAGAAGGCGCCGGTCGCGGAGGAGGCGACCATGGCGCCCAGATACATGAACGTCCGCAGCAGCCCGGACGACGCGCCCATGCGCGCGGGGTCGGCCTGGAAGTAGAGCGCGTTCTGGTTGGCGAGGCTGACCAGGCCCTGCGGCAGTCCGAGAACGACGGCGACCGCGACCAGCAGCCACACCGCGGCGTGGTCGCCCACGGCCAACAGCATGGCGCAGGCGACGAGTTGGGCCACGGCGCCGACGACCAGCTTGCCGCGCACGACGGCCTTGCGCCCGGTGAGGGTGGACACGACGATGCCGACCGCGAAGGTGGGCAGCAGGAGCAGCCCGGCCGCGGAGGCGCTCAGCCCCCTGCCGTCCTCCAGCCACTGCGTGAAACCGTAGATGAAGGAGTACGAGACGGTGTACGCGACGAAGGTGCGGGCGTAGGTCGCCAGCAGCGGGATGTTGCCCGCGAAGACGCCGACGTCGATGAACGGGTCGGCGGCGCGCCGCTCGCGCAGGGCGAATCCGGTGCCCGCGAGCAGGGTGAGCGCGATGAGCCAGGCCCGGTCGGTGCGGGCGTCCATGAGGAACAGCAGCAGCGACACGAGGGTGGCGGCGAAGAGCAGGACGCCCGCCCAGTCGAGGCGGTTGCGCGGGCGCGGCCCGCCGACGGGGAGCGGGGCGCCGTCGGGGAGCGGGGCGCCGTCGGCGGCGCCCGACGGCGCGATCGCGGTCCTGCCCGGCAGGTGGATCCAACCGAGGACGAGGCAGGCGATCGCGAGCGGGATGTTGATGGCGAAGGTGCTCCGCCAGCCGCCGAGTCCGATGAGCAGGCCGCCGAGGGTCGGGCCGATGACGGCGACGGTCTGGCCGGTCACGGCGAGCGTGGTGAGAACGCCCGCCGGGCTCTTCCTCCCGGTGCGTTCGGCCTCGCTGCGGATCAGGTACATGGCGGCCGGATAACCGGCGCAGGTGCCGAAGCCGAGGACGACGCGGGCGGCGACGAGGACGGTGAGGTTCGGGGCGAGGGTGCCGATCACCCCGGCGACGCCGGTCAGCGCGGCCCCGGCGAGGAACAGCCGCTTGGGGCCGTACGTGTCGACCAGCCGTCCGACGAGCGGTTGCCCGATGGAGGTGGCCAGGTAGAGCGCGGAGATGAGCCAGGCCGTCCGGGCGGCGTCGGCGCCGAGGGCGGCGCCGATCGGCGCCAGGGCGACGGCGATGATGGAGGAGTTGATGGGGTTGAGGATCGAGCCGATCATCATCGGCGCGAGCAGCCGCCGGTCGAAGGCGCCCTCGGCCGGTGCGGAGGAGGGTTCCGACCGCTCAGGCCGCTGGGGCCGCTCGGGCCGGCCTGGAGCGGCCGGTCCGGCGTCCTGCGCGGCGGGTTGTACGGCGGGTTGTACGGCGGCCGGCGCACCCGACGCGGCGGTCCGTTCCGGCCGTACGGCGGCCTGCTCCGTTCGTACGGCGGGCACGGCGGACGCCTCGGGCTGCTCAGACGGCCCGGACGGCCCGGACTGCCTGGGCTGTCCCTGCGGTATCGCGGCCATCAGTTCGTCAGCCTGCCCAACAGGCGCATCGCCTCACTGATCGTGTGCCGCTCCGCGTCGTCGTACTGCTCCTCCAAGGCGCGCGCCAGCCACTCCACGCCCGCCTGCCGAGCGCCCTCCGCGCGCTCGCGGCCCGCCGGGGTCAGCTCGACGATCTGGCGGCGGCCGTCGGCGGGGTCGGGGGTGCGGTGGATCAGTCCCAGCCGCTCGAGTGAGGACAGCGTCGCGGCCATGGACTGCTGCCGTACGTGCTCGGCGTCGGCCAGCGCGGCGGCGGTGACGGCGTCGCCCCGGCTGACGCGCATGAGCACGGACGACTGCGACGGGGTCAGATCCTCCCCGTCCGTCACCTGGAGGATGCGGCGGCGCAGTCTGCCCACCACCACGCGGACGTCCAGGGACGCCTGGAGCATGCCGGGAGCGACCGGCTTCGCTTCACTTTGCATATCGTCAGCCTACACTGTTTAATTCTCACTGTTCAGTTAAGACTGTCTACTTTCCGCCGAGAGGAACCCGCCCCTCATGTCCGCATCCCGTACCGCCCTGCTGGTCATGGACTTCCAGAACGGCATCGTGCAGCGCATCGCCGACGACTCCGTCGTGGCCGCGGCGGCCCGCGCGGTCGAGGCCGCCCGCGCCGCCGAGATTCCGGTGATCTTCGTACGGGTCGCCTTCCGGCCCGGCTATCCGGAGACCGCCGCCTCGAACCTCTCCTTCAGCGCTCTCAGCCAGGCAGGGGACGCCTTCACCCAGGACAACCCGGCCACCCAGGTGGTCGACGCGCTGGCCCCGCGCGCCGACGAGCCGGTGGCCGTCAAGCGCCGGGTCAGCGCCTTCACCGGCAGCGACCTGGAGGTCCTGCTGCGCGGCGCCGGTGCGGACTCGCTCGTCCTCACCGGCCTGTCCACCAGCGGCGTCGTCCTGTCCACCATCCGCCAGGCGGCCGACCTCGACTACCGCCTGACCGTCCTGTCCGACGCCTGCGCCGACAACGAGCCCGACGTCCACCGCATCCTCATCGAGAAGGTCTTCCCCAAGCAGGCCCAGGTCATGACCACCGACGAGTGGGTCACGTCCCTCTGAGCCGACGGCTGTTGCCCCACCCCGCGGCCTCACGCGCCGGTGCCCGGCCGCGCCGGAGGGTCGGTGTCCGGCGCCCGTGCAGCGCAGGTCACGGGAGAGGTCCGGCGTTCACGGACACGCTCTAGACTGAGCGCTCGCGCGGTCGGCGCGCAGGCGCGGTCCGGAGGGAGAGCGGTGGTGGCGAGGGGCGGGGGCGACTTCGAGGAGTTGCCCGCTGAGGTGCTGACACAGGCCGCCGCGGCCTTCGGCCTGCTGGCCTCGCCCGCGCGGCTGCACCTGGTGTGGACGCTGATGCAGGGCGAGAGCGATGTGACCGCGCTCGCCGAGCGCGTCGGCGGCGCGCTGCCCGCGGTCAGCCAGCACCTGACGAAGCTCAAGCTCGCCGGCCTGGTGCGGTCACGCCGTGAGGGACGGCACGTGGTGTACCTGGTGGACGACCCGGACGTGGAGACCATGGTGCGGTGGATGCTGCGGCAGCTCGCGGAACGCGGTGGGTACACGACAACGCCTGGGCGCGTCCGTGACCTGGGCGCCTGACAGCGGACCACGTCCCACCGCCTGGGCGGCGCCCGAGCCGGTCGACGGCCTGGAGCAGGGCGCGCCGCCCGGTCACCTCACCGCCCCCGACACGGCGGATCTGCCCACGCTGGAGTTCCTGCGCGTGGTCGGCAGCGGTCCGCGCGGGCTGCTGGAGTCGCAGGCCGACGACCGGCTCGCCCGGTACGGCGAGAACGTCCTTCCCGCGCTGCGCTCCGTCTCCTGGCCGCGCCGCTTCCTGCGCAGCCTGCGCGATCCCTTCACCACCGTGCTGTTCTGCCTCGCCCTGGTGTCCGCCGCCGTCGCCGCCTGGAACACCGCGTGCGTGATCATGGCGCTGGTCACGGTCAGCTGTGTGCTGCGCTCCAGCGGCGAGTACCGCGCCGACCAGTCGGCGTCGGCGCTGCGGGAACTGGTCGCCGCGACCGCGACCGTACGCCGTCGAGCGGACGCGAACAGCGCGCCGGAGACCCGCGAGATCCCCGTCGACCAACTGGTGCCCGGGGATGTCGTCCTGCTCGGCCCGGGGGATCTGGTCCCGGCCGATCTGCGGCTGCTGCGCGCCACCGGGCTCACCGTGCACCAGGCCGCGCTGACCGGGGAGTCCGCGCCCGTCGCCAAGTATCCGGTGGAGAGTCCCGCCCCGACGGGCGACGCGTCGCCCGCCTCCGACCAGGAGCCGGGGGACGGGGCGACCGGCGACCGCCGGCACCGGCACGGTTCGTCGTCCGCGCAGGAGGCGCCGCACCTGTGCCTCCAGGGCAGCAGCGTCGCCTCGGGCAGCGCGACGGGGGTCGTGATGGCGACCGGCGAGCACACCCGGTTCGCGCGGGGCTTTCGCGGTATGTCGACGCGGCGGCGGGAGAGCGCCTTCGACCGTTCCGTGCACGGCATCTCCTGGTCGCTCATTCGGTTCATGCTGCTGACGCCGCCGCTGGTGCTCATGGCCGACGCGGGTCTGCGCGGGCGCGGTCTGGAGACGCTGCCGTTCGCGGTCGCGGTGGCGGTCGGCCTGACGCCGGAGATGCTGCCGGTCGTGGTGACCACGACGCTGGCCAGGGGGGCGTCCCTGCTCGCCCGTGGCAGCGACGTGATCGTCAAGCGGCTGCCCGCGCTGCACGACCTGGGCGCGATGGACGTCCTGTGCACGGACAAGACGGGCACCCTGACCCAGGACCGGCCCGTCGTCGCCTGCCATGTCGACGGCGAGGGGCACGACAGTCCCGACGTCCTGCACTGGGCGGCCGTCAACAGTCTGTGGACCCTCCAACTCGCCGAGCTGCCCTCGCCCGACGCGCTCGACGAGGCGCTGCTGGACGCGGCGGAGGAGCGCGGCGACGACCTCGACCACGACGCGGTGGCGGCGCTCCCCTCCGATCCCGTACGCCGCCTGGCCACGGTGGTGCTGCGGACACCGGGCAGTCCCGGCACGCACGCGCTGGTCGTGAAGGGCGCGGCGGAGGCGGTGATCGCCCGGTGCGTGCGGCAGCGCGTGGACGGCCGGGACACCGACCTGGACGACGAGGCCCGCGCGCGGCTGCTGTCCATGTGCGCGCAGCGGGCCGAGGGAGGTCTGCGGGTGCTCGCCGTGGCCGCGGCGGAGCGGCCCGCGAAGTCCGGCGCCTCGTCCGTCACGGCGTCGGACGAGTACGGGCTGACGTTCCTGGGCGTCGTCGGGCTGCGGGACGCGGCGGCGGACACGGCGGCCGACGCCCTGACGGCGCTCAGCGGGCGCGGTGTCACCGTGAAGGTGCTCACCGGCGACCATCCGGGCACCGCCGCGCGGGCCTGCGACGAGATCGGACTCGACCCCGGCCGGGTGGTCACCGGCGACACGATCGACGGCCTGGACGACGACGCTCTGGCCGAACTCGCCGAGACCACCACGGTCTTCGCCCGCTGCACCCCCGCGCACAAGGCCCGCGTGGTGCGGGCGCTGCGCGCGGGCGGCCACGTCACCGGTTTCCTCGGCGACGGTGTCAACGACCTGCCCGCGCTGCACGCCGCCGACGTGGGGATCAGCCCGCGTGACGCCACCGCCGTGGCGCGCGAGGCGGCCGACGTGGTGCTCGCGGCGAAGGACCTCACCGCGATCTGCCACGCGATCGTCGCCGGGCGCCGCAGCAGCGGCAACATCGCCACCTATCTGCGGATCGCGCTGTCCTCGAATCTGGGCAACGTCATCGCGATGCTCACCGCCGGGCTGCTGCTGCCCTTCCTGCCGATGCTGCCGATGCAGGTCCTCGTGCAGAATCTCTGCTTCGACGGCGCGCAGCTCGCCTTCGCCTACGACCGGCCGCCGGCCGCCGACATGGCGCGGCCCTCGGCCCTCGAACCCCGCGCCATCCTGCGCTTCGTCACCGGTTTCGGCATCCTCAACGCCATCGCCGACGTGGCGACCTTCGGCATCCTCGCCCTGTCCATCAGGGGATTCGGCACCAGCGCCAGCCAAGAGGCTTTCCAGTCGGGCTGGTTCACCGAGAATCTGCTCACGCAGGCCCTGGTGATGCTGCTGCTGCGCACCGGCCGCACCGCCGCGGAGGGCCGCGCGCCCGGCCCGATCCGGCTGACCACCAGCGCGCTGGCGGCCATCGGCATCCTCGTCCCCCTCTCCCCCCTCGCCCCCGCCCTCGGCTTCACCGCGCTCCCGCTCTTCTATTACGCGCTGCTCGCCGCGGTCCTCATGTCGTACGGGACGGCGCTGGTGATGGCGAAGACGCGGTACGAGGCGCGGACCGCCGCCCGTCAGGGACTGGCGGCGTCGAAGCCGTAGCGCAAAGGGGTGTCCCCGGCGCGGGACGTGCGTCGATAGATGTGCAGCGCGTCCACCCGTACGCCCGTCGTGCCCGCTTCGTCGTCGAGGGGGCACGGACAGCTCACCTGCACCACTCGCGGCCGTCCGGCCACCCGTATCCGCACGCCGTCCGCCGGACCGCCGTCAAGGACCGCGGCTTCCCAGCCGTCGGCGCCGTTCCCTGCTCTCTCCATGCGCGACACTTTATCGATTACGCAATTGGGGAACTGTCGCGGGTGCGGACGTGGCGGGATTCAGGCGACGGGGGTGGGACCGCCCCCAGGGGGGGTGGAAGGGGCGGCCCCGGCTCGGTGGACCTCAGACGTTGACGCCGAAGTCGGTGGCGATGCCCGCGAGACCGGAGGCGTACCCCTGGCCGATGGCGCGGAATTTCCACTCCGCTCCGTTGCGGTACAGCTCGCCGAAGACCATCGCCGTCTCGGTGGAGGCGTCCTCGGTCAGGTCGTAGCGGGCGAGCTCGCGCCCGTCGGCCTGATTGACGATACGGATGAACGCGTTGCGGACCTGGCCGAAGCTCTGGCCGCGCTTCTCGGCCTCGTAGATCGACACGGGAAAGACCACCTTGTCGACCTGGAGCGGGACCGTCGCGAGGCTCACCCTGATCTGCTCGTCGTCCCCGTCACCGCCGCCGGTCAGATTGTCGCCGCTGTGCGTGACGGAGCCGTCCGGGCTCTCCAGATTGTTGAAGAACACGAAGTGCCGGTCGCTCAGCACCTTCCCGCCCACGTCGCACAGCAGCGCGGACGCGTCCAGGTCGTAGTCGGAACCCGTCGTGGTCCGTACGTCCCACCCCAGGCCGACCGTGACGGCCGTCAGTCCGGGGGCTTCCTTACTGAGAGAGACATTGCCGCCCTTGGACAGAGTCACACCCACGAGCCCTCTCCACCTTCCCGCTTGTTTTCGCGTCCTCTACTGAGAAGAACGAGGATCCGCGCGACGCGGTTCCTTGATTGCGCAATCTTTGAAGTGCTCACAGGTCCAGGCCCGGACCTGCGGCGGAGGTCGGTACCCCCTCGCGACGCGGCGGACGCGCGTGTCGCGGGGCGAGTCCGTACGGTGGCACCGTGCGGTGACGGAAGGCGGCGGGACAGTGGCGGTCGACAAGCCCCGGAAGCGGTGGCCCTGGGTCGTCCTGGCGACCCTGGTGGTCGCCGGATGGGCCGCGGGCGGCCGTGGGCACAGCCCCGACGCCGCCGACCGGTCGGCGGCCGGCGGCTCCGCCCGGCCGAGCAGCAGCGCGCCGAGCGCGTCCGCCGAACCCTCCGCCTCCGCGAGCGACGGTCTCGGGCGGTACGCGGCGCAGGTCAAGCGGTACGCGGCCCGCGCCGGGGTCGACCCGCAGGTGCTGATGGCGATCCTCTACAACGAGGACTACAAGCCGCACGACCCGGCCTTCCAACGGGCCTGGCAGAAGCTCAAGCCGGACGCCGCCTTCGGGATCGCGAACATGCACAAGGCCACCTTCGACGAGACCAGGCGGGGCCGCGACTTCGCCGGCCGCGACTGGGACGAGCTGCCCGACGACACCGGCTTGGCCATCGAGTCGGCGGCCTGGTATCTGCACGACCTGGCCGCCCAGCTCCCCGCCCACCGCTCCACCTCACTGACGGTGAATCAGCTGATCGCGCTCGGCTACAACACCGGCGCGGGCAACATGCTGGCCTTCGCCCGAGGCGTCACTCCCGGGTCACAAGCCCAGTCCTATCTCGACCAGTTGACCTCGAACTGGGCCGCCGCGGGACGGGACGTGCGCGGCTCCGGCTGACCGCGCGGCGGACGCCGAATGCCCGATGCCTCATGCCTGATGGCTGATACCTCATGGCTGGTGCCTCATGCCTGGTGCCTCATGCCTGGTGCTGGACTCCGGGTGTCGCGGCTCAGGACACCGGAGGCGTGGCGGGCGCGGTCGCCCGCGACGACCAGGCCGACCACAGCTCGGCGTACCGGCCGCCCGCGGCGACCAGTTCGTCGTGCGGGCCCTCCTCGACGATGCGGCCGTCGTCCATCACCACGACCCGGTCCGCGGTGGCGGCCTGCGTGAGCCGGTGCGCCACCACCAACGCCGTGCGTCCGGCGAGCACTTCGCGCGCGGCGGCCTCCAGCGTGCGGGCGCCCTCGCTGCCCGCCTCGGCCGCCGACTCGTCCAGCACGGCGATCGGCGGATCGGCCAACGCCAGCCGGGCCAGCGCCAGTTGCTGGGACTGCACGGCGGTGAGCGCCATGCCGCCCGACCCGACCCGCGTCGCCGTCTCCTGGGGCAGCGCGCGGACCCACGCCAGGGCGCCCGCCACGTCGAGAGCCGCTGTCAGCGCCGCCTCGTCCGCGTCCGGCCGGGCCAGCAGCAGATTGTCGGCGACCGTACCGGCGAAGACGTGGGTGTCCTGGTCGAGCAGCAGCACGGCGGGCCGCCCCGCCCGCCCGGTGGCCCCGACCGACACGTGACCCGACGTCGGCGGATGGACGCCCGCGACGATCCTCGCCAGGGTGCTCTTGCCCGCGCCGGTCGTGCCGACCAGCGTCACCTGCTCGCCGGGGGCCAGCCGCAGCGAGACGCCGTGCAGCACGGGCCGTCCCGGCAGGTAGGCGTGGTGGATGTCCCGCGCGTCGAGGAGATACGCCGGGCCCTGTGCGGGGTCGGCGGCGGACTCCCGCGGCGCGGGTACGGCCGTCACGCCCGGCTCGGCGGCGGACTCCGGTGCGAGGTCGGCCGCTCCGACCAGCCGGGCGAGTCCCGCCGCCGCCTCCTGCGCGGTCGCCGCGAGCCCCAGCAGCACATTGACGGGGTCGAAGAGCCGGACGAACAGCAGCGCGGCGGCGGTGGCCTCGCCGACGCCCGCGTGGCCGGCGTGCACCAGCCAGTAGCCGGTGCACAGGATCAGCCCGAGGCCGGTGAACTCGGCCGCGTTGAGGCGGCCGTAGAAGCGCGAGCGCAGGGTGACCGCGCGCAGGGCGTAGCCCATCGCGGCGGCCGAGCGGTCCGCGACGCGCTTGGTGTGCCGTTCGGTGAGCCGGAAGGCCCGTACGGTCTCGACGCCCGACACCGATTCGAGGATCTGCCGGGTCCGCTCGCCGCCCGCGACGCGCTGGGCCGCGTAGAGGGGACCCGAGTGGCGCAAGTACCAGCGCATGGTGGCTGTCTGGATCGGCATGGCGCACAGCCCCGCCAGGGCGAACCGCCAGTCGAGGGCGGTCAGTCCGATGACGGTGAAGCCGATGGTCAGCGCGGCGCCCGCGACACTGGGCAGCACGCCGCGCAGCGCGCCCGCCACCAGGGAGGCGTCGTCGCCGATCCGCGCGGCGAGGTCACCCGCGCCGACCTGTTCGACGCGCTGCGCGGGCAGGGCGAAGGCGCTCTCGATGACGCGTTCGCGCAGCCGGGCCAGGGCGGTCTCGCCGACCCGCGCGGTCAGCCGCAGGCCCATCGCGGTCAGTACGGCCTGGGCCAGCACCGCGGCCAGCAGCACACCCGCGGCTACGTAGACCGGTCCCTCGCCGCGCCGCTGCTGCACCACGTCCACGATCCGGCCGAGCGCCAGCGGCCCGACCAGGCCGACCAGTGCCTCGGCGACGAAGACCGCGGCGGTCAGGAGGGCGAACGCCCTTTGCGGGCGGACGAGTTCGAGCACCGCGCGGCCGGTTCTCGCCGGGGTCGCGACGGGCAGCAGGTCGGCGACGGTGGTCGCTTCCCCGGTCCGCTCGGTCTGCGCGCTCATGCGAACACCGCCGCCCGGTAAGCCGGTTCGGCCGCCGTGAGGTCGGCGTGCCGCGCGCTGGCCACCACCGCGCCTTCGGTGATCAGGACGGTACGCGCGCAGGCCGCGAGCAGCGCGGGGGACGTGGTCACGATCAGTGTCGTACGGCCCGCCCGCTCGTCGGTGACCGTGCGGGCGATCCTGGCCTCGGTGACCGAGTCGATCGCGGTGGTCGGGTCGTCGAGCACGAGGATCGGCGGGTCGGCCGCCAACGCCCTGGCGAGCGCGACGCGTTGACGCTGGCCGCCGGAGAGGAAGGCGCCGCGCTCGCCGACGCGGGTGTCCCCCGCGGCGGGCAGCAGGCCGTCGGGGGCAGGCCGGGAAGGGGTTCCCTCGGGCCCGGAGCCGAGATTGTCGAGGATCGTGCCGTCGAAGAGGAACGGGTGGTGCGGTGCGACGAGGACGCGTTCGCGTATCGCGGCCCCGGTGAGGTCGGTGGCCGCCGTGCCGTCCAGCAGGACGGCGCCGCTCTCGGGCTCCGCCTGTCCGCGCAGGCACGCCATCAGGTCGGCGACGGCGGCCGGGTCCGGCACGACCAGCCCCACGTGCTCCCCGGCCGCGACGCTCAGTTCGACCCCGCGCAGCCGCCCGTAGGTGAGGGCGCGCAGTTCGAGCGCGCCACGCGGGCCCGCCGGGGAGTCGGCCTCCGGGGCGTCCTTGGCCGCGGCGGGAGCGCCGGGCGCGCCCGCCGTGTCGAGCACCGCCGTGACGCGTCCTGCGGAGGCGCGGGCGCGGGCGAGGTCGGGGCCGACGGCGATGAGGCCCTGGGTCGGTCCGAGCAGGAACTGGCACAGGCCGGTGCAGGCGATGAGGTCGCCGAGGCTGATCCGGCCCTGGAGGGCGAGCCGCCCGCCGACCAGGGCGACCGCGGTGACCAGGACTCCGCCGAGCAGCACGGCGGCGGCGTCCATCAGCGCCTCGAAACGGGCGGCGGAGATCGTGGCGCGCAGACTGGTCCGGTTGGCCTCGACGTAGCGGGTGTACGCGGGGCCCTCCGCGCGCAGGCCCTTGAGGACCCGCAGTCCCGCGACGAAGTCGACCGCGGTGCCCGACGCGCGGGCGGCGGCGGCCTGTTCCGCCGCGCCGCGGCGCTCCAGCGGGCGGCCGAGCAGATGCACCGCGACGAGGACGGCGGGCGTGCCGAGCAGCACCAGCAGGCCGAGCGTGACGGACATGCGCAGCAGCAGGGCCGCGCCGAGGACGAGCGCGAACACGCACGCGATCGCCTGGACGACGGACGTGGTGAATCTGCCGACGTTCTGCGCGTCCGAGACGGCGACCGACATCAGGTCGCCGGGCATCCGGTCCCGTACGGCCGTCCCGTCCGGCGCGAGCATCCGGTCGGTGAGCCGTACGCGGACGGCGTGCGCGGAGCGTTCGGCGGCGGCGACGGTGGCGCGGGAGCCGAAGCGGAAGCACAGCGACAGCGCGAGGAAGTCGGCGGCGAGCACGGCGAGCCAGGCCGCCAGCTCCCGGCCGGAGCCGCCGTCCACCGCCCGGTCGATCACGACGCCGACCACCACCGGCACCAGCGCCTCACCGGCCAGATGTCCGCTGCGCAGCAGCACCGCGGCGGTGAGGCTGCCGCGTACGTGGAGCGCCGCGGCGCGCAGCGGGCCGGGGTCGGCGGCGGGGGTGATGACGGCGGTGGGCGGTGTCTCGGGCATGGGGAGGTGTGCGCTCTTTCCAGGCCCGCGGGGACCTTGGCCGGTGGGTGGTGCGTCGTGCGTACGGCCGCCGGACGGTGGTACGTGCGGCGGCCACCGCGAGGTTACGGGTCGGTCCGGGCTGTCGTAAATGAGCTACGCTGCTGACTTATGTCGCTGAACAGCCATGCCGTCGCCGAGGGTTCGACGCCGCCCGCCCGCGCCGAGGCGCTGCGCGTCGTGAACTTCGACATGGCGCGCGGCCAGCGCTTCGGCGAGCACGAGCACGACGTGCACCAGCTCGTGTGGGCGCCGACCGGTGTCCTGGCCGTGGACATCGGCGCGCACTCGTGGGTGCTGCCGCCGACCTTGGCGCTGTGGATACCGGCGTGGGTGCCGCACACGACGAGCGCGAGCCGCACCGCCCGGATGCGCAGTGTGTACGTGCATCCCGAGAGCTGCCCGCTGGCGTGGTCGCAGCCGACGGTGGTGGCGGTGGGGCCGCTGCTGCGCGAGCTGATCACGCACCTGGCGGACCCGGATCTGGAGCCGGAGCCGAGGGCGCGGGCGGAGGCGGTGATGTTCGACCTGCTGCGGCCGGTGGGGGTGACGACGATCGACCTCCCGATGCCGGTGGACGGCCGGGCCCGCAAGGTGGCCGAGGCGCTGCTGGCGCTGCCCGCCGACCACCGGCCGCTGGAGGACTGGGGGCGCGAGGTCGGGGCCAGCGCCCGTACGCTCGCGCGGCTGTTCAGCTCCGAGACCGGGATGTCGTTCGGCCGCTGGCGCACCAGGGCACGGCTGCGCGCCGGGCTGGAGCACATGGCGGGCAACCGGCCGCTGGCGGCGGTGGCGCTCCAGGTCGGGTACTCCACGCCCAGTTCGTTCATCGCGGCCTTCCGCCAGGAGACCGGCCGCACACCGGGCGCGTACTTCTCCGCTTCGCCCCGCTGAGACCGGTCCCGCGGCAGCGCCGTCACAGCGAGGTCAGCGCCTTCTCGAAGTCGTCGAGCACGCCGAGCGCGTCCTCGTAGCCGCCGGGCAGGAAGTAGTCGCTGCCGTAGAGGTGGTGGGCCTTGGCGGCGGCGAGCTGCTTGAAGGACTTCTGGGCGAAGAGCTTGGGCCCGAGGTTGGCGGGCTTCCCGTCGTTGGTCGTGTAGTAGAAGATCGCGTCCGCGTCGGAGAGCTTGGCGGTGATCAACTCGTAGGAGACGGGCTGCTGTTCGGCCAGCCGCTGGGTGGCGGTGGCGAACTGCGCGCCCGCCTCCTTGAGGATGCCGCCGATCGGCGACCCCACGCCGTACAGCCACCACTGGCCCTCGTCGAATCCGCCCTGGAGCAGATCCCAGTGGACGCGGCCGAGGACGTCCGCGTGCTTCTGCTTGATCTCGGCGACGCGCTGGGCGTAGCGGCCCTTGAGCTTGTCGAGAGCGGTCGGTACGCCGAGGACCGCCGCCGTCTGGTCGGACATGTCACGCCAGGGCGCCTTGGACTTGGAGAAGGGCAGCAGGACGGTCGGCGCGAGCTCGCTGAGCTGGCCGTACGGCAGGTTGGCCTGGACGTCGATGCCGATGATCAGGTCGGGGCGCAGGGCTGCGACCTTCTCCACCTCGATGGCGCCGCCGACGCCGTTGGAGACCTTGGGGATCTTTCTCCAGCGCTCCAGGTCGCGCTGCGGAACGTACTCCTCCCCCGCGTTGAACAGGCCCGCGGGCGTCAGGCCGAGGTCGAAGATCGCGGACATCGGGAAGTCGTTGATCGCGACGACGCGCTGGGGCTTGTCCGGGATCTCCAGCGGGCCCTTGGCGGAGTCGACGGTACGGGTCGCCTTTCCGCCGCTCTTGCCGCCGCCCTTGGTTCCCGCCGAAGCGCTGTCCGAGGAGCCGGATCCGCCGGATCCGCAGGCGGCGAGGCCGAGGAGCGCGGCGCCCGCCGCGCCCGCGCCGAGCAGGGTGCGGCGGGTCGGACGCGCGAGGCGCGACGAGGAAGGGCCGGGCGGCAGGGACGACATGAGGACCTCCGAGCAGAACTTAGGTTTACCTAACTTTGGTTACCCTAAGCGCGGCTTTCCGGGGTGGATTCTGGCCTCGGCCAGTCGGTGTCGGCAGAAGGTCACCCGCGGCCTCCGGCCGCTCCCGCCGCCGTACGGACGCGGTCTCGCCAACTCCCCCGCGCGGCACGGAATTCCGCACTCCGGTGCGACGACGGAACGGCCGCACGGAGCGTCGACCCGATCGGGCAGGGCCGCTCAGGAGTGTCCGTTCGGCGACACAAGATGTCTTCCTACGGCCTGTCCGCCGCCGCCGGGCGGCTCGATTCCCCCCAAGGGGCGGCAGAACGACCGCACGGCTTAAGTTAGCCTGCCCTTACTTTCCGCCCGGGTGAGTCCGCCGAGGAGTTGGCCCATGAACGTCTTGCGAGCCCGCAGCGGGCCCGCCCCGGTACCGGCCGACGGGACTCCTCCCGTCCCGGCCGCGACCGGCTCCCCCGCGAGCGCGCACGGTTCACCCCGCCGTGATCGTACGGCCGCGCTCGGCGCCGGGCTGATCGTCGCCGCGGTCGTGCTCGCCCTCGCGGTCGGCGCGAGCCTGGCGATCGGCGCCAAGTCCGTCCCCCTGGGCACGGTCCTGGACACCGTCTTCCACCACGAATCCGGCAACGACGACCAGACCATCGTCACCTCGCTGCGGCTGCCGCGTACGGTCGTCGGTCTGATGGCCGGTGCGGCGCTGGGCCTGGCGGGGACGGTGATGCAGGGTCTGACCCGCAACCCGCTGGCCGATCCCGGCCTGCTGGGCGTCAACGCCGGGGCCTCGCTCGCCGTCGTCACCGCGATCAGCGTCTTCGGGATCACCTCCTTCACCGGCTACGTGTGGTTCGGCTTCGTGGGCGCCGCGGCGGCGGCCCTGCTGGTCTACTCGGTCGGCTCGCTCGGCAGGGAGGGCGCGACACCGGTCAAGCTGGCGCTGTCGGGCGCCGCCGTCAGCGCGGGGCTGACCTCCCTCACCACCGCCGTCCTGCTCACCGACACCGCGACGTTCGACCGGTTCCGGTTCTGGGAGGTCGGCTCGCTGGCCGGGCGCGATCTCCCGGTGGCCTACCAGGCAGGACCGTTCCTCCTGGTCGGCGCGGTGTGCGCGCTGGGATCGGGACGGCTGCTCAACACCCTGAGCCTCGGCGACGACACCGCCCGCGGGCTCGGCGCGAACATCGCCGCCGCCCGGATCTTCTGCGCGGTGTCCGTGGTGCTGCTGTGCGGCGCCGCGACCGCGCTCGCCGGTCCCATCGGCTTCGTCGGGCTGACCGTTCCGCACGTCGTCCGCTCCTTCACCGGCCCCGACCACCGCTGGATCCTGCCGTACTCGCTGTTCATCGCCCCGGCCCTGCTGCTGGTCTCCGACGTGCTCGGCCGCATCGTGGCCAGGCCCGGCGAGATCCAGGTCGGCATCGTCACCGCGGTGCTCGGTGCGCCGGTGCTCATCGTGCTGGTCCGGCGCGGAAGGCAGGCGGGGCTCTAGTGAGACCGACCTCCGACCCGCAGACGTCCGTGCCGCCCGGACCGCGGACCTCCGGACCGCGGACCCCCGAACCGCCGACCGGCCGCGCGGGATCGGACAGCGCCGTTGCGGACGGTGCCGCTTGGGACACCGCCGCTTCGGACCGTGCGATCCGGACGACGGTGCCTGCCGACACCCTGCGCGCGATACGGGCCGCGCGGCGCCGGCCGAGGGCGCGTACCAGCGCCGTCGCACTCGTCCTCGTGCTGTGCGCCGTCGCTCTGCTGTGCGCCTCGCTGTGCGTCGGCAGCTACTCCGTCCCGCTGTCCGACGTGCTGCGCTCGCTGGCCGGGCGGGGCGACGCGGCCACCGACTTCATCGTGCTGAAGGTGCGGCTGCCGCGGGCCGTCACCGCGGTCGCGGCGGGCGCCGCGTTCGGCCTGTCGGGCGCGGTGTTCCAGACGCTGATCCGCAATCCGCTGGCCAGCCCCGACGTCATCGGGATCACCTCCGGGGCGAGCGCGGCGGCCGTGGTGGCGATCGTCGTGTTCGGACTCGGCGGCGCGACGGTGTCGGGACTCGCCGTGGCGGGCGCGCTGGCCACCGCGCTGGCGATCTATCTGCTGGCCTGGCGGCGCGGGGTGACCGGCTACCGGCTCGTACTGGTCGGCATCGGCGTGGCCGCGGGGCTCTCCAGCATCGTGTCCTTCCTGCTGACCAGGGCCGACATCTACACCGCGCAGCAGGCACTGCTCTGGCTCACTGGCAGCCTCAACGGCGCGGACTGGCCGCTCGCCCGCGCCCTGTTGCTGTGCCTGCTGCCGCTGCTGCCCGCGGTCTGTCTGGCGGTGCGTTCGCTGCCGGTGCTCGGGCTCGGCGACGACAGCGCGACCGGCCTCGGGGTACGCGTCGAGCGCAGCCGCCTGGTGCTGATCGGCCTCGCGGTCTGTCTGGCCGCGGTCGCCACGGCGGCGACCGGGCCGGTCGCCTTCGTCGCCTTTCTCTCCGGTCCCGTCGCCCGCCGTCTGGTGCACGGCCGGGGTCCCGCGCTGAAACTGTCCGCGCTGACCGGCGCGGTCATCATGCTCGGCTGCGACTTCGCCGGGCAGCACCTGCTGGGCCCGACCGAATTCCCGGTCGGTGTGATCACCGGGGTGCTCGGCGCCCCGGGTCTGCTGTGGCTGCTGGCCCGGGCCAACCGGGTCGGGCAGGGAGGATGAGGACACCGCGATGACGGACACGACAGAGCAGGGCGCGCCCGCGCGGCCGGCCGCCGCGACGGACGGCGTATCCGGCGCGGCGGAGGCGTACGGCAGCGGGGGCGACACGTACGGGAAGCGGGAGGCCGAGACGTACGGGAAGAGGGCAGTCGACACGCGGGCCGAGACGTACGGGAAGGGCGCGGTGGACGCGCCCAGCACGCTCGCCGCCCGTGACCTGCGGCTCGGCTACGACCAGCGGCCCGTGGTCACCGGCATCACCGCCGACATCCCCGCCGGACGGGTGACGATGATCGTCGGCCCCAACGCCTGCGGCAAGTCCACCCTGCTGCGCGGCCTCGCCCGGCTGCTCGCGCCGACCTCGGGCGAGGTCCTGCTCGACGGACAGGACATCCACCGCCTGCCCACCCGTCAGGTCGCCGCCCGGCTCGGCATCCTTCCGCAGACCCCGGTCGCGCCGGACGGCATCCGCGTCATCGACCTGGTCGGGCGCGGACGCTACCCGCACCAGGGCTGGTTCCGGCGCTGGACGGCCACCGACGACGAGGCCGTCGCCGAGGCCCTGACCGCCACCGACACCCTCGACCTGGCCGAGCGCTCGGTGGACGAACTGTCCGGCGGCCAGCGGCAGCGCGTGTGGATCGCCGTCGCCCTCGCCCAGCGCACGGGCGTCCTGCTCCTCGACGAGCCGACCACGTACCTCGACCTCCCCCACCAGGTCGAGGTCCTCGACCTGGTCACCGACCTCAACCGGCAGCGCGGCGCCACCGTCGTCACGGTCCTCCACGACCTCAACCTCGCCTGCCGGTACGGCGATCACCTCATCGCGATGAAGGACGGCCGGATCGCCGCCGAGGGCCCGCCCTCGGAGGTCGTCACCGAGGACACCGTCCGCGACATCTTCGGCATGGAGTGCCGCATCGTCACCGACGAGGTCTCGCGGACCCCGCTGATCCTCCCAATAGGCCGCCACCGCGTACACCGGCCGACCGCGACCGACTGACCTCGACCGGCTGACGTACGCGGGCCGGAGCTTCTGGCGGGACAGGCCCTAGCGGCGGGGCGCGGCGGTCGGCGTACGGGCAGGCGCCACGGGGATGACCGGCGGTACGGGTGACAGCCGCGCCGCGGGCGGGAGCGGCGCGTGCTGCGGGGACGCCCGGAACGCCTGGATCGCGAAGGCGGCGAAGCGCCGGGAGGCCGCGACGCGGGCCGCGGGTGACGGCGCGTGGATGCCGCTGTTGGCCATGAGGACGAGGATCAGGTCGTCCAGCACGAAGTCGGGGCGCAGGCGGCCGGTGGACTTGGCGCGGGCGGCCAGTTCCGCGACCGCCTTCAGCGCGTACTCGCGGCCCGCGTCGAAGTCGACGGCGTGCGGGAACGTCGACATGAAGGCCGCGGTGAAGCCGCGGTCGCGGGCGTGCAGCTCGCAGATCCTCTCGATCACCAGGCAGAGGCCGCGCCAGGGATCCGGGTCGGCGAGCCCTTCGTCCACGATGTCGTGGCAGGCCCGCAACTGACCGGTGAACGCCTCGGTGACCAGCGTCACCTTGGTCGGGAAACGGCGGTAGAGGGTGGCGGGGCCGACTCCGGCGCGCCGGGCGATCTCCCGCATCGGCACGTTCAGCCCCTTGGTCGCGAACACCTCGCGGGCCGCTTCGAGGATGCGCTCGCGGTTGTCGAGGGCGTCGGAGCGCAGGGTGTGAGGCAATTCGTCGGTCACGCTCTCACTTTAGCCAAACGGACGGCGGCGTCCGTTACCGTCCGAAGCACCAGGTCCGCGGGCCGCCGGGTTCCGGACGGGCGCGGACCACGAGGGCCGGGAACGGCCGTGGACCAGCGCAGGGAGCAGACGGTGAAGGCAGTCGCGATCGAGACGTTCGGCGGCCCCGAGGGCATGGCGGTCGTCGACCTCCCCGCCCCGGCGCCCGCCGCCGGGCAGGTGCTCATCGGCGTCGAGGCGAGCGGTGTCGGCGGCGTGGACGCCGTGATCCGCAGGGGCACGCTGGCCTCGTACGGCTTCAAGGAGGGGCACATCCTCGGCAGCGAGGCGGCCGGTACGGTGACCGCGGTCGGCGACGGCGTCGACACGTCGTGGATCGGGCGGCGCGTGTGGGCGTTCACCGGGCTCAGCGGCGGTTACGCCGAGCAGGCGGCCGTCCCGGTCGAGGCGGTCCTCGCGCTGCCCGACGGGCTGTCGGCGGTGGACGCGGTGACGCTCGGCAACTCGGGCGCGGTGGCCCATTTCGCGCTGGCCCATGCCCGCTTCGCCCCCGGCGAGTCGGTGCTGGTGCGCGGCGCGGCGGGCAGCATCGGGATCATGACGGTCCATCTGGCGTCCCGCGCGGGGGCCGCCGCGGTGGCGGTCACGACATCGTCGGCCGAGCGGGGCGAGCGGCTGCGCGCACTCGGCGCGACGCGTGTGCTGGACCGCTCGGGCGACACCATGGGCAGCCCTTTCGGTGCCGACGACATTTCCGACGATGCTCCGGGGGGATACGACGTCATCATCGACATCGTCGCGGGCGCGGACCTGCCGTCCTTCTTCGGCCGGCTCCGGCCGAACGGCCGCATGGTGGCCGTGGGCGTGGTCGGCGGCCCGCCGCCCGCCGACTTCGGCATGACGATGATCGCGGCCTTCCAGAAGTCCCTGTCGTTCGCCACCTTCAGCACCGACACCGTGGCCGCGGCGGATCTGACCGCCGTGCGTACCGCGCAGTTCGCCGCCGCGAGCCGCGGCGAACTGCCTCTCGCGGTGCACGAGGTGCTGCCGCTGGAGCAGGCCGCGCTGGCGCACCGGAAGATGGACGCGGGCGAGGTGTTCGGCCGGATCGTCCTGACGCCGTAACCCGAACCGCCGTCCAGAGCTGGGCAGTCGCTCGCGGCGCGGGCTCCACAGGCCGCCCGTCCCGTTACGCGCTGATCGGTTGATGCGCTGATCCGCCCAACCGGGCGTGGGAGAGCCGGTTCCGCGCCGCCGCCGTGGCCAGTGGCAGGATCTCCTCATGCAGCATATTTCGTTCGCTCTGCCGCTTTTCGATCCCGGTGCGGGCCAAGGGGCCAGGCAGTTCGCCGAGTTGGGCCTCGCCCTGCTGCTGTCCACCCTGATCGGCGCCGAGCGCGCCACGCAGCAGAAGAGCGCGGGACTGCGCACCCACACCCTCGTCGGTGTCGGCAGCGCACTGTTCATGGAGGTGTCCCAGCACGGGTTCAACGCCGTGCTGGGCATGCAGGCCGTCTCCTTCGACCCGTCGCGGGTGGCCGCCCAGATCGTCTCGGGCATCGGCTTCATCGGCGGCGGCCTGATCTTCGTACGGCGCGACGCGGTCCGCGGCCTCACCACCGCGGCGACGGTCTGGCTCACCTGCGCGGTCGGCATGGCCTGCGGCGGCGGTCTCCCGCTGCTGGCCATAGGAGTCACCCTCGCGCACTTCCTGGTCGTCCAGGGCTACCCGTGGCTCACCCGCCGGGTCCCGGTCCTCGCCACCCCCGAGCGCACCCGCATCCACCTCGCGTACCGGATCGGCACCGGCGTCCTCACCCGCGTCCTCGAATACACCGCCACCCAGGGCTTCCGCGTCGTCCAGGTCCGCGTCGACCGCGCCGCCCAGCACCCCGACGACGAGAACTGGCACCCCACCGAGGGCGGCACCGCCCTGGTCGCGGTCGACGTCGAGGGCACCGGCAGCCCCGAACACCTGGTCGCGGGCCTGTCCGAGTTCGAGGAGCTGCTGAGCGTCTCGTCGGTCGCCGACGAATCCGACGACTGACCGGGGACGCGCCCTCGTCCCTGCCCCAACAGCGTGGTGCCCGGCGCCCGTGGACGGTGCCGCCGGGCCGAGTCCCCGAGCTGAGCCATCGGGCCCACGTCGCTGGCCCGCGCCACTGCCCTCGCCACTGACCTCGCCCCTGACCTGCGTCGTTGACAATAGGCAGGCAGATACCTGCATAATGGAGAGGTGAGCCCAGAACCGAGCGAGATGGACCCGGTCTTCAAAGCACTGGCCGACCCGACCAGGCGACTCCTGCTGGACCGGCTGCGGGAACAGAACGGTCAGACGCTGCGTGAGCTGTGCGAGCGTCTCGGCATGGCCCGCCAGTCGGTGACGCAGCATCTCGACCTGCTCGGGCAGGCCAATCTCGTGACCGTGGTGCGCCGTGGGCGGGAGCGGCTGCATTACCTGAATCCGGCGCCCATCCACGACATCGAGGAACGCTGGATCTCGGGGTTCGACAAGCCCCGGCTGCGGGCCCTGAGCGCCATCAAGAACCTGGCAGAGGAGTACGCCATGACCGACGAATCCGTATCCGTACCGACCTATGTCTACGTCACCTACATCCGGGCGACGCCCGAGCAGGTGTGGCGTGCCCTCACCGACGCCGATCTGACCGCGCGGTACTGGGGACACGCCAACGTCTCGGACTGGCGGCCGGGCTCGGCCTGGGAGCACCGCCGCGCCGACGGCTCGGGCGCCGTGGACGCCGTCGGCCAGGTGCGGGAGGCGGAGCCGCCCACGCGCCTGGTCCTCACCTTCGAGGACTCCGTCGGCAAGGAGCCGCCGCGCGAGCCGTCGGAGGTCACCTTCCTCATCGAGCCGCACCAGGACATCGTGCGGCTGACCGTGACCCACGAGAAGCTGGCCAATACGGACATGTTCAACGGCATCTCGCGGGGCTGGCCCGCCGTGCTGGCCAACCTCAAGTCGCTGCTCGAAACCGGTGAGGTGCTGCCGCAGGCGCCCTGGGAGATGTCCCCCACCGCCCGCGCCTGAGCACACCGGGCGCGGGACCCCGGCCACCGGGCACCGACCACCGGGCCGAGGGCACCGGCGGGAAGGGGCCGGTCGCGAGGGCGGCGCGGGACCGGTCAGGAATGGAGAAGCGAATCCCGGCGCCCGCCCGTAGCGTGAATCGCATGGACGCCGAGCCCCAGAACGTCTGGGGAACTCGGCACGGAAACACCGGGTCCATGCGGCCCGCGACCACAGGAGCGATCATGACCGGCACCACCACCCAGGGCATCAAGACCGTGCTGCACCCCGTGTCCGACCTGCCGAAGGCGAAGGCGGTGTACGCGGCGCTGCTCGGCATCGAGCCGCAGACCGACGAGTCGTACTACGTGGGCTTCGAGACCGGGGACCAGCACATCGGGCTGGTGCCGGGCGGCGGCCCGCAGGGTCTGACGTCCCCGGTGGTGTACTGGGAGGTGTCGGACATCGAGGCGAAGCTGGCCGAGCTGACCGCCGCGGGCGCCACCGTGAAGGACGCGGCGTCGGACGTGGGCGGCGGCCGGCTGGTGGCCACCGTCACCGACCCCGACGGCAATGTCCTCGGTATCCTCCAGGACCGATGACCGCCGACCCGCGCGAGTCCGGCCACGCGCCGGGTGACGACGCCCGCCGGTCGACCTGACGTCATGGAGAAACGATGAGCACGGCGAAGAAGACGGCCAGGCCGACAGCCGCGGCAACCACCAAGACCGCCAGGACCGCCAAAACCGCCAAGCCTGCCAGGACCGCCGCACCCGTCGGCGCGGACGAGGCCGCCGAAAGCGCCAGGACGGGCCGGGCGTCCGCGGTGCGTCCGGCCGACAGCCACGACCTGATCCGTGTGCACGGCGCGCGGGTGAACAATCTGAAAGACGTCAGCATCGAGATCCCCAAGCGCCGTCTGACGGTGTTCACGGGGGTCTCCGGTTCCGGCAAGAGCTCGCTGGTGTTCAGCACAATCGCCGCCGAGTCGCAGCGGCTGATCAATGAGACCTACAGCGCGTTCGTGCAGGGCTTCATGCCGACCACGGCACGCCCCGACGTCGACGTGCTGGACGGGCTGACGACGGTGATCACCGTCGACCAGCAGCGGATGGGCGCCGACCCGCGGTCTACGGTCGGCACCGCCACCGACGCGAACGCGATGCTGCGGATCCTCTTCAGCCGCCTCGGCAAGCCCCACATCGGCCCGCCCGGCGCGTACGCGTTCAACGTCCCCTCGGTCAGCGCGAGCGGCGCGATCACCGTGGAGCGCGGCTCGAAGACGGCGGTGAAGGCGACCTTCCACCGGACCGGCGGCATGTGCACGCGCTGCGAGGGCCGGGGCACGGTCTCCGACATCGACCTCGCACAGCTCTACGACGACACGAAGTCGCTCTCCGAAGGCGCGATCACCATCCCCGGCTACGGCTCGGACGGCTGGAACATGCGGCTGTACAAGGAGTCCGGCTTCGTCGACCCGGACAAGCCGATCCGCAAGTACACCAAGAGGGAGCTGCACGACTTCCTGCACCGCGAGCCGACGCGGATGAAGATCGCGGGCATCAACATGACGTACGAGGGGCTGATCCCCCGGATCCAGAAGTCGATGCTCTCCAAGGACAAGGAGGCGATGCAGCCGCACATCCGGGCGTTCGTGGAGCGGGCGGTCGCCTTCGCCACCTGCCCCGAGTGCGACGGCACCCGGCTCAGCGAGGGCGCCAGGTCCTCGAAGATCAAGCGGATCAGCATCGCCGACGCCTGCGCGATGCAGATCAGTGACCTGGCCGAGTGGGTCCGCGAGCTGAAGGAGCCCTCGGTCGCCCCGCTGCTGACCGCGCTGCTCCGGACCCTCGACTCGTTCGTGGAGATCGGCCTCGGCTATCTCGCGCTCGACCGGCCCGCGGGCACGCTGTCCGGCGGCGAGGCGCAGCGCGTGAAGATGATCCGGCACCTCGGGTCGGCGCTCACCGACATCACGTACGTCTTCGACGAGCCGACCGCCGGTCTGCACCCGCACGACATCCAGCGGATGAACGACCTGCTGCTGCGGCTGCGGGACAAGGGCAACACGGTGCTCGTCGTGGAGCACAAGCCGGAGACGATCGCCATCGCCGACCATGTGGTCGACCTGGGGCCCGGCGCCGGTACGGCGGGCGGCGCGGTCTGCTTCGAGGGCGGCCTCGACGGGCTGCGGACCAGTGGCACCCTCACCGGGCGGCACTTCGACGACCGGTCCTCACTCAAGAAGACGGTCCGCGAACCGGCCGGCGCGCTGGAGATCCGCGGCGCGACCACGAACAATCTGCGCGGTGTCGACGTCGATGTCCCCCTCGGCGTGCTGGTCGTCGTGACCGGTGTCGCGGGCTCCGGCAAGAGCTCGCTCATCCACGGCTCACTGGTCAAGGGCGCGCAGGTCAAGGGCGCCGACAGCACGGCGGTGGTGTCGATCGACCAGGGCGCGATCCGCGGCTCGCGGCGCTCCAACCCGGCGACGTACACCGGGCTGCTCGACCCGATCCGCAAGGCGTTCGCGAAGGCCAACGGGGTGAAGCCCGCGCTGTTCAGCGCCAACTCCGAGGGCGCGTGCCCGACGTGCAACGGGGCGGGCGTCGTCTACACCGACCTGGGGATGATGGCCGGGGTCGCGACCACGTGCGAGGAGTGCGAGGGGAAGCGGTTCGAGGCGTCGGTGCTCGACTACCGCTTCGGCGGGCGCGACATCAGCGAGGTGCTGGCGATGTCGGTGGCCGAGGCCGAGGAGTTCTTCGGCGGCGGCGAGGCGCACACCCCCGCGGCGCACGCCGTCCTGCGGCGCCTGGCCGATGTGGGCCTGGGCTATCTGGGCATCGGCCAGCCGCTCACCACTCTGTCCGGTGGCGAGCGGCAGCGGCTGAAGCTGGCCACGCACATGTCGGACAAGGGCGGTGTGTATGTGCTGGACGAGCCGACCACCGGCCTGCACCTCGCCGATGTGGAGCAACTGCTGGGCCTGCTGGACCGGTTGGTCGACTCCGGCAAGTCCGTCGTCGTCATCGAGCACCATCAGGCGGTGATGGCGCACGCCGACTGGATCATCGACCTGGGCCCCGGCGCGGGTCACCACGGCGGCCGGGTCGTCTTCGAGGGCACCCCCGCCGACCTGGTCGCGGACGCCTCGACCCTCACCGGGGAACACCTCGCGGCGTACGTCGGCGCCTGAGGTACCCGTCGCGGACGCCCGACCTTGCGGTGCGCTCACGCCAACGACGGCCAGGCGCACCGCGGTTGGCCGAGGGCATGCTCAACACCCGCGATCGAGGCCCGACTCAGCGCCCTTCGCCGGGAGCCGGGCTCGACCCCCTGGACCCGAGCCCGGCACAACACCCTTGCCCGCAGCGCGGCTCAGCGCCCTTCGCCGGAGAAGGTCTCGCCGAGGATGTCGAAGGCCGAGCCCAGCAGGGCCGGCAGATCCGCGTCCTCGTCCTTGAGCCACTGCTCGTAGGCCGACAGCGAGGCGGCCAGCGCCGCCCAGGCGATCACCTGCGGCCGCATGTCGTCCTCGTCCACCCCGAGCCTGCGGGCGGCGTACTCGGCGATGGCCTGCCGCCAGGTGGCGTACCGCAGCGTGGAGTGCGCGACCAGCGTCGGCACGTTCAGCAGCAGGGACATCCGCAGCCGGTGGTCCTGGACGACGCTGGCCGGGAAGCGGTTGAACTCCACGATGGCGCCGCGCAGCGCCTCGGCCAGCGCCATGTCCGGCGGGGTGCGCTGGAGGTAGCGGCGCATCCGTTCCACCAGGGCGTCGAAGTCGCCCCAGGGCACGTCGTTCTTGGACGGGAAGTAGCGGAAGAACGTCCGGCGGCCGATGCCGCAGGCGGCGGCGATGTCGTCCACCGTCGTCTCGGCGAAGCCGCGCTCGGCGAACAGCTCCAGCGCCACATGGCTCAGCTCGTCCACCGTCGTGGAGGGCTGACGCCCCATGCGAGTGCTGGTCGACGGCGGTTTCGGAGCGTCGGCTGGGGACCTCACGGATTTTCCTTCTTCCATTTGGCACCGGGTGCCATTAGTCTGAACATTATTGAAGGCACGGCGGACGACAACAACCCCGCCTGCGACCATCGCCCGACTGAGGAGCCATGGTATGGAAGAGCTTCAGCTCAAGGAGCCCGGCGAGCCGCGTGCCGCCGACGAGGATGTCACCGCGGATTCCGTGATCGAGGCCGACGACCTGGTCGAAGAGGTCTCGATCGACGGCATGTGCGGCGTCTACTGAGCCGCCCCGCCATGAGCGGCACGGACCGTCCGGTGAACACCCCGGACCCGGCGCCCGGCATGGATCTCGACCGCCCCTGGGATCTGCACCCGCAGGTCTCGGTCCGGCCGGAACCGTTCGGCGCCCTGCTGTACCACTTCGGAACGCGCAAACTCTCGTTCCTCAAGGACCGGCGACTGCTGTCGGTCGTCCAGTCCCTCAAGGACTTCCCCACGGCACGGGCCGCCTGCTCGGCGGCCGGGGTCACCGAAGCCGACGTGCCGCGGTACGGCCGCGCCCTCGCGACCCTCGCCAGGTCGTCGATGGTGGTGGAAAGGACCCCGTGAGCCCCATGACCACGACGACCACGGATGCCCCCGCCCGCGCTCCCGGCGCCGAACGGCTGGTGGACCTGTTCGAGTACGGACTCGACGCGCCCATCTGCCTGACCTGGGAACTGACCTACGCCTGCAATCTGTCCTGCACGCACTGCCTGTCCAGCTCCGGCCGCCGCGATCCGCGCGAACTCACCACGGCCGAGGCCGAGGCGGTGATCGACGAGCTGGAACGCATGCAGGTCTTCTACGTCAACATCGGCGGCGGCGAGCCCACGGTCCGCCCCGACTTCTGGGAGTTGGTCGACTACGCCACCGCCCACCACGTGGGCGTGAAGTTCTCCACCAACGGCGTCCGGATCACCCCGGAGGTCGCGGCCCGGCTGGCCGAGAACTCCTACGTCGACGTGCAGATCTCCCTCGACGGCGCGACCGCCGAGGTCAACGACGCCGTCCGCGGCCCCGGTTCGTACGACACCGCGCTGCGCGCCATGGCGAATCTGTCCGCCGCCGGGATGAAGAACTTCAAGCTGTCCGTGGTGTGCACCCGGCACAACATCCCCCAGATGGACGAGTTCAAGGCCATCGCCGACCGGTACGGGGCCCAGCTCCGGCTGACCCGGCTGCGCCCGTCCGGGCGCGGCGCCGACGTCTGGGACGAGCTGCACCCGACGCGTGACCAGCAGCGCGAGCTGTACGACTGGCTGGTGGCGCACGGCGACAGCGTGCTGACCGGTGACTCCTTCTTCCACCTGTCCGCCTACGGGCAGGCGCTGCCCGGCCTGAATCTGTGCGGCGCCGGACGCGTGGTGTGCCTGATCGACCCGGTCGGGGACGTCTACGCCTGCCCGTTCGCGATCCACGAGGAGTTCCTGGCCGGGAACATCCGGCAACCCGGCGGCTTCACCGGCGTATGGCGCGAGTCCGAGCTGTTCCGCGGCCTGCGCGAGCCCCAGTCGGGCGGCGCCTGCGCCTCCTGCCAGTTCTTCGACACCTGCAAGGGCGGGTGCATGGCGGCCAAGTTCTTCACCGGCCTGCCGCTGGACGGGCCGGACCCGGAGTGCGTGCAGGGCTACGGCGAGGAACTGCTCGCGAACCGTACGCAGCACACACCCGTCCCGAAGTCGTCCGTCGACCACTCACACCGTACTTCCCCCGCACCGCGCCGGGGACCGGTCCCGCTGACCCTCACCCGTCGTGAGGATCTGGACCGGCCGCCCGTCAGCGACTGCGCGGAGGATCCGCTCGCCGGCTTCCGTCCGGTCTGAGCACTCCGGGACCGCCCCACCGGCCCGGCCGCCGGCTCCGGTCACGGAGCCCGGCCACCGTATCGATTCCGCACACCTCGGGGACATCACTCACAGTAATCAACCCGTAACGAAAGGTGCACGCAATGGGGCGTGTAGAAGGAAAGGTCGCATTCATCACCGGAGCCGCGCGCGGTCAGGGCCGCAGCCACGCGGTGCGGCTGGCGCAGGAGGGCGCGGACATCATCGCGGTGGACATCTGCGAGGACGTGCCGAGCGCCGGTTACCCGGGCGCCACCGACGAGGACCTGGCCGAGACCGTACGGCAGGTGGAGAAGCTGGACCGCCGGATCGTGGCCACGAAGGCGGACGTCCGTGACTTCGGGGCGCTGAAGGCCGCCGTGGACGACGGTGTGGCGCAGCTCGGACGGCTCGACATCGTCGCGGCGAACGCCGGGATCGGCGTCATACCCGACACCCTCGACGTACTGGACGCCCAGCGCTGGCGCGATGTCATCGACATCAATCTGACGGGCGTGTGGAAGACCGCGAAGGCGGCGATCCCGCACCTCAAGGCGGGCGGGCGCGGCGGCTCGATCATCCTGACCAGCTCGGAGGCGGGCCTGCGCGCGTATCCGCACGCGGGTCACTACGTGGCCGCCAAGCACGGCGTCGTCGGCCTGATGCGCACGCTCGCGCTGGAGTTGGCCCCGGACAGCATCCGGGTCAACAGCATCCATCCGACCCAGGTCGACACGGCCATGATCCAGAACGAGATGACCTACAAGCTGTTCCGTCCCGACCTGGAGCACCCGACCGCGGAGGACTTCGCCGAGGTCTCGCGGTCCGTCATCGCGCTGCCCATCCCGTGGGTAGAGCCGGTGGACATCTCCAACGCCCTGCTGTGGCTGGCCTCGGACGAGGGCCGGTACGTCACCGGGGTCACGCTGCCCGTCGACGGCGGCAACTTCCTCAAGTAGAGCCGCGAGCCAGGCGGTTCGCGGCAGAACGCGACACGGCTCACGGGATCAGCGGGGGTTCACGGGGGTTCGCAGAACGACAGCGTCATCGAAAGAGAAAGAGGTGAACACGCAATGGGGCGTGTAGAGGGAAAGGTCGCACTCGTCACCGGGGCCGCCCGTGGTCAGGGCCGCAGCCACGCGATACGCCTGGCGCAGGAGGGCGCGGACATCATCGCCGTCGACGTCGTGTCGCAGATCGACTCGGTGCCGTACCCGATGGCGACGCCCGACGACCTCGCGGAGACCGTACGCGAGGTGGAGAAGCTGGACCGGCGGATCGTCGCCGCACAGGCGGACGTCCGTGACTTCGAGGCGCTGAAGGCAGCCGTGGACACCGGGGTCGCGCAGCTCGGACGGCTCGACATCGTCTCGGCGAACGCGGGCATCTTCAGCTTCGGCACCATGTCGGAGCTGGACGAGCAGGTGTTCCAGGACATGATCGACGTCAATCTCACCGGTGTGTGGCACACCGCGAAGGCGGCGATCCCGCACATCAAGGCGGGTGGCAACGGCGGTTCGATCGTGCTGACCAGCTCGACGGCCGGACTGATGGCGATGGAGAACATCGGGCACTACGTCGCCGCCAAGCACGGTGTCGTCGGCCTGATGCGCACGCTGGCGCTGGAGTTGGCCCCGGACAGCATCCGGGTCAACAGCGTGCACCCCACGTCGGTCGACACCCCGATGATCCAGAATTCGGCGACGTACGAGCTGTTCGCGTCCGACCTGCCGGTGGCCGAGCGGACCAAGGAGAATCTCGGCCCGCGCTTCGGTTCGATGAACGCGCTGCCGATCCCGTGGGTCGAGCCGGTCGACATCTCCAACGCGGTGCTGTGGCTGGCCTCGGACGAGGCGCGGTACGTCACCGGCGTCACCCTGCCGATCGACGCGGGCCAGACGGCCAAGTAGCGGGTCTGTCAGCCACGTCGAGCGTAGGGAGCGCGAACGATGACCACACTGCGGACGGTACGGGACGCCGGGACCGGCTCCGGCGTCGCGGCGGCCGGGGAGCGGATCGCCTCGCGCATCGTCGGCCGCGAGCGCGAGCTGGAACTCGCGCTCGCGACCGTCGGCGCCGGGCGGGATCTCGTCCTGGAGGGCCCGCCCGGCACCAGCAAGACCACCATGCTCAAGGCGATCACCGAGGAGTGGGGCATCCCGCTGGTGTTCGTGGAGGGCAACGCCGATCTGACCCCGGCCAAGCTGGTCGGGCACCACAATCCCGCGCGGGTGCTGCGGGAGGACTACAGCGCCGACAACTTCGTGGCGGGGCCGCTGGTCCAGGCGATGCGCACCGGCGGGTTCCTCTACATCGAGGAGTTCAACCGCGCCCCCGAGGACACCCTCAACACCCTGCTGTCGGCGATGGCCGACCGCGCGGTCGAGGTGCCCAGGGTCGGCCTGGTCACCGCCGAGCCGTCGTTCCGGGTCATCGCCTCGATGAACCCCAGTGACGACATCGGCACCACCCGGCTGTCGGCGGGCGTCAGCGACCGGCTCAACCGGATCGTGGTCGGCTACCAGGACGCCGCCGCGGAGGAGGACATCGTCAGGCTGCGCGCCGCGCTCTCCGGTCCGCTCGCGGACCGGATCGTGCCCGACGCCGTCGCGGTGACCCGGGCCACCCGCGCGCACCCGGATCTGCGTCAGGGCAGCAGCGTGCGGGGCGCGATCGACTGCGCGCTGGTCGCCGACGGCCTGATGACGATGCGCGGCCTGGGCGGACCGGACGACGACCGCTACCCGGAGAGCTTCTACGACGCGATGACGGTCTCGCTGTCCGGCCGGATCCGGCTGGACGACGCTGCGGAGACCACCGCGGAACGCGTCCTGCGGGAGATCTGGGAGGACCGCTTCGTGCTGGATCCGGCGCGGGCGGAGCCCGGATGAAGAGCGGTGGAGGCCGACTCGCCCGTACGGCGGCGCGAACCGGCGTCCACGGACCGGTCGCGGCGACCGCTGCGCCGTATCCCCAAGACACTCGACGAGGAGCCGAAGGTGTTCGAAGCGGTGGCGGGCACGGGAGGCACGGTGCTGCGCGCCCGCTCGCGCGGCGCCGGTCCCGCGCGCCCGCGGCCGACCCGCTCGGCGGCCGACTTCACCGAGGAGCGGGGGGAGTTGCTCAGCGGCTCGGACGACACCGAGCCGGTGGACCCCGCGGTGCGGGCGCGGGCCCGCGAGATCGCCGCGCGGCTGTCCCTGCCGAAGCCGAAGCGGGCGCGCGGCGGACGGCCGGCCGCTTCGGGGCGGCTGGCCAGCCTCCCGTACCGGCAGCGGGGCAGCGACATCGACCTGGATCCGACGCTGGAGCGGCTGGCGGAGCGGCCGGTCCCCGACGACGAGGACGTCTTCGTCTTCGAGCGGGTCCGCGCGCCCCGCTCCGTCGTGCTCGCGGTGGACCTGTCGGGGTCGATGAAGGGCGAGCGGGTACGTACCGCGGCGGCGACCGTGGGCGCGCTCGCGGCCGAGCTGGAGTCCGAGGCACTGGCCGTCGTCGCCTTCTGGTCGGACGCGGCGGTGCTGCTCGAACTGGGCGACCCGGTCAGGCCGATGGAGCTGCTGGACGCGATGCTGCGCATCCCGGCCAGGGGCCTGACCAATGTGGCCTTCCCGCTGGAACTCGCCGCCGCCCGGCTGGCGTCGGTGCCGCGGCGCGGCGCGCGGGTGCTGCTGCTGTCGGACTGCGTCCACAACGCGGGGCCGGACCCGCGCCCGGCGGCGGCCCGGCTGCCGCGGCTGGACGTGCTGCTCGACACGAGCGGTGAGAAGGACGTCGAATTGGGCGCGGAACTGGCCAGGGCCGGGCACGGCACCTTTCACCGCATCCGCACCCACCACGACATCGCACCGGCTCTCAGGGAGGTCTTCCGCACATGAACGGCGCGTGGAGGCACGTTCGCCCGGGGCACGTGAGGAGCGGCTGACCCGCGCCTCAGCGGCGCACGGGCGGCACCTGACGCTCACGGACATGGACCGGCCCCGAAGGACCGGCTCCGAGACGAAGAGGAACACGCAATGAGCAGGAATCCCTGGTTCGAGACCGTTGCCGAGGCGCAGCGCCGGGCAAAGAAGCAACTACCGAGTTCGGTCTACGGAGCCCTGGTCGCGGGCTCGGAGCGCGGCCGGACCGTCGATGACAACATCGAGGCGTTCGCCGAACTGGGCTTCGCGCCGCGGGTGGTGGGCCATCACGCCGAGCGCGACCTGTCGACGACGGTGCTGGGGATCCCGACGTCGATGCCCGTGGTGATCTCGCCGACCGGTGTGCAGGCCGTGCACCCGGACGGCGAGGTGGCCGTCGCGCGGGCCGCCGCGAACCGGGGCGTGATCATGGGGCTCAGCTCCTTCGCCAGCAAGCCGGTCGAGGAGGTCGCCGAGGCGAACGAGAACACCTTCTTCCAGATGTACTGGACCGGCACCCGCGAGTCGATGGTGCAGCGGATGGACCGGGCCAGGGCCGCCGGGGCCAAGGCGCTGATCTCCACGCTCGACTGGTCCTTCTCCAACGGGCGCGACTGGGGCAGTCCTTCGATCCCGGAGAAGCTGGACTTCAAGACGATGCTGAAGTTCGCGCCGAACGTGGCGCCGCACCCGGCCTGGCTGATGCGGTTCCTCAAATCCCGTCGGCTCCCCGACCTCACCGCGCCCAACCTCCGCCCGCCGGGCGGCGCGGCGCCCACCTTCTTCGGCGCCTACTACGAGTGGATGCAGACGGCGCCGCCCACCTGGGACGACGTGAAGTGGCTGCGCGAGGAGTGGGGCGGCCCGTTCCTGCTCAAGGGCG
This sequence comes from Streptomyces sp. NPDC025721, assembly GCF_055558595.1. Taxonomy (NCBI): domain Bacteria; kingdom Bacillati; phylum Actinomycetota; class Actinomycetes; order Kitasatosporales; family Streptomycetaceae; genus Streptomyces; species Streptomyces sp. NPDC025721. The sequence continues at coordinate 150,777 of NZ_JBVHMF010000007.1, read as the reverse complement.
TGACGCGGGTGGACGACGCCAAACGCGCGGTCGACGCCGGGGTCAGCGGGATCTCGGTGTCCAACCACGGCGGCAACAACCTGGACACGACACCGGGCACGATACGGATGCTGCCGTCGATCGCCGAGGCGGTGGGCGACCAGATCGAGGTCGTGCTCGACGGCGGCATCCGGCGCGGCGGCGACGTCGCCAAGGCGCTGGCGCTCGGCGCCCGCGCGGTGCTGATCGGCCGCGCCTACCTGTGGGGGCTCGCGGCCAACGGCCAGGCCGGGGTGGAGAACGTCCTGGACATCATGCGCGGCGGCCTGGACTCCGCGGTGCTGGGCCTGGGCCACTCCTCGGTGCACGAGCTGTCCCCCGACGATCTGGTGATCCCCGACGGCTTCACCAGGACACTCGGCGGCGGGCTCGTCGGCCGCGCGGACCGCGCGGACGCCGCGGAGGCCGCGCCGCGCTCCAAGGACCCGATCCGCTGACATGCCGTCGACACCCGCGAACCGCGCGGGCCCCGGGAGCACGGCGGGACCCGCGGCCCCTTCCGACCTGGCGCACGCCGTCTGGCCGACGGTCCCGTTCGCGCCTCTGGTCCTGGTGCCGCTGGGCTCGACCGAGCAGCACGGGCCGCATCTGCCGCTGGGCACCGACGCCGCCATCGCGCGGGCGGTCGCCGAGCGGGTGGCGGCCGGGGCCCCGCCCGAGTGGCACACCCTGGTCGCGCCGACCATGGCCTACGGTTCGAGCGGCGAGCACGCGGGCTTCGCGGGCACCGTCTCGATCGGCCGCGAGGCCCTGAAGGCGGTCCTCGTGGAGTCCGTGCGGTCACTGGCGATGTGGGCCGGGCGGATCGTCTTCGTCAACGGGCACGGCGGCAATGTCGCCACGCTCGCCGAGGCGGTCGTCCTGCTGCGCGCCGAGGGCCACCACGTCGCGTGGGTGCCGTGCGTGGCGCCCGACGCGGATCCGCACGCCGGACGGTGGGAGACCTCGGTCATGCTCCACCTGGCGCCCGGGGACGTGCGGACCGCGCAGGCCGTCGCCGGGGACACCCGGCCGCTCGCGGACCTCATGCCCGACCTGGTCGCGGGCGGTGTGCTGGCGGTCTCGCCGTCCGGGGTCCTCGGCGACCCGGCGGGGGCGTCCGCCGAAGAAGGAGAGAAGGCGATGACGTACATGGTCACCACGGCCACCCGGCTGATCGCCGAAGGGTCCGCGGACACCCGCGGCCGACTGGTCGACGCCGAACCGGCGGACGGGACGGTGACCGAATGACCGCGGAACCGGCGGGGAGCGCGCCCGAGGGCGGCGGCGGTACGGGTGCGCTGGACGGCAGGAGCGGTACGGGCGCGCCCGGCGGGACCGCGCGGCTGCCCGGCGGCTTCGTGGTGGCGCTCAACCGCCACACCCGCGTCATCGACGGCGGCCGCGCCCTGCTCGGCGGCTTCCCGACCCGGCTCGTCCGGCTGACCCCCCGCGCCCGCCCGCTGCTGGCCGACGACCGTACGGTGCGCGTCCGGGACGCGGCGAGCGGCGTCCTCGCCGACCGGCTGCTCGACAACGGCATGGCGTACCCGGTCGTTCACGACCTGCCGCAGAATCCCGACCCGCGCCACACCTTCGTCGTGCCCGTCCACGAGCGGGCGGCGCAACTCGACCGGCTGCTCACCAGCATCGGCCCCGGCCAGCGCGTCGTCGTCGTGGACGACGGATCGCGGCACGCCGACGACATCGAGGACACCGCCGCCAAGCACGGCGCCCAACTGGTCGTGCTGGAGCGGAACATGGGCCCGGCCGCGGCCCGCAACGCGGGGCTGCGGCTGGTCCGCACCCCCTATGTGGTCTTCGTGGACTCCGACATCGTGCTGCCCCCGGAGACCGTCCCCGTCCTGCTCCGGCACTTCACCGACCCCAAGGTCGGCATGGCCGTGCCGCGCATCACCGGGCTGCCGACCGCCGCGGCCACCGGCTGGATCGGCCGGTACGAGGCCGCCAGGTCCTCGCTCGACCTCGGCCGGGACCCGGCGGCCGTCCGCCCGGGGACCCCCGTCTCCTGGGCCTCCACCGCGTGCAGCGTGGCGCGGGTGGACGCGATGGCGGACGGCTTCGACGCGGCCATGCGGGTCGGCGAGGACGTCGACCTGTGCTGGCGGCTGATCGAGGACGGCTGGCGCGTACGGTACGAGCCGTCGGTCCGCGCCGAGCACGAGCACCGCGTGCGGTTCACGGACTGGATGCTCCGCAAGGCCGCGTACGGCACGGGCGCGCATCCGCTGGCCGAGCGCCACCCCGAACTCATCGCCCCCGCCGTCCTCGCCCCTTGGGCGGGCGCGCTGTCCCTCGCGCTGCTGGCCCAGCGCCGCTGGTCGCTGCCGGTGGCGGGCGCCGTCTGCGGGATCACGACCGTACGGATCGCCCGCAAGCTCAAGGGCGCCGACCACCCGGTACGGCTGGCCACCCGGCTCACCGCCAACGGCGCGGTCAGCGCCCTGTCCCAGACCGGCGCCCTGCTCACCCGGCACTGGTGGCCGCTGGCCGCCGTCGGCTGCGCGGTCTCCCCCCGGATCCGGCGCGCGGTCGCCGTCGCGTCGGTCGCCGACGTCGCCCTCGAATACCGTCCGGGCGAGGTCGGCCTCGACCCCCTGCGCTACGCCGTCGCCCGCCGCCTGGACGACCTCGCCTACGGCACGGGCGTCTGGCTCTCCGCGCTCAAGGGCCGCTCGACAGCGGCGCTGCGCCCGCGCCTGGGGTCCGGCAAGGGTGCCTCGGGCTGACGCTCACGCGCGGTCGTGGCGGATCGCGTCCGCGACGACCTCGCCGATCAGGACGGCGGTCGCCGCGGGACCGCGCAGGGGGGCGGCCGGAAGGATCGAGGTGTCCGCGACCCGCAGCCCCCGCACTCCGTGGACCCTGCCGTACTGGTCGACCACGGCGTGCCGGTCGTCGGCCGGACCCATGGGCGCGCTCGCGCAGGCGTGCACCGAGGTGCCGATACGGGCGCGGATCCACGCGTCGAGCAGGCCGTCGTCTGCCAGCGTCTCGTGGCCGGGCCCGGCCGTCGAGTCCGGCGCGACGACGGTACGGAAGGCGGGTGCGGCGATCAGTGCCGCGGTCGTCCGGACGGCCTCGCGCAGCCGCCGCCGGTCGTCGGGCGTCCGCAGATAGCCGTAGTCGACGGTTGGCGGCACCGCGGGGTCGGCGGAGACGATCCGCAGGCGTCCGCGCGCTCGCGGGGCCTGCGCGGAGACGAGGAAGGGCAGCGGCGCGCCGGGCAGCGACGTGCGGGCGCGGATCAGGGCCGTCATCGGCGTGAGCGACTGGAGGATTTCCAGGTCGCCCGCCGCGGGGCCGCCGCTCGACACCAGGTGGAGGGCGCCGCCGAGCCAACCGCCGTCGGCGGCGGGCACGTCGCGTACCGGGGTCCACTCCACGACGATCTGCGGGTGGTCGCTGAACGACCCGCCGACGCCGGGGGCGTCCCGCAGCACGGGGATGCCGAGGCGTTCGAGGTCCGCGCGCGGGCCGATGCCGGACAGCGCCAGCAGGTGCGGTGACCCGAAAGCGCCCGCGCACAGCACGACTTCACCCGCCGTGACGGTCTCCCGTACGCCGTCGCGTTCGGTCTCCACGCCGACCGCGCGGCCGTGCTCCACCAGGACTCGGCGGACGGTGCGGTCGCCGAGGACGGTGAGGTTGGGGCGCGCGAGCGCGTCCTGGAGGTAGCCGACGGCGGTGTTGGCGCGTACGCCGTCGACCGCGTTCGACGGCACCGGGCCGAAGCCGGGCGCGCCCTGGTCGTTCTTGTCCGGCTCGGCCGGGAACCCCGACTCGCGGGCCGCCGCGCCGAACGCCGCGGCGGCGGGGTGGTCGAGCGCGGTCCGCCGCACCCGGACCGGGCCGTCCGCGCCGTGGACGGCGGACGCGCCGTAGTCCAGGTCGGCCTCCATCCGGCGCAGGAACGGCAGCATCCGGTCGAAGGACCAGGCGTCGTTGCCCGCCGCCGCCCACCGGTCGAAGTCGTCCCGCCGGGCCCGTACGAAATACCCGCCGTTGACGGTGGTCGAGCCGCCCAGGATCCTGCCGCGGCCGATCGTGTGGGGACGCTCGGGTGTCAGACGCGCCGGATACAGCCACAGCGGCGCCCCCCGCGCCCACGCCCCCGGTACGAGCCGCGCGTCCAGCAACTCCGGCGCGAAGGTTCTCGGCGCGGGCCCCGCCTCGATCAGCGCCACCGTCCGCCCCGCGTCCTCGCTCAGCCGCGCGGCCAACGGCCCCCCGCTCCCGCCTCCCCCGACCACCACGACATCGGCCCGCGCCACCCCGCTCGTCGGACCCACGCCCCGCCCCTTTCCCACCGGTTCACAGCCACCCTAGGCGAGCCCCCTCCCGTTCCCGGTCGGCGCTCCCGCCGGGGGGCCCGGTCAGGCGGACGGGCTCCGCGCCGGGGTCTCGCCGAGGGCCGGACCTTCAGCGGTGGGGAGCGGGCGCAGGCCGGGGGCCAGGGCGAGGGTGACGGCTACGGAGGCGGTCGCCATCACGGTCATGGCGGTGGCGGGTGAGGTGCGCTGGGCGACAGCGCCCGCCAGGGTGGCGCCGACGCCCTGGAGGGTGAGCGTGCCGGAGGAGTGGAGGCCGAGGGCGTGGCCGCTGAGGGCGTCGGGGGTGAGGGACATGAGCCGTTCCTGGAGGAGGAGGCTCGCGGAGTAGCCGACGGAGGCGAGGACGACGGCGGTCACGGCGAGCGGCAGGGCGGGGTGGAGGGCGAAGGCGAGGTAGGGGGCGGCGAGCAGCAGCCGCAGCGGCGCGCCGAGGCGTTCGCGCCAACGGCGGGGCAGGAAGCGGCCGGTGACGGTGTCGCCCGCGAGCATCCCGAGGGCCGCGCTGGCGAAGAGGAGCCCGGCGTGCCGGGGCGCGTAGGGGACGTAGAGGGATTCGCAGCCGACGATGAGCCCGTTGGGCACCCACAGGGCGAGGTAGACGTAGCGGCGGGGCACGGACGACCAGAGCAGGCCGTTGGTGCGCCAGGTGTCGGCGACCGAGGGGCGTCCCGCGGTACGCGGCGGGCGACCGCTCAGGCCGAGCCGGGCGACGGCCGCGGCGGCCAGGTAGAGCGCGGCGCCGGCCAGCAGGGTGCCGCGCGGGGACAGCACGGTGACCAGGACCCCGCCGACGGCGAAGCCGCAGATCTGCGTGGCGCCGACCGACATGTTGAGCACGGACCTGCCGAGCAGATAGCCGTCGCGCTCAAGGATCTCGTTGAGCAGCCCGTAGCGCACTCCGCCGCCCAGTGAGGCGATCAGCCCCTCGCCGAGGAGTACGGCGAAGGCCGCCCACACGGGCAGTCCCGGCACGGCCTGGGCGGCGGTGCACAGGCCGAAGAGCAGGGCGAGCCCGGCCGTCGCGGCGCGCGGCGGCAGCCGGTCGGCGGCCGACAGCAGTGTGGTCGCGCCGACGACCTGGACCAGCGCCGGGCCGAACATCGCCAGGGCGGACAGCAGCGGCGAGCCGGTCGCCGTGTAGATCAGCGTGCCCAGCGCGAGACCGCTCACCGTGGACGCGGCCGTCGACAGCGAGCCGGTCGCGAACAGCGGCGTGAACTCCGGGGCGCGGAAGAGTTCTCGGTAGGTGCGCATGGACGGGGAGTCTCCGCGGCCCGGCCGGCCCGGCGTTAGAGTTTCGCGGGGAGGCGAAACGATGGGCTGGTGGCTGGTCAACGCGGACACCCTCGCGGGAGGCCGTTTCGTCGTCTCCCCGCTGGCCGAGACCGTCGCGAGCCTGCTCGACCTGGCGGGCGGCACGGCCGCGCACCCCGGCGAGAGCGCGTGGCTGCGCGCCCACCGGTCCGCGTACCGGCGCCGCCTGGCCGAGGACCCGGTCGCCGCGCTGATCGTCGGGGCCGGATTCCGGCCGACCTGGATCGCGGACTTCCTCATCCCCCCGCCGCGGGCCGAGGGCGAGCCGTCGATCGAGGCGGAGCTGGACCGTATCCGTACGACCCCGGCCGACGTCGCCCGCGCCGACCTGGCGATATCGCTGGGCGGACCGCTGCCCGCCTGGCTGCCCGAGGCCGAAGTGCCCCGGCGGGCCGCGGATGTGATGCGGTGGGTGTGGACGGAGACGGTCCTGCCGTACTGGCCACGGCGGCGCCGCGTTCTCGAGGCCGACATCGTGGCGCGCACCCGGCAGTTGAGCCAGGGCGGCTGGACGGCGGCGCTGGACGACATGCGGCCGGGGATGCGCTGGCTGGGCGAGGGACGGCTCCAGATCAACGCGTACGACAATCCGCCGCGCGAGATCTCCGGGGCGCGGCTGCTGTTCGTGCCGGTCACCCCGCGCCGCAGCTGGGTCTCCTGGGACCGGCCGCACCGCTACGCCGTGATCTACCCGTGCGCGGGCGTACTGGCCGAGCCGGACCGGCCCTCGGCGCCGGACGCCCTGCGCGCGCTGCTCGGGCCGGGGCGCGCGGCCGTCCTCGTCCTCCTGGACTCCCCCAAGAGCACCACCCAACTGGTCGCGCTCACCGGCCAGGGACTCGGCTCCGTCGGCCGCCATCTGAAGGTGCTCTTCGACGCCGGTCTGATCCGGCGCCGTCGCGCGGGGCGGTCGGTGCTTTACTACCGGACGGACGCCGGGGAGGTGCTGGTGCGCGCCCAGCGACACGAGTGAGCCGTCGTCGCGGAGCGGGCGGGGCGCTCAGGAACGCGTGGCCGTCGTGTCGATCTGTTCCTCGGCCGGGCCGGGGGACGCGGCGGCGGCCGGGAGCGCGGCGCGGCGGCGCGCGTACGGGCCGATGGCCTCGGTGAGTTTGCGGGCGATGGGCTCGGTCCAGCGGGCGGTGAGCGGGCCGAGGACGACCAGGATCAGCACATACGCGGTGGCCAGCGGCCCGATCCGGGGCTCGACACCGACCGCGAGTCCCGCGATGACGATGGAGAACTCGCCGCGCGCGACCAGCGTGCCGCCCGCCCGCCACCGTCCGGCGGGCCGGATTCCGGCCCTGCGCGCCGCGTACCAGCCGGTGGCGATCTTGGTGAGGGTCGTGACGACGGCCAGGATCAGCGCGGGGACCAGGACCGGCGGGATGTCGGACGGGACGGTGCTCAGGCCGAAGAAGACGAAGAAGACCGCCGCGAACAGGTCCCGCAGCGGGGTCAGGAGATTGCGGGCGCCTTCGGCGACCTCACCGGAGAGCGCGATGCCGACCAGGAACGCGCCGACGGCGGCGGAGACCTGGAGCTGCTGGGCGACACCGGCCACCAGCAGCGTCAGGCCGAGCACGACCAGCAGCAGCATCTCGGGATTGTCGGAGGAGACGGCGCGGCTGATCAGCCGCCCGTGGCGCAGCGCCACGTACAGGACGATCCCGACCGTGCCGAGCGAGATCAGCAGAGTGAGGGTGCCGCCCGCGAGACTCACGCCCGCCAGCAGGGCGCTGAGAATCGGCAGATAGACCGCCATCGAGAGGTCTTCGAGGACCAGCACACCCAGAATGAGCGGGGTCTCACGGTTGCCGAGACGGCCGAGGTCCCCGAGGACCTTCGCGATCACACCCGACGAGGAGATCCACGTCACGCCCGCCAGCGCGACGGCCGCGACCGGACCCCAGCCCAGCAGCAGCGCGGCCACCGCGCCGGGTACGGCGTTGAGCGCGAAGTCCACCGCGCCCGAGGGGTACTGCGTTTTCAGATTCGTGACGAGTTCCGAAGCGCTGTACTCCAGGCCGAGCAGCAGGAGCAGCAGGACGACGCCGATCTCGGCGCCGGTGGCCACGAAGTCCTCACTGGCGTGCAGCGGGATGAGCCCGCCTTTGCCGAAGGCCAGCCCCGCGAGCAGATAGAGCGGGATCGGCGAGAAGCCGACACGTCCCGCGAGGCGGCCGAGGATGCCCAGGGCGAGAATGATCGCCCCGAGCTCGATGAGCATGTCGGTCGTGTCGTGCACAGGCTCTTATCCTCCTGTGATCAGTTCCGCGACGGCGTCCACACCTTCGCGGGTGCCGACGACGACAAGGATGTCGCCGACCGCGAAGCGGAAGTCGGGAGTGGGCGACGGCACGGCGGCCGTGCGGCGGAGCACGGCGACGATCGAGGCGCCGGTACGGGTACGGGCCTGCGTGTCGCCGAGCGTGCGGCCCGCGTACGGCGACCGTTTGCTCACCGTGATGTGCTCGGTGACCAGGTCGATCTCGAAGTGCTGGCGCAGGTGCGCGACCGGGTCGGGCGGGAGCAGTTCGGCGAGCGCGCTCACTTCGTGCGGCTCCAGGACCACGGCGTCCTTGCAGGCGTCGTCGTCCTCCGGGTCGTGGAACGCCAGGGTGCGCCGCCCGTCGTGGTGCACGACCACCGACAGGTGCCGACCGGCGTCGGTGGACACGTCGTAGCGGATGCCCACCCCCGGGAGCGGGGTCTTGCGCGCGTGGACGGTGTGCTGCATTGCGTGCTCCAAGGGGGACGGGACGTGTCGTGTGAACGGCGTCCGGGCCGACCGGTATTGGTCGGGCGGCGCGGCGCGTTCGCCGGGTCGGCGGCGACCGCGGCTCCTACCAGGGTCGCGGGCGGACCGACCGAGCCATAGTAAAGGAATGGCAAATGGATTGCGGGGGCGGGATCGGGCCCCCCTCGCCGGCCCCCGGCGGGGCGCCCGCGCGGCGGGCCGTCGAGGGGGGAAAAGCGGTTGACGGGAGCCGCCGCCGCGCGGTCGTATGACGCCCCATGACCACCCCGCCCATGCACCCTGACCTGCACCCCATCGACGCCGACCTCGTACGGCGGCTGGTGGCCGAACAGTTCCCCCGGTGGGCGGGGCTCGACGTGCGGCGGTTCCCGTCCGGCGGCACGGTCAACGCGATGTACCGGCTCGGCGACGACATGGTGGTCCGTCTGCCGCTCGTGGCGGGCGGGGCCGGGGACGTCGCGCTGGAGCAGGAGTGGCTGCCGCGGCTCGCGCCCCTGCTGCCCGCGGCCGTCCCCGAAGTCCTCGGCGCCGGGGAGCCCGCGCGGGGGTATCCGTGGCCGTGGTCGGTGTACCGGTGGCTGGACGGCGAACCGCCGGAGGCGGGGGCGCTGAGCGAACCCGTACGCCTGGCGGAGGACATCGCCGGATTCGTGCGGGCGATGCGGGACGTCACGCTGCCGGACCCGCCGCCCGCCTATCGCGGCGAACCGCTCGCCCACCACGACGCGTCGACCCGGTCGGCGATCGCGCGACTGCGCGGGATTCCGCAGGAGGGCGTCGACTGCGACGGCCTGACCGCCGTGTGGGAGGACGCCCTGCGCGCGCCCGACTGGGACGGGCCGCCGGTGTGGGTGCACTCCGATCTGATGCCGGGCAATTTGCTGGTGTCGGGGGGCCGGCTGACCGCGGTGATCGACTTCGGGTGCGCGGGCGTGGGCGATCCGGCCTGTGACCTGTTCCCCGCGTGGAATCTGCTGCCGCCCGACGCGCGGGAGGTCCTGCGCGGCGCGCTCGGCGTCGACGACGCGACGTGGAGGCGCGGGCGGGGCCGGGCGCTCTCCCAGGCGGTGAACGCGCTGCCGTACTACCGCGAGACGAATCCGACGATGGCACGTAACGCCCGGCATGTGATCCGCGCGGTGCTCGCCCAGGACTGAGCCCCCGGGCCGCTGGGCGCCTGGGCACCCGGCGGCCGAAAGGGCCCCGCACACAGCGACGTCCGGGGCGGCTTCTGCGAGCCGCCCCGGACGTCGTGGCCGGGATGTGCGTCAGACGCGGTCAGGCGTCCTCACGCGGTGCCCCGGAGGCACCGTTCTCAGACCAGGTCGAACCGGTCGAGGTCCATGACCTTGGCCCACGCCGCGACGAAGTCGTTGACGAACTTCTCCTTCGCGTCGTCGCTCGCGTAGACCTCCGCCAGGGCGCGCAGCTCGGAGTTCGAGCCGAAGACCAGGTCGGCGCGGGTGCCGGTCCACTTGACCGCGCCGGAGGCGTCGCGGCCCTCGAAGGTGTTCGCGTCCTCGGACGTCGCGCTCCACGTCGTGCCCAGGTCGAGCAGGTTGACGTAGAAGTCGTTGGTCAGCGTGCCGGGGGTCTCGGTGAGGGCGCCGAGGGCGGACTGCTGGTAGTTGGCGCCCAGGACGCGCAGGCCGCCGACGAGGACGGTCAGCTCGGGGGCGCTCAGGTTCAGCAGGTTCGCCTTGTCGATCAGCAGGTACTCGGCGGGCAGCCGGTTGGCCTTGCCGAGGTAGTTGCGGAATCCGTCGGCGGTCGGCTCCAGGGCGCTGAACGACTCGACGTCGGTCTGCTCCTGGGTCGCGTCCACGCGGCCCTGCGTGAACGGCACCTGAATGTCGAACCCGGCCGCCTTGGCGGCCTGCTCGACGCCGACGCCACCGGCCAGCACGATCAGGTCGGCGAAGGAGATCCCCTTACCGCCGCTCTGGGCGGCGTTGAAGGACTCCTGGACACCTTCCAGGGTGCGCAGCACGGTCGCCAACCGGTCGGGCTCGTTGACCTCCCAGCCGATCTGCGGCTGGAGACGGACGCGCGCGCCGTTGGCGCCGCCGCGCTTGTCGCTGCCGCGGAAGGACGAGGCCGAGGCCCACGCGGTGGAGACGAGCTGGGCCACCGACAGCCCGGAGCCGAGGATCTGGCTCTTGAGGGCGGCGAGGTCGGAGGCGTCGAGCGCCTCGTGGGTGGCGGCGGGCAGCGGGTCCTGCCACAGCAGCACCTCGGAGGGGACCTCGGGACCGAGGTAGCGCACGACCGGGCCCATGTCGCGGTGGGTCAGCTTGTACCAGGCGCGGGCGAAGGCGTCCGCGAACTCGGCGGGGTTCTCGAAGAAGCGCCGCGAGATCTGCTCGTACGCCGGGTCGACCCGCAGCGCGAGGTCGGTGGTGAGCATCGTCGGGGCGTGGCTCTTGGACGCGTCGTGCGCGTCCGGTACGGTGCCGGCGCCCGCGCCCTCCTTCGGCCGCCACTGGTTGGCGCCCGCGGGGCTCTGGAACAGCTCCCACTCGTAGCCGAAGAGGATCTCGAAGAAGCTGTTGTCCCAGGCGGTCGGGGTGTTGGTCCAGATGCCCTCGAGACCGCTGGTGATCGCGTCGCCGCCCTTGCCGGTGCCGTAGCTGTTCTTCCAGCCGAGGCCCTGCTGCTCGACGGAGGCGGCCTCGGGGTCGTCGCCGACGCTGTCGGCCGGGCCCGCGCCGTGGGTCTTGCCGAAGGTGTGGCCGCCCGCGATCAGCGCGACGGTCTCCTCGTCGTTCATCGCCATCCGGCGGAAGGTCTCACGGATGTCGCGGGCCGCGGCCAGCGGGTCGGGCGTTCCGTTGGGGCCCTCGGGGTTGACGTAGATCAGGCCCATCTGGACGGCGCCGAGCGGGTTCTCCAGCTCGCGGTCGCCCGTGTAGCGCTCGTCGCCGAGCCAGGTGGTCTCGGGGCCCCAGTAGACGTCCTCGTCGGGCTCCCAGACGTCCGCGCGACCGCCGCCGAAGCCGAAGGTCTCGAAGCCCATCTGCTCCAGGGCGACATTGCCGGTGAGGATCATCAGGTCGGCCCAGGACAGGCTCTGGCCGTACTTCTTCTTGACCGGCCACAGCAGACGGCGGGCCTTGTCCAGGTTGGCGTTGTCCGGCCAACTGTTGAGCGGGGCGAAGCGCTGCTGGCCCGCGCCGCCGCCGCCGCGGCCGTCGCTGATGCGGTACGTGCCCGCGCTGTGCCACGCCATACGGATCATGAAGGGGCCGTAGTTGCCGAAGTCGGCGGGCCACCAGTCCTGGGAGCTGGTCAGCACCTGCGCGATGTCCTGCTTGACCGCCGCGAGGTCGAGGGTCTTGAACGCCTCGGCGTAGTCGAAGTCCTCGCCGAGCGGGTTGGCCACGGCGGGGTTCTTGGCAAGGATCTTCAAATTGAGCCGCTCGGGCCACCACTGGCGGTTTCCGCCGCCCTGAGTCGGGTGCGGCGCGCGTCCGTGCGCGACCGGGCAGCCACCCCCGCCCTCCGCCTTCGCGTCAGTGACGATTGCATCATGGTTCTCAGACATGGGAATCCTTCCGGACCAGGCGGATCACGGTGCTCAGGAACTGCGGGGAAATGGAACAGTCGGGGCGCTCGGCCCCGGGAGACGACCGCGGTTCGTCGAGCGACAAGTCGAACGACGAGCCAGGGTCATCGGACACGGTCGGGCGGGCGGTGGCCGTGACGCGGGCGGTCCCCACCCTCAGGCCGACGCCGCGCGACTTCACGGCGGTGGTCCCGTCACGTCTCCGTCTCCTGCCCTACTGGGGGCTTCCTGTCCCTTGGTTATCGCCGGAACCGATCCTACGATGGACTGTGTCCAAGTCAAGAAGCGGGCCAAGCTCATATCCCATCAGACTCCGGACGCCCATGAGTAAACTTCGGGCATCCCGCCGAACCTGAATAGGTGAACCGACATGAGTGACCTGCTGGAGCGGCTGCGCGGACGCGGCTGGCGGATGACCTCCCAGCGGCGCGTCGTCGCCGAGGTTCTCGACGGCGACCACGTCCACCTGACGGCCGACGAGGTGCACGCCCGCGCGGCCGGGCGGCTGCCGGAGATCTCGCGGGCCACCGTCTACAACACCCTGGGCGAGATGGTCGCGCTCGGCGAGGTCATCGAGGTCTCCACCGACGGCCGCGCCAAGCGGTACGACCCGAACGCGCACCACGCCCACCAGCACCTGGTGTGCTCGCGCTGCGGCACGATCCGGGACGTCCACCCGACCGGCGACCCGCTGGCGGACCTGCCGCCCGAGGAGCGCTTCGGTTTCAGCGTCTCGGCGTTCGAGGTCACCTACCGGGGCGTGTGCCCGTCCTGCGCGTGAGGACCGCGCCTCAGCGCGGACGCCGGTAGCCGTCAGTCCTCGGTGGCGGGCAGCGCCGTCGCGACCACCCGGCGGATGGCGGGCAGGTCGACGCTCGCGGCGAGCGCGTCGTCCTCCGGCATGCCCGTGGTCGCGTCCTCGACGTTGAGCAGGGTGCGGAAGACGCGCGGCAGCACGGTGCGGCCGAGCAGGTCCTCGGCGAGGGCGGCGCCGTCCTCGGGTCCCATGCCGTAGTGCTCGACGAGATACGCGGCCAGCCGTTCGTGGGTGGTGGCGAACATGGCGTCGAAGTACGCGCGCGAACTGGCGGGCAGCCACGCGGCGGCGGCGATGCTCAGCCGACAGGTGCGCACCTGCGACTCCCACGTCATGAGCTGGAGGAACCGCCCGCAGAACAGGGTGACGGCTTCCGCGGGGTCCGCGGAGTACGCGTCGGGCGTCCGCAGCCTGCCGAGGTAGAGCTCGCGGACGAGTCCGAGGACGGCGAGGAACAGCTTCTCCTTGTTCTCGAAGTGCGCGTACAGCGACCGCTTGGACGTCCCGGCGCGGGAGGCGACGGCGTCCATCGAGGCGCGCTCGTACCCGGCCTCGAGAAACACGTCCTTGGCCATGAACAGGATGTGGCGCCGCAACTCCTCGCCCCGTCGCTGCTCCCCGCGCTGTCGCGGCCCGCCTTCTTCGGTCATCGGCTTGCATCCTCAAAAGTAAACGGTACGGTAGAGTTTACTTGTTCGGGCGACCTTTTCCCATGCCGCTGGAGTGAACTCATGATCGTCATCACCGCACCTACCGGAAATATCGGACACCAGGTGGTCGACCGCGTCCTCGCCGCCGACGAGCCGGTCCGCGTCGTCGTCCGCGACCCCGCCCGGCTGAGCGCCGGCGTCCGCGAGCGCGCGGAGGTGGTCCAGGGCTCGCACGGCGACCCCGAGGCCGTGGCCCGCGCCCTCGACGGCGCCGACGCGCTGTTCTGGCTGCCGCCGCCCAACCCCCACGCGGCCACCCTAGACGAGGTGTACTCCGACTTCGCCCGGCCCGCCGTCGAGGCGATCCGCGCCTACGGCGTCAAGCACGTCGTCAGCGTCAGCTCCCTGGGCCGCGGCACCGCGTACGCGGACCGGGCCGGGCATGTGACCGCCACGCTGGCCCTGGACGACCGGCTCGCGGAGACCGGCGCGGCCTTCCGGTCCCTGAATCTGCCCAGCTTCATGGACAATCTGCTCCGCCAGGCCCAAGTGATCAAGGAGCAGGGCGTGTTCTTCAACGCGCTCTCCCCCGACCGCGCGATGCCCACGGTGGCCACCCGCGACATCGCCGCCATCGCCGCCCGCCTGCTGCTCGACCCCTCGTGGAGCGGCCGGGAGGACGTACCGCTGCTCGGTCCCGAGGACCTGTCGCAGAATGACACGGCCGCCGTGATCGCCGACGCCCTCGGCTTCCCGGTCCGCTACCAGCAGGTCCCGGCGGGGCCGTTCAAGGAGCGGTTCCTCGGCGCGGGCATGTCCGAGGCCATCGCCCAGGGCATGCTGGACATGGCGATCGCCAAGGACGGCGGCCTCGACAACGGGATCACCCGCACTCCGCAGCACGCCGTCGACACCCCCACCACGCTCCGGCAGTGGTGCGAGGACGTCCTCAGGCCCGCGGTCGAGGCCGCCTGACCGACCAGGGTCTCAGGCCGCGTACTGGTGGGAGGAGTACGTGAGATAGCCCGCGTCGCCGCCCTGGTAGTACGTGGCCTCGTCGACAGGGGCCAGCGGCAGGCCGACACGCAGCCGCTCGACCAGGTCGGGGTTGGCGATGAAGCCGCGGCCGAAGCTGATCAGGTCGGCGCCCAGCGCGAGCCAGTGGTCGGCGTCATCCCGGCCCGTCTGCTTGGGGCCCATCGGCAGCACGGGGTTCATGATGAGGGTGCCGGGCCACGCCCGGCGCAGAGCGGTCAGCACCTCCTCGTCGGCGGTCGCCTCCAGGTGGACGTACGCCGGTGAGAGCGCCGCCAGTTCGGTGAGCAGCGCCGCGTACAGCTCCGGTACGTCGTCCTCCCGAACGCCCCAGAAGGTGGCGCCCGGCGAGAGCCGGATGCCGGTTCGGTCCGCGCCGACGGCCTCGACGGTGGCGGCGACCGCCTCGACGGCGAAGCGGATCCGGTTCACGACCGAGCCGCCGTACCCGTCGGTGCGCAGGTTGGCGTTGGACGAGAGGAACTGCGAGATCAGATAGCCGTTGGCGCCGTGCAGTTCCACCCCGTCGAACCCGGCGTCGACCGCGCGGCGGGCGGCGTCGCCGTACGACCGCGCGTGGTCGGGGATCTCGGCGGTCTCCAGGGCGCGGGGCGTCGGGGCGGGCTGCGGGCCGGTCGGGGTGAACACCTCTCCCACGGCGGCGACGGCCGAGGGCCCGACCGGCAGCGTCCCGATGGTGTCGGGGTGCGAGACCCGGCCGCCGTGCATGATCTGGGCGAAGATCCGGCCGCCGCTGGCGTGCACGGCGTCGGTCACCGGACGCCACGCGGCGGTCTGCTCGTCGGTGTGCAGTCCCGGCGTGCCCGGGTTGGACTGCCCGATCGCGCTCGGCTGCACGCCCTCGCTGACGATCAGCCCGGCGGTCGCCCGCTGGGCGTAATAGGCCGCCATCGACGGTGTCGCCAGCCCGCCCGCCGCGGCCCTGACCCGGGTCATCGGGGCCATGACCAGCCGGTTGGGCAGGGTCAGACCGCCGAGCCGGTAGCTGGTGAAGAGGTTCGTCACGTCGGGCTCCTTCATGCGTAGCGCGTCACTTCCGTATCGCCCGGTCTCCCGGACGCGACTGCTACGCTAAAACCTGACATTGACGTCAGAGGCAAGCTCTGTGACGCAGACCATAGCCCGCCCGGGAGCCACCGCCCGGGCGGTGGGAACAGCCGGGAGGACATCGTGCGGATCGGGGAACTCGCGGCGCGGGCCGGGGTCAGCGTGCGGTCCGTGCGCTACTACGAGGAGCAGGGGCTGCTCACCAGCGTGCGCAGCGGCAGCGGGCAGCGGCACTACACGGACGAGGAGGTCGAGCGCGTCGCCTTCATCCAGCGCCTCTACGCGGCGGGCCTGTCCAGCCGCACCATCGCCGAACTGCTCCCCTGCGTCGACTCCCCCAGCGAGGAGAACTCCGACGCCGCCCTCGACCGGATGGCCCTGGAGCGCGACCGCCTCTCGGCCCATATCGACGACCTCGTCCGCACCCGCGACACCCTCGACGCCCTGATGGTCACGGCGCGGACCCACCGTGACCAGGTCCTCGCGGGGACGGCCACCCCCATGGAGGCGGCCAGGTCCTGCGTGGGGCACGCAGCAGGCTGACGGCCTCCGCGGGGGTCGCGACGACGGGGACGGACTCCGGCGGGGGCGGGCGGCGGACGATCAGGACGGGGATGCCCGCCTCACGGGCCGCCGTGAGTTTGGGGGCGGTCGCGGCGCCGCCGCTGTCCTTGGTGACCAGGACGTCGATCCGGTGCTCGCGCAGCAGCGCCCGTTCGGACTCCGCCGTGAACGGGCCGCGGGCCAGCAGGACATGGACGTGCGGGGGAAGCGGCGGGTCCGGTGGGTCGACCGAGCGTGCCAGCAGGAATGTGGCGGACGCCGCGGCGAAGGCCGCGAGGTCGCCGCGCCCCGTGGTCAGGAAGGGACGGCTCCCGAGGCCCGGCAGCAGGGCCGCCGCGTCCGCGACGGAGTCCGCCCAGTGCCAGCGGTCGCCGGGACCGGCGGCCCAGCCCGGCCGGCGCAGCACGAGCAGCGGCAGGCGTACGGCGCGGGCCGCCTCGGCAGCGTGGGCGCTGATGACGGCGGCGAAGGGATGCGTGGCGTCGACCACCGCGTCCACCCGTTCCTCGCGCAGCCAGCGGGCCAGCCCGTCCGCTCCCCCGAAGCCGCCGATCCTGACCCGGCCGTCCGGCAGCCGGGGCTCCGCGACCCGCCCGGCCAGCGAACTCGTCGTCACCAACCCCGGATCGGCCGCGAGCAGCTCCGCGAGCCGCCGGGCCTCCCCCGTACCGCCGAGGATCAGCACATGCCTCGACTCCGCGCCGGGCGGGGTCACTTGGGGACGCCGCGCCGCAGCAGATACGTGTCCATGATCCAGCCCTTGCGCGCCCTGGCCCGCGCCCGTACGTCGCTGATCCGTTGCGCGAGGGCGTCGTCCAGCGGTCCGGACAGCAGGATCTCGTCGGGCGTGCCGAGATACGCGCCCCAGTAGATCTCCAGCCCCTGGCCGGTGAAGCGCCCGAAGGTCTGGTGGGCGTCCAGCATCACCACCACGTCGTCCACCCCGTCCGGCAGCCCGCCGTCGGCGAGCCTGCGCCCGGTGGTGATCTGCACCGGCCGCCCGACCTGGTTGAGGCCCGTGCGGTGCTTGGCGGCCAGCGACGAGACGCTGCTGACGCCGGGCACGACCGTCCACTCGAACGCGGCGCTCCCCCGGCCGTGCACCTCTTCGAGGATGCCCAACGTGCTGTCGTACAGGGCCGGATCGCCCCAGACGAGGAACGCCCCGCAGCCGTCGTCCGGCAGTTCCCCGGCGATCAGCCGCTCGTAGATGTCGGCGCGGCGCCGTCGCCAGTCGTCAACCGCGTTCGCGTAGCCGGGAGTTGTCCGTTCCCGGTCGCGCTCCGGGTCGCGCGCGACGACCACGCGGTGCGGCCGTACGGCGTGCCGTCGCAGGATCTCCTCGCGCAGCGCGACCAGATCGGCCTTCTCCTCGCCCTTGTCGAGCAGGAAGAACACCTCGGTGCGGCCGATCGCCCGCACGGCCTGGAGGGTGAGCTGGTCCGGGTCGCCCGCCCCGATACCGATGACGAAGATCTGTTTCACGGTCCGGAGTCTCGCACAGCGGTCAGGGGCGTATGTCACAACGTCGCAGGCCCGATTGACGTGCCTGTTCGACAGCCCCTACGCTCAATTACGTGATGGCGTGAGGAAGCTGGTGAAAATCCAGCACGGTCGCGCCACTGTGTAGCCGGTCATCGAGGAGGTGGCCGGTGAGTCAGATACTCCGCCGTCACAACGCCCCATTCGATCGAGGGACGCCGAATCCCTGAAGGAGGCCCACCCGTGAGCTCTGTGTCCGCTCCCACCACCACCGCCACACCGGTTGTCCTGCCGGTCTCGAAGGCCGTGATGTGGCTGGTAGGCACCGCGATCCTGGCTTTCGCCGTCTACTACTTCATCGGTGTCGACCAGGGCGCGGTCAGCGTCTTCGGCAAGGACACCCACATCCACGAGTTCGTCCACGACGCCCGGCACTTCCTCGGTTTCCCCTGCCACTGAGTTCGCGCCGACGGAGCCGACAGAACAGACGGACAATTCGACATGGAAAAGAAACTCATCCTGCGCGGCATAGTCGTCGGCGCAGTCGCAGGGCTGCTCGCATTCCTCTTCGCGCGGATCTTCGCGGAGCCGGACATCAGTAAAGCGATCGACTACGAGAGCGGCAGGGACGACGCGCAGGCCGCGCTCGACAAAGCCGCCGGGCTGCCGATGGAGCACGCGGGGCACGAGCTGTTCAGCCGCACCGTCCAGGCGGACGTGGGCATCGGCGTCGGCATGATCTTCTTCGGCATGGCCATGGGCGCGCTCTTCGCGGTCGCCTACGCGGTCTGCCTGGGACGCGTCGGCAATCTGCGGGCGCGCAATCTCGCGCTGCTGGTCGCGGGCGGCGGATTCCTCGGCATCTACCTGGTGCCGTTCCTCAAGTACCCGGCGAATCCGCCCGCCATCGGGCACGAGGACACCATCAAGGACCGCACCGGGCTCTATCTGGTGATGGTCGTGTGTTCGCTGGCCTTTCTGGTCGGCGCGGCACTGCTCGGCAGAAGACTCCAGGCCCGGTTCGGGAACTGGAACGCGACCCTGCTCGCCGGTGCCGCCTTCGTCGTCGCGATCGGCGTGGTGATGGCGCTGCTGCCGCAACTGGGCCACCTGGCGTACAACAAGGAGAATTTCGGCAACCACGCGACGGAGACGCCGCTGCCGCTCACCGACGACAAGGGCCGGATCGTCTATCCGGGTTTCCCCGCCGATGTGCTGTTCTCCTTCCGCTTCTACTCGGTGGCCGCGCAGCTCCTGCTGTGGACGGTGATCGGGCTGGCCTTCGGCCCGTTGGCCGAGCGGGTGCTCGCCTCGCGCACCGCCCCCGCCGCGCAGACCGGCAGGACGGACCCGGTCAGCGCGTGAACCGATGAACGACGACGCGCCGCCGCCGTCCGAGCCGCCCGCCGAGGCGTCCCGGACGGCGGATCTCGCGGCCCTCGGCCCGTTCTTCGCCGCCGAGGGGCACCGCGCCGGTTCCGATACCGGCGTCCCCTGGCGGTCGATGGCCGAGCTGGCCGACGGCGGACCCGCGCTCGGCGACCGGGTGGCGGGCGTCAGGCGGTATCTCGCGGCGGCGGGCGGCCGGGAGGCGGAGGCCGTGGAACCGCGGGTCGCCGCGTCCGTGGCCCACCTCGGCCTGGTCGCCCGGGTGCTGTCGCCGACGCTGGCCCTCGCGGTCCTGCGCGGCGAGGTCACGCCGGGCCTGCGGCTCGCCGATCTGCGCTGGCAGCCGGTCCTGGGCGGCCCCTTCCCGCTGTCGCTGCCGCACACGCCTCAGGACACCGGCCAGGACACGGCTCCCGGCGCGCCCGCGGGAGGGGAGGCCCTGGCCGCCGCCCTCGCCCGCCATCTGCTCGACGGGCCGGTGCGCGAACTGGCCGACGCCTTCACGCCCTTCAAGGTGTCCCCGCACATCCTGTGGGGCAACAGCGCCTCCGCGCTGAACGGCGCCGCCGGGATGCTCGCCGCGGCGCGCCCCGCCGACGCCGGGCGCGTACGGTCGCTGGCCGCCCTGCTGCTGGACCGGCCGCCGCTGCGCGGTACGAGCACGGGGGCGCGTACGGGCGCACCGGGCGCGCCTTTCCGCCGGCGCAGTTGCTGCCTGATCTACCGGGCCGCGCCGGGGGGCGCGGGCGGGCTCTGCGGCGACTGCGTCCTCGCGCCGGTGGTACCGGCACCCCGCTGAGCTTGGGGCAGGCCAGGGTGGGCATCCTTATTGCCAGTACCTTGCAACAAGGACAGAGGTGCGTCTAGCTTGGCTTCGCCCGCTTCGACAAAGGACTGATGAAATGACCACCGCCACGTCTCCGGACGCACCGGCACCACCAGGGTCCCGCTGGCGCCGCATCGCCGGCTCGATGACCCGCGCCGAGTGGACGAGGGTCGGCGGCATGTTCGCCTTCATCCTCGCCCTGCACATCATCGGCTGGTTCACGCTGGTGGCGATCGTGGCCCCCGAGCACTACAGCCTCGGCACCAAGTCCTTCGGCATCGGCATCGGCGTCACCGCGTACACCCTCGGCATGCGGCACGCGTTCGACGCCGACCACATCGCGGCGATCGACAACACCACGCGCAAGCTGATGGGCGAGGGCAAGCGGCCCCTGTCGGTGGGCTTCTGGTTCTCGCTGGGCCACTCCAGCATCGTCTTCGGCCTGGCCTTCCTGCTCTCGCTCGGCGTCAAGGCGCTCGCCAATCCCGTCGAGGACGACAACTCCCAGCTCCACAACGTCACCGGCTGGATCGGCACCACCGTCTCCGGCACCTTCCTGTACGTCATCGCCTTCATCAACCTGGTGATCCTGGCCGGAATCTGGAAGGTCTTCCGGCAGATGCGCGAGGGCCACTTCGACGAGGCGGCGCTGGAGGAGCAGCTCAACAACCGCGGTTTCATGAACCGGTTGCTGGGCCGGGTCATGAAGTCGATCACCAAGCCGTGGCAGATGTACCCGCTGGGCCTGCTCTTCGGCCTCGGCTTCGACACCGCCACCGAGATCGCGCTGCTGGTGCTCGCGGGCTCCGGCGCGGCGTCCGGGCTGCCCTGGTACGCGATCCTCTGCCTGCCGGTGCTCTTCGCCGCGGGCATGTCGCTGCTGGACACCATCGACGGCTCGTTCATGAACTTCGCCTACGAGTGGGCGTTCTCCAAGCCGGTCCGCAAGGTCTACTACAACCTGACCATCACCGGCCTGTCCGTCGCCGTCGCCCTCATCATCGGCACCGTCGAACTCCTCGGCCTGGTCGCGGACAAGGCGGGATTCCACGGCGCCTTCTGGGACTGGGTCGGCGGGATCGACCTCAACATCGTCGGCTACGTCATCGTGGGCCTGTTCTTCGCCACCTGGGCCGTCGCCTTCGCCGTCTGGCGGTTCGGCAACATCGAGGAGAAGTGGTCGGCGGGCCTGCGCACCGCCGACCAGCAGGCCGACTGACCGGCGGCCAGCCCACGGCCCACGACGCGTCCGGGGCGGGCCCTAACCGCCCGCCCCGAGCGGCGGCCGGGTGCCGACGACGACGGTCGCGTACAGCTCGTCCGAGTCGGTGACGTGCGCGCGGAGCCCGGCGGCGGTGAAGAGGCCGACCGCCCGCCGGGCCTGCCGCTCGCTCGACTCGACCAGCAGGGAACCGCCGGGGGCGAGCCAGTCGGTGGCCCGCGCGGCGACACGGCGCATGACGTCGAGGCCGTCGGCGCCTCCGTCGAGCGCCATCAGGGCCTCGTGGTCGCGGGCCTCGGGCGGCAGGAGGCCGACCTCGTCGCTGGGTACGTAGGGGACGTTGGCGGCCAGCAGCCCGACCCGTCCGCGCAGGTCGGCCGGGAGCGGCGCGAAGAGGTCACCCTCGTACACCCGCCCGCCGACGCGGGCCACATTGCGGCGGGCGCAGCGCACCGCGGCCGGGTCGAGGTCGGCGGCGTGCAGTTCTACGCCGCCGCCGAGCGCGCTGGCCAGGGCGACGCCGACGGCCCCCGAGCCGCAGCACAGATCCAGGACGACGGCGCCGGGCGCGGCGAGCCCGGCCGCGACCTGGACGAGGAATTCGGTACGGCGGCGCGGTACGAAGACGCCGGGGTCCACGGCGAACCGCTGTCCGGCGAACTCGGCCCAGCCGAGGACGTGTTCGAGCGGCAGACCGTCCGCGCGGCGCGCGACCATCGCGGTGAGTTCTTCGGGGGTCCCGGCCGCCGCGATGAGCAGCCGCGCCTCGTCCTCGGCGAAGACGCAGCCCGCCGCCCTGAGCGCGGCGACGACGGTGGATTCGGGCGACGGTGCGGTGAAGTCCGACATGTAGAGCCTTTCGGGAAGCCCACGGGCACTCCCCCGGCCTCACCTACGTCGGAGAGACCGCTCGGCCGTACGGCGGGAGCACCCGGCCTGCGATACCGGTAATCGGTCCCACCTCCTCGGCTGATCTCGGCTGATCTCCACTGCTGTGGCGGGTCCTGGCCCGCCGCTGACGGCATCGACCCTACCCCACGGCGCGCCGCGCCCGTCCCCCCGAACCCGCGCCTTCGGACGGCGGCGCGCTGAACCGCAATGTAACGGTTAAGCATCAGCGCTGAATCAGTCCCTTTACCGGCCCACAACCCAATGCAATAGTGCGGTCGTTCCGCCACTGAATCGCTTAAGTACCGCGCTGTGGAGACGGAGATGGTGCACATGAAGGGCAAGGCACTCGCCGGGTCGCTGCTGGCGACCATGGCGCTGCTCGCCGCGGGTTGCGGTGGCGGGGGCTCGACGTCCAAGGGCGGTACCGCCACCGTGCCCGCCGACCCGTCGGCGGTGTCGGGTGACATCAAGGTCCTCACCCAGCGGACCGACCTCGTGCAGGACGGCACGATGAAGAAGTACGCCGCCGAGTTCAGCAAGCTCTACCCGAAGGTGCGGGTGACCTTCGAGGGGATCACGGACTACGAGGGCGAGGTGAAGATCCGGATGAACACCTCGAACTACGGCGATGTGCTGATGATCCCGGCGGCCATCAAGACCGACGACTACCCGAAGTTCTTCGCCTCGCTGGGCAGCGCCGAGGAGTTGGGAAAGAAGTACACCTTCACCGGCAAGGCCACGGTCGGCGGCAAGGTCTACGGCATCGCGAACTTCGCGAACGCGGCGGGCTTCGTCTACAACAAGGCCGTCTGGCGGCAGGCCGGGGTCACCGACTGGCCGACCACTCCCGACGCCTTCCTCGCCGACCTCAAGGCCGTCAAGGCCAAGACCTCCGCGACGCCGTACTACACCAACTACAAGGACGGCTGGCCGCTGACCGCCTGGACCTCGGTGCAGGGCGCGGCCACCTGCGACGCCAAGGCGGCCGACGAGCCCGCCACCGACCCGGACCCCTGGCGCGCGGGCACCGACCTGAACGTCGGCGACACGCTGCTCTACACCATCGTGCACGACAAGCTCTCCGAGCAGGACCCGACCACCACCAACTGGGAGAACAGCAAGAATCTGCTGGCCACCGGCAAGATCGCCACCATGTGGCTGGGCTCGTGGTCCATCGTGCAGATGCAGGACGCGGCGAAGAAGGCCGGGCGCGACCCGTCCGAGATCGGCTACATGCCCTTCCCCTCCCAGAAGAACGGCACCTTCTGCACCCCGGTGGCGCCCGACTACCAGGAGGCGGTGAACGTCCACTCCAAGAACAAGGCGGCGGCCCGCGCCTGGATCGACTGGTTCACCGACAAGTCCGGCTACGTGCAGACCAATCAGGCCGTCCCTACGCTCAAGGGCGGACCGCTGCCGTCGGCCCTCAAGCCGTTCCAGGACGCCGGTGTGCGGTTCGTGGAGATGTCGCAGGCGCAGAGCGCCAAGGTCACCAGGATCGACAACCAGTCCGAGATCGGCATGACCGACAAGCCCGAGTACCGCCAGCACCTGATCGACGTGGCGCGCGGCGCCGCGGGTGGTGATCTCCCCGGCATCTTCGCCGGCCTCGCCAAGAAGTGGGCGAACGCGCAGAAGACCGCCGCCCTGTGACGCGCGCCCGGGTCTGGCGGACCGTGACGCCGTGGCTGTACCTGGCGGTGCCGCTCGCTCTGCTGATCACGTTCACCTACCTGCCGGTCGGCACCATGATCAGGGACAGCTTCACCGACTGGGACGGGGTCAGCCCCGACCGGAACTACGTCGGGGCCAAGAACTACGTGGAGCTGTTCACCAGACCCGAGCTGTTCCAGGTCTTCTTCGTCAGCGTCTACTACCTGGTGGCGTCGGTGGCGCAGATCGCGCTGGCGCTGTACTTCGCGACCGTGCTCAGCTTCGATCTGCGGTTCCGGAATCTCTTCAAGGGCCTGCTGTTCTTCCCCTACCTGCTCAACGGGGTCGCGATCGGCTTCGTCTTCCTGTACTTCTTCCAGCCGCACGGCACCCTCGACACCGTGCTGAGCGCCTTCGGGGTGCACGGGCACCACTTCTGGCTGGGCAGCGGGCGGACGGCGAACACCTCGCTGTCCGCGGTGTCGGTGTGGCGCTTCATGGGCCTGAACTTCGTGCTGTTCCTCGGCGCGATCCAGTCGATCCCCGGTGAGCTGTACGAGGCGTCGGAGCTGGACGGCGCCAACCGCTGGCAGCAGTTCCGGCACATCATCGCGCCGGGCATCAAACCGGTGCTGAGTCTGAGCGCGATCCTGGCGATCTCCGGCTCGCTGTCGGCGTTCGAGATCCCGTACATCATGACCGGCGGCGCGGCGGGCACTCAGACCTTCGTGATCCAGACGGTGAAGCTGGCCTTCGAGTTCAACAAGATGGGGCTGGCCTCGGCGGCGGCCGTCGCCCTGCTGGTGATCATCTTGCTGGTGACCTGGTTGCAGCGCGTCGTGGTGCCCGACGAGAGGAACGATCTCGTATGACCTCGCTGCTCGTCCGCGACACGGCGCAGGCTCCGCCGCCGGAGACCGTCGACCGGCCCGCGCGCACCCGCAGGGTGCTGGTCAGGGCGCTGGTGTACCTCTCGCTCGTGCTGGCCTCCGCGGTGGTGCTGCTGCCGCTGGTCGCGGTGTTCCTGACCTCGCTCAAGACGTCGCAGGAGATGACGGCGGACGGCGGGGCGCTGTCGCTGCCGCACAACTGGCTGAACTACCACAATTATGTGACGGCCTTCCGGGCCGGGAAGATGCTGCGCGCGTTCGGGAACACCGCCTTCATCCTGGTCTTCTCGATCGCGGGCACGGTGCTGATCGGCTCGATGGCGGCGTACGCGATCGACCGGTTCCACTTCCGGCTGCGGCGGCTGGTGATCGCGCTGTTCCTGATCGGCTCGCTGGTGCCGAGCGTGACGACACAGGTGGCGACCTTCAAGATCGTGAACAACTTCGGCATGTACGACAGCCGTTGGGCACCGATCGTGCTGTACATGGGCACGGACATCGTGTCGATCTACATCTTCCTCCAGTTCATCCGGAGCATTCCGGTCTCGCTGGACGAGGCGGCCAGGATCGACGGCGCGAACACCTTCACGATCTACTGGCGGATCATCCTGCCGCTGCTCAAACCGGCCATCGCCACGGTGGTGATCATCAAGGGGATCACGGTCTACAACGACTTCTACATCCCCTTCCTGTACATGCCGTCGGAGAGTCTGGGGACCATCTCGACGTCGCTGTTCCGCTTCAAGGGGCCCTACGGCGCGCATTGGGAGGACATCTCGGCGGGCGCGATCCTGGTGATCGTGCCGACGCTGGTGATCTTCCTGTTCCTCCAGCGGTTCATCTACAACGGATTCACCAGAGGCGCGACGAAGTAGGGACGCAGCGGGAGTGAAGCGGACCGGCGCTCGCCGGTCAGGTCGTACGGGCGGGCGGGGCGGTGCTCTCGCGCGGGGTCAGCACCGGGGTGGCCACCGGTCCCGTCGCGGGTGTGCCGCCCTTCAGCACGGTCAGCAGCCGCCGGGCCACCTCGGCGCCGAAGCCGAAGACGTCATGGCTCATCGCCGACAGCTTCGGCAGGGTGAGCTGGCACAGCTGCGAGTCGTCCCAGGCGACGTCCTTGATGGTGGGGCGGCGTCCCGGCTCCCCGGCCGGAGGGCTCACCGCTCGTCGCCCGGATCCGTGCGCTGGACCGCGGAGTTGACGCAATACAGCGCCGCGGCGGCGGCTCCGGGCTCCGGCCGGTCCCAGCCGCGTACGGTGATCGTGACGCGCTCGCCGGGCAGCAGGGTGACCAGGCCCCGGTCGGCGTGGGCCGCGGGGTCGAGCCGGTCGGCCTGGAGCAGCAGGTCGCGCAGGAGCGTCCGGGCGGTGACGGTCACTTCGGTGGCGCCGCCGTCGGAGGTGGCCAGCTCCAGGTCCCAGCGGGGCGCGGGGTAGGCGAAGTCCTTGTCCCTGGCCGGGAACCACAGGGCGCGGACGTCCTCGCCGCCGCCGGGTCCTTCGGCCTCGACGGTCAGCAGGTCCTTGGTGCTGTCGCCCGGCGGTACGAGGTCGCGCGGTACGGCGATCTCGGCGACCGTGCGGGCCGTCGCGGTGAACGGCAGCCGGGCTTCGGCGAGTACGGCGCCGTCCACCGCGACCCTGCGCAGGACCGCCGTGCCCGACCAGTCCCGCGCGCTCTGGTTGACCAGGGCCGCGACCAGGCCGTCGGCGCGCTCCTGGACGGTGAGCAGCCGGTCCGCGTAGAGCCGCTTCAGCTCGTGGTAAAGCGGCTTCTCGCGCTCGTCGCCGTCGATCGCGGCCCACGACGTCACCGGCCAGCAGTCGTTGAGCTGCCAGACGACGGTGCCCGCGCAGGCAGGCCAGTGCGAGCGCCAGTGCTCGATGCCGCACGCGATGGCGCGGACCTGGTTGACCTGCGTCAAGTAGTGCCAGGTGTCGAAGTCGGCGGGCGCCGGGAAGTGGTGTGCCAGGCCGCGGTCCAGCTTGCCGTTGCCGTCGGCGGCCTTCTGGTGGTGCAGCATGCCGGGCGAGTCCGGGGTGAGCGGGTCGTCGGTCAGCGCCCGGCGCAGCGTGGCGTACGCGGGCGGCGCCTGCCAGCCGAATTCGGCGACGAAGCGCGGCACGTCCTCCAGGTAGCCGGTCCAGTCCCGGCGGTTCCACACCTCCCAGGAGTGGGCGGTGCCGTGCGCCGGGTCGTTGGGGTGGTGGTTCCAGGAGCCGGACCAGGGGCTGCCCGCCCAGTAGGGCCGCGTGGGGTCGGTCTCGGCGACCACGCGGGGCAGCAGGCCCAGGTAGTAGCCCTCGCCCCAGGACGCGCCCGCCAGATCCTGCTCCCAGTCCCAGTCGCGGAAGCCCCACAGATTCTCGTTGTTGCCGTTCCACAGCACGAGGCTGGCGTGCGGGGCGAGCCGGGCCACGTTCTCCCGCGCCTCGGCCTCCACCTCCGAACGCAGCGGCTGCTCCTCGGAGTAGGCGGCGCAGGCGAACAGGAAGTCCTGCCAGACCAGCAGCCCGGCCTCGTCGCAGGCGTCGTAGAAGTCGTCGCTCTCGTAGATCCCGCCGCCCCAGACGCGGATCAGGTCGACGCCCGCGTCCTTGGCCTGCTGGAGCCTGCGGCGGTAGCGGTCGGGGGTGATCCGGGTCGGGAAGACGTCGTCCGGGATCCAGTTGACCCCGCGGGCGAATATCGGCTCGCCGTTGACCAGCAGGGTGAAGGGGGTGCCCTTCTCGTCGGGGGCGGTGTCGAGGGTGACGGTGCGGAAGCCGATACGGCGGTGCCAGTGGTCGAGCGCGACGCCGTCTTCGCCGTCGGTGCCCTCGGTCCCGGCGTCGACGAGGGTGACCTCGCAGTCGTACAGCGGCTGGGCGCCGTAGCCGTGCGGCCACCACAGCTCGGGGCCGGGCACCTCGGCGGTGACGGTGCACCGGTCGGCGCCCGCGGGCACGTCGGCCTCGACCCGCGTCTCCCCCACCCGCAGGCGGACGGCCAGCGGGCGGTTCAGGCCGGACGCGGTGCGCTCGATCTCCAGCCGGGCCTCGACCCGTCCGGTGCCGTCGGCCACCGTGACCAGCGGGGTGACGCCCGACAGCCGCGCGGTCGACCAGTGTTCGAGCCGCGCGGGCTTCCAGATCCCGGCGGTGACCAGCGTCGGACCCCAGTCCCAGCCGAAGGAGCAGGCCATCTTGCGGATGTACTGGAAGGGCTCGGGGTACGAGTTGGGCCGGTCGCCGACCAGCGCGCGGACCCGTTCCGCCTCGGTGTAGGCGGAGGTGAAGGCGACGGTCAGCGCGGTCTCGCCCGCCGGTCCGTACCGCTCGGTGACGTCGTACCGGTAACCGCGGTGCATGTTGCGCGTGGCGCCGAGGACGGTGTCACCGAGGCGGATCTCGGCCACCGTGTCCAGGCCGTCGAAGACCAGGTCGGTGCGCTCGTGCCCGGTGGCACGCGGCGGCAGCACCGTCTCGTACGTCCAGTCCGCGCGTCCCACCCACGCCGCCGCGGTCTCGTTCCGGTCCAGGAACGGGTCCTTCAGCAGCCCGGCGGCCATCAGGTCGGTGTGCACGCAGCCGGGTACCTGGGCGGGTACAGTGCCGCCCCCGAGCGCGGGGGCGGCGTCCGCTCCGGCTCCGGCTCCGCCTCCGGCTGCCGACCCGGACTCGGGAAGGCGCAGCCTCCAGCCGTCGGCGATCGGCGTGACGTCCTTCATCCCTGCTCCTTGCCTGCTGTTGCCTTGCCGCCGGGCGGTTTCCGGCCGGTTGTCGGCCCCGTGGCCCGCGGCGCCCAACCTAGCGACCCCGCCGACCGGCTGTCCATTAAACGGTAAAGCACCACAAGTGCTGATGGGAAGCGGGGTGTTCCCTTGATGTCAGGGGTTTTGCTGAACCGATACAGGGCCGCCCCGGAGCCGGCCCGGAGCCTGTCCGGGGCCGGTGCGGGACCCGGCGGGCCGTGGCGGTGAAAAAACCTCCGCCGGAGGCGATGAGTTTCGGACGCCGCGCCGGTCAACCCCGCACAAGCCGTATCCGATCCTCGGGAGTGATCCGCATGGCCACGTCCACCACCACCGTCACCGACTACCTCGCCGCCCTGGAGGAGCCGCTGCGCGAAGTCGGCACGAAGGCGCGGGAGATCATCGAGGCCGCGCTGCCGGACGCGCCCGGCGCCATGTGGCACGGCCACCCGGTGTGGAGCCTGGGCGGAGCGCCGGGCGTCGCACCGGTCTGCCTGCTCAAGGCGTACGGCTCCTATGTGACCTTCGGGCTCTGGCAGGGCCAGCAGGTCGAGGACGCCAGCGGGCGGCTGGAGCCGGGCGCGCGGGCCATGGCCTCGGTCAAGCTGCGCGCTCTGGACGACGTGGACACCGAACTGTTCACGCGGTGGCTCGCCCAGGCCCGCGCGCTGGCCGCGGCGGAGTCGGCCTGAGCGCGGGAGGCCGCGGCACGCGGCGAGGCCGCACCGCGCGAGGAGGCGGCGGTCAGCGCGGGCCGCGCCGGCCGCGCACGGCCAGGGCGACGCAGCCGACCGTCGCCGCCAGGGCCAGCGCGGCGGGCAGCCGTGCCCAGTCGGTACCGGCCACCGGCACCGTCGCGCAGACGAAGGTCAGGGCGACGGCCGCCGCCGCGGTCAGGGCGGGGGCCGGGCCGCGGGCGGCGCGCGGCGCGGTCGCGCCCCGCGTCCAGTCGTCGGTGATCAGCAGATACGCCAGGAAGAGGCCCGCGACGCAGGCGGCCAGCCAGGTCGGTGGTTCGGTGACCGCCGCGGCCACCACCGACCCCACGGCGAGGACGGTGGAGCGGCGGCGGGCGGCGATCTTCGCCCAGCGCATCGAATTGCGCACCGGCCGCTCGTCCACCATCGGCGCCGCCCACCAGGCGACCCCGGCCACCACGAGCAGCGCCACCTGTGCGCCGAGCGAGTGGCGTACGGCCTCCGGCGCGTCGCACGCCGCGAGCGCGAGCGCCACGGCCAGGCAGCGGGCGGGCAGTTGGGCGGGGAGCCGGATGCGGCGGGCCGCCCGGGCGAAGGCCGAAGGTACAGAAGGTGCCGAAGGCGCGTCGGCCGAGGGGGCCGGGGCCGCGGGCGTCAGGGCGGGAGCCGAAGGTGCCGCGGGCGTCAGGGGCGAGGGTGCCGGGGCCGCGCCCGGCCGCTCCGCCGTACCGCTCATCGCCTGCCTCCGTGGATACGTGTGCGCACCAGCGGCGCCAGGGCCAGATCGAGGGTCTCGCCGCGCTCGTGGGTGACCACCGCGATGCCGCGCTCCTTCAGCGCGAAGCGCGTCGCGTCCCGCTCGGACCGCCACAGCCGCAGGCCCAGCTCCGCGTTGACGTCGCCGGGTTCGATGTACGGGTCCGCGGTGGCGATCTCGATCACCACCAGGGCGAGGGCCCGCGCGGCCACGCGATGCAGCACGTCGAGGATCCGCTGGTCGGCCAGCGGCGTGAAGACGTACACGATCGCGCCTTCGGGCAGCGCGGGCGGCGGGAGGTTGCTCACGCCCTCGGTGCGGTAGGAGATGTCCTTGCGGACTTCGAGGACGCTCTCGACGATCCGGTAGAAGTAGCCGTCCCCGCTGCCCGGCTGGAGCCAGCGGGTCGTGCCGCCCACCGAGACGACGCCGACCCGGTCGTGGGTGCGCAGATAGGCGCGGACCAGTCCGGCCGCCGCGCGGAAGGTCTCGTCCAGCGAGGACGTGCCGGTGACCGGGTCGAGGACGTCACCGAGTCCGTCGAGCATGACGACGGTGTCGGCGGCGCGCTCCGCGGCGAACTGCTGGAGTTGCAGGGAGCCGCGGCGGGTCGTGGCGGGCCAGTTGATCCGCCGCTGCCGCTCGCCGCGGATGTACGGGTGCACGCCGGTGACCTCGACGCCCTCACCGCGCTGCGCCGCGGTGTGCTCGCCGAGCCGCTGCGGGAGGCGGACCGGGATGGGCGTCATCCCGGCGCGGGACGGCACGGGGAACACCCGCACCTCGCCGAGGTCCGCGCGGACCGTGCGGCGGGCGGTGCCGCCCGCGTCGTAGAGGTCGAGGTCGACGGTACCGAGCGTCCAGCGGCCCCAGCGCTCGGCGGTCAGCCGCAGTTCCACGCGCGAGCTGCCCACGGTGAGATGGTCGAGCCGCACACCGGGCCCCAGCGTGACGCCGGGGTCGAGCCGCCCGCGGTCGCCGTCGTACGCGACGGTGATCCTGGCGGTGACGGTCTCGTCCTCGAACAGCCGCCGCGGTTCGACGTCGACCGTGACGTCCATCCGCGCCGTGCGCGTGCCGTACGGGAGTGAGAGCGCGAGCAGCACCAGCGGGCCGGCGGCCAGCGCGAGCAGCCACGGCCGTCCGGTGAGCAGGGCGGCGGCGACGGCGACCGCGGTCACCGTGCCGTACCGCAGGGCGCGTTCGCCCGCGCGCCAGCCGGTCGGCGGCGGCGGCGGTGGCTCCGCGGGCACGGCCCGCCGCTCGCCGGGCGGAGGCTGCGCGCCGCCGAGCGCGCGGGCGACGGCCGCGTGGGGGTCGGTGTGGGGGTCGGTCATGACGCGACGGCGTCACGGGCCGCCAGCGGCAGGGTCTGCGGGGCGGGTACGGACTGCACGATCTCCCGGATCACGTCGTCGGCGTTGATCTGCCGGACCCACAGCTCGGGGCGGAGCGTGACGCGGTGGGCGAGCGCCGGGACCGCCACCCACTTCACGTCCTCGGGGGTGACGTCGTCCCGGCCGTCGAGCACGGCGCGGGCGCGGGCGAGTTGGACCAGCGCGAGGCCGCCGCGCGGTGACGCGCCGACCTGGATGTGCGCGTGGTCGCGGGTCGCGCCGACCAGCGCCACGATGTACTCCAGCAGGTCGTCCTCGACCTCGACCCGCTCCACCGCCGCGCGCATCGCGAGCACTTCCGACGGCCCGCTGAGGGTGCGCAGCTTCGCCTCGGGCGCGGCCCTGTCGATCCTGGACCGCAGCATGTCGGTCTCCTGCGGCGCCGACAGATAGCCCATCCGCACCCGCAGCAGGAACCGGTCGAGCTGCGCCTCGGGGAGCGTGTACGTGCCCTCGTACTCGATGGGGTTGGCGGTCGCGATCACCACGAACGGGTCGGGCAGTTCGCGGGTGCTGCCGTCGATCGACACCTGCGACTCGGCCATCGCCTCCAGCAGGGCGGCCTGGGTCTTGGGCGGGGTGCGGTTGATCTCGTCGGCGAGCAGCAGGTGCGTGAAGACGGGGCCGGGCCTGAAGACCATCTCGCCGCTGTGCTGGTCGTAGAAGGGCGCGCCGGTGACGTCGGAGGGCAGCAGGTCGGGGGTGAACTGGATGCGGCGGAACTCCAGTCCGAGGGTGGTGGCGAAGGATCTGGCCAGCAGCGTCTTGCCGAGTCCCGGCAGGTCCTCGATGAGGACGTGGCCGCCCGCGAGCACGCCGAGCATGACCAGCTCCAGCGGTTCCGGCTTGCCGACCACGGCGGTGCGGATCTCGGCGAGCACCTCGGCGGCCCTCTCACCCGCCCGCCGCGGGCTCAGGGCGTCGGCGTCGTGGTCGGATATGCGCTCGGAGCTGGTCACTGCGGTCCTCACCTTGCCTGGTCGTGGAGCGTCGTGAAACGGGGTACGGGGGCGGGGCGGCGCACGGCGCACGCGCGGAATGCGGGCACGGGGCGGCGCACGGCGCACGCGCGGAATGCGGGCGCGGTCACAGCGTCTCCAGCCGGTCGAGCAGCGCCCGCAGTACGGCTTCGGGAATCGCCGGCTGCGGCGGGCCGGTCGTCGGGTCGATCCACGGCCACAGGTCGGGACCGACGATCGCGCGGGCCCGGTCGGGGCTCTTGCGCAGCAGCACCCCGTGCCGCTCGGCGAGCCGGGCCGCGAAGAGCCGCTGCAACTGCGGGCGGAGCGTGGAGTGGAAGTGCAGGGCGCCTTCGGGGCCGAGCGCCTTGCGGACGACCCGCGGCCATTCGCCGAGCGCCGGGGCGCGACCGCCGAGCAGCCGTACGGACTTGCGGTATCCGCTGTCCTGCGCGCCCGCGCCGCCGACGTACCGGGCGATACCCAGCGCGACGACGGTGATCAGGGCGAGGCCGGTGGCCGCGGCGACGAGGCCGTCGGTGAGCGCGAGCAGCACTTCGGCGGCGACGACGAGGCAGCCAAGCAGGGTCAGCGAGTGGCGTACGGAGCCGGGCGGGCCCGCCGCCCGCCGGAGGCGTTCTTTCACTGTGCGGCCTCCGCGGCTGCTTCGGTGGTCCGCTCCCCGGGACCGCCGCCGTCGCCCGACGCGGCCTCGCCCGGGGCGAGTTGGGCGGCGATCTCGGTGAGTGCCCGCGCGGCGCGGTCCCGGTGGCCGTCGTCCATGGGGTGGGTGGAGTATCGCGCCTCACGGAAGAGCGCGGTGAGCGCCGCCGCGCTCGGGCCGGCCAACCGGCCTGCCGTGACGGCCCGTTCGAGCAGGTCCTGCGGGCTGTCGGAGGCGCGGCGGGCGATGCCGGAGGCGGCGAGGGACCGTTCCATGGCGGCGTAGCAGGCGATGACGGCGGCGCGCGCGTCGGCGGCGTCCCGCAGCGCCCGGCGCCCGGACTCCACGGCCTCGGCGAGCAGTTCGTCCTCGTCGTCGGCCTGGTCGTACCCGGGGCCGTCCTGCCGCTCCGCCTCACCCGACCGCAGATAGCGCCAGAGCAGCACGGCGGCGAGGACGACGGCCAGCACCAGCAGTCCGATGCCGATGCCGATCAGGACGTGCGTCAGCCAGGAGGGGAAGCCGTGGTTGTCCTGGTGCCTCTTGAGCGGACGCGGCGGTGTGGGGGCGCTGGGGGTCGGCGCGGTGGCGTCTCGCCATTTGCGGTCCTTGCCGCCGCCCGACGTACGGCCGGACGCGTGGAACCGGTGCATGACGAAGATCAGCAGCGGGACGACGAAGGCGGCGCCCAGCAGTGCGGCGCGGACCACGTCCGCGAGCCGCTGCCGCAGTGGGTCGGACTCGGCGTCGTCACCGACCTGGAGCACATAGCGGTTGTGGAGCATCAGCGCGCCGATGAACCACGCGAGGCCGAGCGCCACCACGAACACATTGCCGCCGAGCGGTCCACCGCCCTTGCCGAACGCCTTGCCCTCGGGCCGCAGCACCAGGGCGCTGAGCGCCAGACCCGCGATCACCAGGACGCCGAGCGCCGCCCGTGCCCCGGCGCTCGTCCGCGGCCCTCCCCCGTTCCCCGCCCGTCCCACCGCCACCTCCCCTTGTCGCGGAAGGCAGCTTCGCACACGAGTCCAGGGCTGTCAGCAGGCCCCCCGCCGGGGCGGACGCACTGACGGAGGGCGGGAGCGGGCCGGGGCGTCCTTCAGTAGCGCTGGGCCTGGGCCACGCGCGGGAAGAGCGTCTTGTCGGCGTCCTTCGTGCTGAAGGCGACCGGCTGGGCGTGCTTGCCGGGCTCGACGTCGCGGGCGCCGACGACCGTGGAGTCCACGACGGCGCCGTCGGAGTCGGCGAATTCGACCTTGACGGCGAAGGACGCCTTCGTGTCGGTGGTGTTGGTGATGCTGACCAGGACGGCGTTGAGGCCGCCGGTCCTGGCCTTGGGGAAGCCGGTGAGCTGGACGTCCTTGACGGCGTTGCCCTGCCCGTCGACCTTGGCCAGCTCCGACTTCGCCTCGGCGGCGGCGCTGCCCGCGCCCGCTTCCACCGACGCCTCGAAGCTGGAGGCGGCGGCCTTCGCGGAGGACTGCGCGGCGGAAGCGGTCTGCTGGGCGGCGGAGGCGAGGGAGTCCAGCGGGGAGGGCAGGGTGCCGGAGAAGTTCCCGGTGCTGGGCGGGGCGCCGGGCGTCGTCGCTCCGGTCGAGCTGTTGCCGGAGGAGTTGTCGCAGGCCGACACCAGCGCCAGGCCGCCGGCCGCCATGGCCACCAGCGCCGCCGCGGTCAGTGAGCGCAGGCGGCGCGAGCGGGCCGTACGGGCCCGTCCGTCACCGGTTTCTCCTGCGCGGGTCCCCTCGGTACGACGTCGGCTCACGGGCTTCCCCTCCGGATTCTGCGCTGGTCACCGGTCGGGCACACGCTCCGGCCGCCCCTCCACCGTGCGGGGTGCCCCGGCGGCGCGCAGCGTGCGCGGTGCCGTACGGGTGACGCGCCGGGCCCGGCGGTGGGGTGTCCGCACCGGCCCTGCGAGGGGGTGCCCGCCGCGGGCCTTGCGCGTTTGCGGGGTCGGCGGGGCGGGCCGAGCATGAGGCCATGACCGATCCGGTGGCGTTCGACGTGGTCAGCGAGGGCTTGGCCGAGGTGCACCGGCGGCTGCTGCCGCTGCGGGACGGCGAGGTGGCGTCGTACATCCCGCAGCTCGCGCTGGCCGACCCGGACGACTTCGGCATCGCGCTGGTGAGCATGGGCGGCCACCGTTACGAGGCGGGCAGGTCACGTACCGAGTTCACCGTGCAGTCGGTGTCCAAGCCGTTCGTGCACGCGCTGGCCCTGTCCGAGCTGGGCCTCGACGAGATGACCCGCTGGGTGGGCAACGAGCCGAGCGGCGACGCCTTCAACGCGATCAGCCTGGAGCACGGCACCGGCCGCCCCGCCAACCCCATGATCAACGCGGGGGCCATCGCGACGACCAATCTCGTACCGGCCGCCTCGCCGGGCGAACGGTCCGCGCGCATCCTCGACGCGCTGAGCGCCTTCGCCGGGCGGCGGCTCACCGTGGACGAGGACGTCTACCGCTCGGAGGCGGCCACCGGCGACCGCAACCGGGCGCTGGCGTATCTCATGCACGCGGCCGGTTCGCTGCGCACCGATCCGGTGGAGGCGGCCGAGGTGTACTTCCGGCAGTGCTCGGTGCTGGTGAACACCGTCGATCTGGCCGTGATGGCGGGGACGCTCGCCAACGGCGGGGTCAATCCGGTGACGCGCGAGCGGGTGGTGGCCGAGCAGGTGGCCGTCGAGGTGCTGTCGGTGATGGCGACCTGCGGGATGTACGACGCGGCCGGTGACTGGCTGGTGCGGGTGGGGCTGCCCGCCAAGAGCGGGGTGTCCGGCGGCCTCGCGGCGGCCAGCCCGGCCCGGTTCGGCATCGCCTGCTACAGCCCGCCGCTGGACCGTACCGGCAGTACGATCCGCGGGGTGGTCGCGCTGCGGGAGCTGTCGCGGCGGTTCGGCATGCATCTGATGCACCACCCGGTGCCGGGCGCGGACACCGTGACGCGGGTCGGCACGGGCGGCAGCGGCGGTACGGGGACCCGGGTCTCCTCCGGGCGGGAGCGGGTGACGGCCGACCGCGACCTGCTGGACCGGGACGGCGACCGGGTGGTGCTGGTGGCCGCGCGCGGCGAGGTGGACTTCCCCGCGGCGGAGCGGCTGCTGCACGCCCTGGCGAGCGCCGTGCCGCTGGTGCCCGGCTGGGTGGTGGTCGACATGGAGCGCGTGACGCACGTCAATCAGGTGGCCGGGCTGATGCTCGGCAACGCCTTCGAGCGGATCTCGGCGGCGGGGCACCAGGTCGCCCTGGTCGGCGCGCCGGACCAGCACTGGGGCGGTGTCGCGGTACGGCACGACAGCGTGGAGGACGCGCTGGCGTGGGCGGAGGACGCACTGCTGTACGAGCTGCGGCCACTGCCCCAGTGAGATATCCATAAAGAGACAAAGGGATTTCATGTCCGGGGGGACTTCGCCGGAAGGGCCTGCCATGCACTCGCCTCTCAGCCCCGCCACCCTCGCCGACCTGCGCCGTCCGCGCCACTACCCCGCCGTCTCCGTGCTGATGCCGACGCACCGCCGGGAGCCGGACAACGCGCAGGACGCCGTACGCCTGCGCAATCTCATCGCGCGGGCCAAGGACGAGGTGGAGTCCGACCCCGAGGTGTCCAGGGCCGACCGGATCGATGTGGTCGAGCAGCTGGACAAGGCGCTGTCCGAGGTGGACCTGGTGCACGCCGAGGACGGTCTGGCGATCTTCGCGGCGCCCGGTGAGCACCAGGTGTGGTCGCTGGACCGCTCGGTACCGGAGCGGGTGCTGCTCGCGCAGACGTTCCTGACCCGTAATCTCATCGCCGCGCAGGCGGCCGACCAGCCGTACTGGGTGCTGGCGGTCTCCGCCGACCACGCCACTTTGTGGGGCGGCGGCCGGGAGCGGCTGACCGAGCACACCGCGAGCGGTTTCCCGAAGACACGGTCGCTGCCCGACACCGACATCGAGCGCGAGGAGCGCATCGGGGACCGGCCCAGCACCTTCAACGACGAGGAGACCCGCCGCTATCTGCGCGAGGTCGCCGACGCCGTCGGTACGGTGCTCACGGCCGAGCCGCGGCCCCTCTACGTCGTCGCGGAGGCCGAGGCCCTCGCCGTCCTGGACGAGGTCAGCCCCGATGCCAAGGAGGCCGTCCGGGTCCTCCAGGGCGGTCTGTCCAAGGGCCCCGCCGAAGCCGTCCGGCAGGCCGTGCTGCCCGCCGTCCGCGAGCGCGCCGACCAGGACGTCTCCGATGTCCTCGCGGAACTCGACGCCGCCCGTGGCCGCCGTACCTTCGCCGCGGGTGTGGACGAGGTCTGGCAGTCCGTCGTCGAGGGCCGCGCCGCCGTCGTCGTCATCGAGGACGACTACCGCACCACCGTCCGCGACGACGCCGACCACCTCGTCCCCGCCACGCCAGAAACCCCGGGCGCCCGTGAGGACATCGTCGACGAGATCGCCGAACAGGCCCTCGACACCGGTGCCCGCGTGCACTTCGTCCCCGACGCGATGCTCAACGGCTCCCACCACATCGCGGCCGTGCTGCGCTACTGACGGCCCGCACGGCCTTTCTCCGCCTCGGGCCTCGCCTCATACGCGGTCTCGTGCCCGGTCTCTTGCGCGTCGGGCCCCGCCTCTTGCCCGCTCCCCCAGCTCCGGCAGCCGCCGCGCGTCGTGGTGCGGGAACCGCACGGCGGCGCCGCGCTCGCGCGCCTTGGCCACCGCGGCGCGCAGCGCGGTGTCCGCCAGGTCGGCGTCACCGTGTGCGTGCGGTCCGCCCGTACGAGCGCCTCCGTCAGAAGTCGATTTCCACGTAGTCGATGTCGGTGAACTCGACCAGCAGCCCGTCCGCGCGGCGGCCGCTGTCCTTGAAGTAGACCTCCTGGAGGCCCTCGGCGGCGATGGCCTGGAGCTGCTGTTCGGTGGCGCCGGAGGACTGGGCTTCGAAGAGCCGGGCGGCGTAGGCGGGCGGGAGGTGCTGGGTGATCCGGCGCATGCGGCCGTCGTCGGTGGAGCCGGGGGCGGCGGTGAAGCCGAAGCGGGCGCGGGTCTCGATGACGAGGCCGTCGGAGGTGGCGGCGCGGCGCTGGGCGCGCTGTTTGACACGGGGCTGCCAGTCCTGCCGGACGGCGGCGGCGAGGCGGTCGGCGAGTTCGCGCCGCGGCCGCTTGAGCGTGCCCTTCAGGTAGCGCTCGACGGTGCGCTGGGTGACGCCGAGGCGCTGGGCGACGGCGCGGGTGGAGCCCTTGGCGTATTTGACCAGGAAGCGCATCTGGGCCTGCGCGGACTTGGGGATCGGCCGGGTCTGGGTGTTGGCCGTCGCCTTGTCGAGGCTGTCGCCGATGATGCCCACGCTGTGGTCCTACTCTCCGTCGACGGCGGCGTCGGTGCCCTTGATGTGGCGGGCCGGGTTGTGGCCCTGGTCGAGGAGTTCGACCGCCCACATCAGGTCCTGGGTGCCTTCGTGCTTGACCATGCCGGGACTGACGCCGAGCCGGAATCCGCCGGGCAGCGGCTTGCCCTCCGGCGCGCGCGGCAGGAAGTCCAGCGGCGAGGGGCCGTCCGAGGCGTAGACGGCGCAGTCGGACAGCACGGCGAGCGGGTAGAGCCCGACGGCGGCGAACTTCCGCATTTTGCGGTGCATGTTGACCCGCGCGGAGGAGATCACGGCCGCGCGGATGTCGGGCCGCCAGGTGGGGCGGTCCAGCGCGGACCACCGCTCCCCCGGCCGGTAGCCCGCGCCCTGCGGGCGCTCGCGGAGCTTGCCGATGCCGCCCTTGACGGTCGCCTTGACGGCGGACAGCACGGCGGCCAGGCCCGGATCGGTGTCCTTGTGGACGGCCATCGCGGCCAGGAAGTCCGCCTCGTCCATCCCCGCGGTGACGCCGAGCTGCCCCATCGTGGCGAGGTAGGCGTCCCGCAGCCGGGTGTACCAGGCGTCCAGATACGCGCCGGTCTCCGGCCGTACGTACGCCTCGACGGGCTTGACGTCGTGGCCGAGTTCGACGGCGTAGGCGACGGTCGGGGTGGCGTACCAGGCGGGTCCCTCGGGGCGGGTGCCCTGGGGGGTGAAGGGGCTCGGCAGCCGGGGGTCGAGTTCGATGCCGGAGAGGTCGACGAGCCAGCAGCCGGGCAGCGCCTTGTCGAAGCCGGGGGCGGTGCGGTGGACGGGGGCGCCGAGGCCGACGGTGAGGCGGTTCGCGGCGGCGGCGAAGGCCATGTTGACGTCGATGCCGACCGCGTACGGCCTGGCGCACTCGTCGTCGCCGAGGAGCTGCGGGTCGCGGATCCAGTCGTACGCCTCCTCGTCCAGCACCTGGTCCGGTGTGCGCCGGTGGCCGCGCGGATGGAGCCGGGCCGCCACGGGGTGCTCGTCGGGGGCCTCGGGCGGCGCGGGGTCGACGGCGGCGCCGAGCGCGCCGGCCACCTGCCCCGACACCCACGCGCCGCTCGCCTCGTCCCGTACGGCCCTGGTCGGCGGGCGCAGGCTCGTCATCAGTTCGAGGCCGCAGACGGCGGTCGAGCCGCGCGGGGTGATCACGCGGGTGGCGTACGTGCCGAGGACGCGGGCCACTTCGGCGGGCGGCGCCTGGTCCACGTTCCCCCACGACCGGCTGTCCAGCGCGCCCCAGGGCAGGATCGCGAGCTGTACGCACTGGCGCTGTCCGGCCTGCGCGGGCCGGTAGACGCGTGCCCAGGGGCCGAAGCCGCGCCGGGTGAGCTGCCAGCCCGCGCGGGCGACACGGCGTACGGCCTCGTGGTCCTCGGGCAGCCGCAGCCCGCGCCGGTCGGCCAGTTCCGCGGGGAGGCCGAAGCGCGTGGTGGCGGACTCGGTGAGGACGACCAGCGGGTCGGCGTCCTTGCCCGAGCGGTGCAGCCGGGCCGCGCCGAGGCGTGCGTCGGTGAGGGCCCACTGCACGAGCGACGGAATGTCGTCCGCCGGGCATTCCAGGACGAGGCCGCCGACGCAGTACGCGCTGCCGTCGCCGTCCACGACGGCCAGCGGTCCGTTGGCGAACCGCGGATCGGCACCGGGCTCGGGGGCACGGACGGAGGCGGGGGCCTGGGGGCGGCGGGAGGGGGCGGGGCGGCGCGGCGGCGGGGCGGGCTGGCGCGCGGGGGCGGCTGCTGGTTCGGGTGCGGGGTCAACGGAGGCCGCGGAACGGGGAGTTGGCGGCGCCACCACGGCGACCGGCGCGGGCTCCGGTACGGGCACAGGTACGGACACAGGTTGCGGGGCCGGCTCAGGAGCCGCGGCGACCGGCGGCGCCGGATGCAGCGCCGCGAGACCGTCCAGCAGCCGTACGTACGCCGCCCGCTTCGGCGACCTCGGCTCGGCGCGGCCGGACTCCCACGCGGTGACCGTCTCGCGCCGCACCTTGAGCGTCTTCGCGATCTGGTCCTGGCTGATCCCGGCCGCCTCACGCAGCCGCTTGCGCTCGGCGGGTTCCGGCAGCGAGTCCTGCGCGGCCACTTGTTCGAGCAGCGCGTCGACCGAAGCGAACAGCTCGCCCTGCTCATTCGACAACCGGACCACCTCCGGCCGTCACCCTAGCCAAACACACACCCGAACACACGCCGGACACACAGTGTCCGGCGATCATGCCGACGCGGCGACCGGCTACGGCTGCCGCGTCACCCCGCTCACCGTGAGCCGTACCGGCAGCGCGCCGCTGCCGATCAGAGCGGCCAGGTCCTCCGCGCGCTGCCGGTCCAAGTCGCCGAAGATCTGCGCCGCGCCGTCGGTGATGGCCTGCTGGAC
The DNA here is from genome assembly GCF_055558595.1 of Streptomyces sp. NPDC025721. NCBI lineage: Bacteria > Bacillati > Actinomycetota > Actinomycetes > Kitasatosporales > Streptomycetaceae > Streptomyces > Streptomyces sp. NPDC025721. Next base: position 110,338 of record NZ_JBVHMF010000007.1, on the reverse strand, counting down.
GGCCGGTGCGGACAGCAGGTCGTCGTCGAGCAGGATCGCGAACTGATTGGCGGGCGGCGTCTCCTGGGCCAGCGCCGCGGTGACCGTGCCGAATGTCTTCGCGCCCCGCTCGGTGAAGTTCAGATTCACCATCCACTGGCCGGAGTTCGGCTCGTACGCGGACTTGGCGCTCTTGACGTCCTCGCCGTCGAGCGCGACCGGGCCGAGCAGGTACTTCTGGCCGGTCTTGGCGTCGCAGGCCGGGGTCGGCTCCTCGGGCCTGGACAGCGGGGGCGTGCCGGTGACCGGGCAGGTGAGGGCGTCGAAGCGCTGCCGAATCTCGGCGGACCCCTCCGCGTGATCGCCCTTGACCGCCCGGAAGGCCAGCTCGGCGGTCGCCGCCAACTGCCGCAGCCGGTCGCCGCTGTCGCCGGGCGCGTCGGCGGTGATGACGTTGCCGCGCTGTTCGATACGGGTGCCGGTCAGTCCGAAGGCGGCGGCGCGTTCCTTGAGCCGACGCACCGTCTCCTGGAGTTGGTCCGCGCTCATCGCCGAGGCGGCGGTGTACGTGGCGACGGTGCGGCCCGAGGCGGTCGACTCCGACGGCTTCACACCGCTGTCGGGGTCGACCGCGTCGGGATCGACGGCGCCGGGGCCGGAAGGGCCGGAACGGGCGGCGCCGGGCGAGCCGGGGGACGGCGAGCCCGACGAGCAGGCGGCGAGAGCCGGGCCGAGCGTGATCAGGACGACGGTGAGGGCGACCGTGGAAACCGTACGGTGAGGACGCATCCGCCCAGTCTGACGTGTGATCAGCCGCTACGACAGTACGGGCGCGGTCGGCGCCGGCCCCGTCGACGGCCGCCGCACCCACAGCAGGAGGACGACGGAGACGACGGCGGCGAAGGCGCACCAGGTGGAGACGAATTCGGTCCGCCACACCGCCGCGCAGACCGCGGCCCCCACCCCGGTGAGGACGCCGAGCAGCCGCAGCATCCGGTCCGCGCTGAGCAGCAGGGAGCCGACGGTGGCCACCAGATATCCGGCGATGACCAGCGGTACGGCGGGCACGTCCACCGCGTAGCCGACGGTGTGGCCGCGGATGTCGGCGACGGGCGCCCGGTCGATCAGGCAGGCGACGAGCACGACGGCGGTGGCGAGTCCGGCCAGCACCGGTACGGCCAGCCGCAGCCGCCCGCCCGGCGGCGCGGCGGTCAGCACGGCGAGCGGCACATAGGCGGCCAGCAGCGGCAGCGCGATGATCGCCCACGCGAGGGTGGCGGGCCCGGTGCCGCCGCCCCGGTGCCAGACCGCGGCCTCGATGAGCTGATGGGCGCCGAGCACCAGCGGCAGCGCCGCCAGCGGCAGGTCCCGGGCCCGGCGTACGCGCGCGACGCAGGTCACGCCCAGGGCGCAGATCACCGAGCCCGCCGCCAGATCGGCCGTGGCGCTCCAGCACATGAGGTCCCCTCGCGTCGTGCGGTCCGATGATCCGTTGTACGTCCCCGTCACGCTACGACGCCTGCCCTCTTCCGGCCGCGGGACCCCGCCGCGCGGCCGGGGGAAATCACCTCCGGCGGGAATCGCGGGTGAGACGACGAAAAACGGCCCCACGCGCCGAAGCGCGTGGGGCCGTTGACGGTGCTCGGTGCTCGGTGCTCAGTGCTCGGTGCTCGGTGCTCGGTGCTCGGTGCTCGGTGCTCGGTGTTCAGTGCTCAGTGCTCAGAGCGTCGGGCGCTCAGGTACTCCTACGGGACCGCCCGCGCTCAACTCGCGAGCAGATCCCGGGTCCCGGCGGTCCAGGCGCGCGGGCCGGTGAAGCCGTGCGCGCGCCAGCGGGCGGCGCCCCGGCGGCGGGCGGCCGTCGCGTGGTCGGCGTCGGCCGCCGCGCGAACGGTGGCGGCGCGGGCGAGCAGCACGGCGGTGACCGCGGCGATCTCCTCGGGTGTCGCGGTGCCGCGCTCGACACGTACCAGCGTCGTCGGCGCCGGAGCCGCCTCGGGTGCGGCGAGCGGCACCACGGCGGGCGCGGCGTTGATCGTCTCCAGCGCGGGCGGTCCCGGCTGCGCCGGGATGGTCAGCGTGCCGACCCGCACCAGGTGCGGTGCGGCGGGGGTGGGAGCGGTGATGGCGGCGGGCATGGGCGGTGTCCCCTTCGGTCTCGGAACTGCCGGACGGAATGCACGAGTTGCGGGCGGCTGCGCTGACGCACCGTCAAGGGCTGTGCGGAGTACGGCGGGCTACTGCGGCGGGTTGCCGTGCTTGCGGCGCGGCAGGTCCGCGTCCTTCGTCCGCAGCATGGACAGCGACCGGATCAGCACCGACCGCGTGTCGCGCGGGTCGATGACGTCGTCCACCAGGCCGCGTTCGGCCGCGTAGTAGGGGTGCACGAGTTCCCTGCGGTACTCCTCGATCTTCTGGATCCGCATCGCCTCGGGGTCCTCGGCTGCGGCGATCTCGCGGCGGAAGACGACGTTGGCCGCGCCCTCCGCGCCCATGACGGCGATCTCGTTGCTGGGCCAGGCCAGCGCGATGTCGGCGCCGATCGACTGCGAGTCCATGACGATGTACGCGCCGCCGTACGCCTTGCGCAGCACCACCGAGATCCGCGGCACCGACGCGTTGCAGTAGGCGTAGAGCAGTTTGGCGCCGCGCCGGATGATGCCGTCGTGTTCCTGGTCGACGCCGGGCAGGAAGCCGGGGACGTCGACCAGGGTGACGATCGGGATGTTGAAGGCGTCGCAGAACTGCACGAAGCGCGCGGCCTTCTCCGACGCCTTGATGTCCAGCACCCCGGCCATCGCCGACGGCTGGTTGGCGACGATGCCGACGGTCTGCCCGTCGAGCCGGGCCAGCGCGCAGACGATGTTGGGCGCCCAGGCGGCGTGCACCTCCATCGAGTCGCCGTCGTCGACCAGTTCCTCGATGACGTCCCTGATGTCGTAGCTGCGGTTGCCGTCGGTCGGCACGATCTCCAGCAGCGCGTCGCCCGGCCGGTCCACCGGGTCCTGTCCGGGGCTGGCCGGGGGCAGTTCGCGGTTGTTGGACGGCAGCAGCGACAGCAGGTAGCGGACCTCGGCGAGGCAGGTGTGCACGTCGTCGTAGGCGAAGTGGGCGACACCGGAGACGCTGGCGTGCACGTCGGCGCCGCCGAGCGCGTCCTGGGTCACCTCCTCGCCGGTGACGGCCTGCACGACGTCGGGCCCGGTGATGAACATCTGCGAGATGCCGCGGACGGCGAAGATGAAGTCGGTCAGGGCCGGGGAGTACGCGGCGCCCCCGGCGCACGGGCCGAGCATCACGCTGATCTGCGGGATCACGCCCGACGCCTTGGTGTTGCGCTGGAAGATGCCGCCGTAACCGGCGAGCGCGGAGACGCCTTCCTGGATACGGGCGCCCGCGCCGTCGTTGAGCGAGACCAGCGGGGCGCCAGCCGCGATGGCCATGTCCATGATCTTGTGGATCTTCTCGGCGTGCGCCTCGCCGAGCGCGCCGCCGAACATCCGGAAGTCGTGGGCGTAGACGAAGACCGTCCGGCCCTCGACCGTGCCCCAGCCGGTGACCACGCCGTCGGTGTGCGGGCGCTTGCCCTCCAGGCCGAAGCCGCTGGCCCGGTGCCGCCGCAGCGCCTCGACCTCGGTGAAGCTGCCCTTGTCCAGGAGCAGGTCGATCCGCTCCCTCGCGGTCAGCTTGCCCTTGGCGTGCTGGCGTTCTGTCGCCGTGGGGTCGGGGCCCTGCCGGGCCAGCTCCTTGAGGTCGCTCAGTTCCTGCAACCGGTCGGGGACCTCGGCGGGAGACTCCGCGTTGGGCATGGCGCTCCACCCTCCCTTGCTCGGGTTCATGTCGATCACTCCTGTGGCCGCCGGACGGCGGCCTGCGGCACGCGGTGCACCCGCGTGCGGGAATCGGCGATCAGCTCCGTGGCGTCCTCGGCGTGGAGGCAGTCGGCGGTCAGTGTGCGGACGACGGTGCGGTAGTGGTGCGGGGTGCGGACGGCCGCCGCCGTGGCGTGGCCCGGCGGTCCCGGCACGTCGGTGACGGACCATCCGGACGGGCGGTGCGGGCCGCCGCGGCGGCCCGCCGCGGTCCCGAGGTAGTCGGCGGCCAGGTCGCGGCGCAGACCGGTGCCGAGGCCCTTGAGATACGCCTCCTTGCGGGTCCACAGCCGGGCGAAGGCCGCGGGCCTCCTGCGGCCGGGCACAGCGGCCAACTCCGCCTGTTCCGCGGGGTGGAGGTCGGGCAGGCACAGCCGTACGGCGTTGGCCGGCGGCACCCGCTGCACGTCCACGCCGACGGTGGCGCCCGCGAGGGCGACGACCGCGACCTGGTGGCTGTGCGACAGCGAGAAGTGCGGCCAGTCGGGTACGGGACCGCGCGGGCGGTCGAGCAGCACCGGGCGGCCGTGCGGGCCGCCGCAGCAGGGACAGCGGTCCCGGCCGAGCCGCAGCGCCCGCGGCGGGAGGCCGGTGTAGGCCGACAGCAGGCGGCGCAGGGCGACGTGGGCGGAGAGGTAGCGCACCCGGTCGCCCGTACGCAGCAGGCCCGCGGCGCGCTCGCGTTCGTCGTCGTCCAGTTCCCCGACCGGCAGCGGCGCCGGGTCGGTGTGCGTCCAGGGCCGGGGCAGCACCCAGATGTGCAGGTCGCCCGGCGCGACGGTCAGAGCCGGTGCGGTGGCGGCCCCCGTACGGTCCACCGCGCCGCTCACCGCGCGGTGCGCGCCGCTGCGGTGAGCCGCGGCCTCTCCGCCGGGGTGTCGAAGACGGCCCCGGCGACGGCGCCGACCGGGGCGGTCTGCGGGACGCTCTGCGGTACGGGGGTCACCAGCCCGGCCAGCAGCGCCGCCACCTCGGTGACCGAGTCGTCCCGCAGCAGGTCCGCGGCGGGGACGTCGACGCCCAGCGCCGAGACGAGCCTGCGGCGCAGCGCCAGCGCGGTGATCGAGTCGACGCCCTGACTGCGCAGCGACCGGTCGGTGCTGATCCGGTGGGCCGGGGGCACATGAAGATACGGCTCCAACTGACGGCAGATGTAACGCTCGATGATCCTGGTCCGCACGTCGATGCCCGCGGCACGCAGGACGTGCGGGTCGGGAAGCCCCCTCAGGTGCAGGGGGACCGTCTGTTCCATCACGGCATACCGCCTTCCATCGGTAGTGCACGGACCGGCGCCGCCGTTGCGCTGTGGCGCGGCGGTTCACCGGCAGGTTCGAGAACGTGCCGCGCGGACGGCTCCGCGGGGCACGGGTCGCTCCGCGCGGTGGCGGAGCGTCGGCCCGCGGGGGTCGTCCGGGACCGGGCCCGCGGCCCTCGTGGGGACGGGCGCGGTACGGACGGGGCGCGTACGGGCGGGGGTTCGGGGGCCTCGGGGCACCGTGCGCGCGCCGGCGTCACGCGCCGGTCGTCGGGACGGCCGGGGTCTCGGGCGACCGGCTGCCGGTCTCCCGCGCGCGCCGGGCCTCCCGATCACCGTCGCCCTCGCGCTCCGCCCGGTCCCCGTCGTCCGCCCGGTCCCCGCCGTCCGCCCGGTCGCCGTCGTCCCCTCGGCCCGGACGGGGCCGGTCAAGCAGCATGGCGACCGCCGCCGCGGCCAGCGAGACGATGCCACCCGCGTAGAGTCCGGATCTGGCGCCCCAGTGCTCGGTGAGCCAGCCGACCGCCAGCGCGCCCAGCGGGGTGGTCCCCTGGAGGATGAGCGCGTAGATGGCCAGCACCCGCCCGCTGAACGCGGGGTCGGCGCCGAGCTGGATGCGGTGGTTGGCCGCCTGGGCGAAGTAGAGCGTGGTGAAGCCGGTGACCGCGAGCAGCAGCAGCTCGCTCAGGTAGTTCGGCGCCCAGCCCGCCGCGGTCTCGGCCGCGCCGAAGGCCAGCGCGGAGCCGGTCACCAGCCGTCCGCTCGGCCGGGTCGTACGCGAGGTGGTGACCAGCGCCGCCAGCAGTGATCCGGCCGCCAGCGCCGTGGTGAGCAGTCCGAAGGAGGCCGCGGAGGTGTGGAAGACCGTCTTGGCCACCAGCGGCAGCGTGAGCTGGAAGTTGAACCCGGCCAGGCCGATGACGGCGACCAGGGCGAGCGGCAGCAGCAGGTCGGGGCGGCTCGCGGTGTAGCGCAGGCCGTCGATCACGCGGGCGCGGGCTGCGCCCGGCGGCCCGCGGTGCAGTTCGGCGGGCCGCATCATCCGCAGCGCGACGACCGTGGCCAGATAGCTGACGGCGTTGAGCAGGACGACGGGTCCGGTGCCGAGCCAGCCGACGAGCAGGCCGCCGAAGGCGGGCCCCGCCACCCGGGCGACGTTGAAGTACGCCGCGCTCAACGCCGAGGCGTTGGGCAGCAGTTCGGGGCCGACCATCTCGCGCACGAACGACATGCGGGTGGGGATCTCCACGGCGCTCGCGGTGCCGAGGCCGAGGGCGAACAGATACAGATGCCACAGCCGCAGCGTCCCGGTGAGCATCAGGGGCGCGAGCAGGGCGGCGAGCACACCGCAGACCAGGTTGGCGGCGACGAGCAGCGCGCGCTTGTCGTGGCGGTCGGCGAGCCGCCCGCCGTACAGCGCGAGGAGCAGGACCGGGGTGAACTGAAGGGCCGTCACCAGGCCGAGCGCGGTGGGTGAGTTGTCGGTGAGCGAGAGGACCGCCCAGTCCTGCGCGACCACCATCATCCAGGTGCCGGCCGCCGAGACGACCTGGCCGAGCGCGAAGAGCCGGAAGTTGCGGACGGCCAGCGACCGGAAGGGCCCGCCCGCGGACCGCCGTGCCCCGCCCTTCGGTTGGCGGAGGGCGCCGGCCCTCGAACGGTCGGCGCCCTCCGGTCGGAGGCTGGAACTCACGCGCCCGTCTCGGGCGCGCCGAACCACCGCTGGAGCGCCTCGGCCAGGCCGTCCTCACCGCCCGTCGAGACCCAGGCGACATGTCCGTCGGGCCGGAGCAGGACCGCGGTGGCCCCCGCCAACTCCCGTGCGGACAGCCCCTCGGGTTCGGCGACCGTGCCGCTGACGGTCAGGACGCGGCTCTTCCAGGGCGCGGCGACCGCGCGCACGGCCGCCGCGTCGGCGAGGTCGACGAGCACGCCCTGCGCGGTGTGCAGCAGCTCCGTGGTGTCGGTGCCGCCGCCGTCGGTGTCGACCTTCAGCGGGGTCAACCGGCGTCCGGTCAGCGGGTGGTCGTCGTCCTTCGCGCCGAAGTCGTAGCGGATGTCGAGGCCGCTGACGGTGCCCGCGAGGTGCCGCTTGACCTCGTCGTACTCGATCAGCTCGGCGAACATCTCGCGGATCGGGTCCATTTCGGGACCGCCGACGTAGACCATGCCCTGGGTGGCGGTGTTCATCATCAGCCGCTCACCGACCCGGTGCCGCTCGGCGTGGTAGGTGTCGAGCAGACCCTCGGGCGCCCAGCCGGTGACGACCGCGGCCAGCTTCCAGCCGAGGTTGGCCGCGTCCTGCACGCCGGTGCTCAGGCCCTGGCCGCCCGCGGGCAGGTGGATGTGGGCGGCGTCGCCCGCCAACAGCACGCGCCCGCGCCGGTATTCGGTGACCAGCCGGTTGGCGTCGGTGAACGAGCCGACCCAGTCGGCGGTACCGGCGCTGATGTCCTCGCCCGTGATCCGCTGCCAGGCACCTGCCACTTCGGCGAAGGTCGGCTCCTCGGTGCGGTCCGGCGGCGGGGTGCCGTTCTCGACCACGATGACCCGGTCGACGTTCTCGCCCAGCGGCGCGGCCATGATCATGCCGCCGGGCAGCCGCTCGCCGAGGAATCGCGGGCGCAGCCCGCAGCCGACCACGTCGGCGAGGTACATGCCGCGGGTCGGGTCGGTGCCGGGGAAGTCGAAGCCGACGGCCTTGCGGACCGCGCTCTTTCCGCCGTCGCAGCCGACCAGGTACGAGGCGCGCAGGTGGCGTACGCCGTCCGCGGTCCCCGCGGTGAGGGTCACCGCCCCTTCCCCGTCGGCGACTTCGAGGAATTCCCAGCCGCGGCGGATGTCGGCGCCCAGGCCCACGGCCCACGCCTCCAGCACGGACTCGGTGAGCGACTGCGGGATGCCGCGGGCGCCGAAGTGCGCGCCCTCCAGCACCGTGTAGTCGAAGACCAGGCCGCCGAAGTGGCCGACCGGGGAGATCTCCAGGGTGCCGTCGGGGCCGCCGAAGGCGGGCAGCAGCCCGCGCTGGTCGAACACCTCCATGGCGCGGGCGGTGAAGCCCAGGCCGCGCGACTGCCCGGTGGGTCCGTCCAGGCGTTCCACGACGATCACCCGGGCGCCGCCCAGCAGCAGTTCACCGGCGAGCATCAGCCCGGTGGGCCCCGCCCCCACGATGATCACATCGGTGTCCAGGGCAGCGGCTCCGCCCGCGTCCGTGCTGTCCCTCTCGTGCACCTTCTCGTCCACCTTCTCGTCCACGTCTGACTCCTGTCTGAAAGGAAGTTGCCTCCGGCGAACGGGGCCACGGGCAGGGACGCGGGGGGGGGGGGGGCGGGGGGGGGGGGGGGGGGGGGGGGGGGGGGGGGGGGGGGGGGTGGGGGGGGGGGGGGGGGGGGGGATGGGGGGGGGGGGGGGGGGGGAGAGAAA
>NZ_JBVHMF010000007.1:0-101796 GCF_055558595.1 Streptomyces sp. NPDC025721 | reverse complement strand
CCTCCCCCCCCACAACCCCCCCCCCCCCCCCCCACCCCCCCCCCCCCCCCCCCTCCCCCCCCCCCCCCCCCCGCTGTCGCGGGTGCGGTGCGTCTGCGATGCGTACGGCGGGGTGCCCTGCGTACGGCGGCGCTCGACGACCTGGGTACGGCGGGGGCTCAGCGCGCGAAGAGCTGCGCGATGTGCGCGGGCGCGTCCGTACCGGCCCATTCGACGGCGCTCTGGATCACCGCCGGGGTGGCCTCGAAGCACCTGTTGTCGGGCGAGCCCAACTCGAAGGGGGCGGGAAGGAATTCCGACGTCCGCAGCCGCTCGAAGAGCTGGGCCGCGCCGGCCTTGGCCTCCAGCGTGCCCGCCTCGACCTGCTGGCAGATGGAGCGGGTGAAGCCGAGCAGCTCCGATATGTCCTGGCCGACCGGGGCCGGGAGTCCGGGCACATCGCGCTTCTCCAGGTCGCGGAAGACCTGCTCGTCGCGCTCGGGGTCGGCCATGAAGGTGCGGTACGCCCGGTCGATGGTGACCGTCGGCAGGATGCTGGTCGACTCCCACACCCGGATGACCGCGTTCCACAGGTCGTAGTCGCGGAAGCCGACGAAGGAGCAGTAGACGAGGTCGTCGTGGATGTCGAACAGGCCCTGCTGGAGGCTGTCGACATACGCGAACCGCTCGACGGACCAGTCGCCGTCCTTGGACGCCTCGATCAGCCGCCAGGCGAGGGCGTTGACGACCTCGAGGGTGTTGGTCAGGCCGCGCGAGTACAGCGCGTCGATGAATCCGGCGGCGTGCGCGGTCAGACAGTAGCGCTCGCCGACGGTCTGCGTCGCGGAGTACTGGAGCCGGCCGGTGGCCACCCACGGGCGTACGGCGGTGGCGTCGGCGAACTGCTCGGCGATCTCGGGGTACCGCTCCAGGAACTGGTCGAACTGCTCCTGCGCGGAGACGCCGGGCTCGGCGGGGAATTTGCGCTCGTCCAGTTGCAGGCCCACGCTGCACAGCGGGTTGAGGGCGCCGTCGTGGTTGTCGAACGGGATCACCCAGAGCCAGCCGCCGTCGAAGACGTGGTGCAGGGTACCGTTGTGCCAGGGGCTGGGCTGCTTGTGCGAGCGGGCCGCCTTCGCGTCGTCGAAGGGTGTGACGCCGACCATGTGCGTGAACAGCGAGCGCGAGTGCGCCCTGGCGCGGGTCGGGGTCTCGCGCAGCCCGAACTTCTCCGCGACCGGCGACCGGAAGCCGCTGCCGTCGATGAGGTAACTGGCTTGGAATTCCTCGCCCTTGTCGGACCTCATCAGCACCCCGTGCTCGGGGAACACCTCGATGTCGGCGATCTTCGTGGCGACCTTGGGCACCGCTCCGTACTTCACGGCGAGGTTGAACAGATAGGCGTCCACGTCCTGCCGGAACAGGTGCGTCTCGGTGCGCTGCCACTCTGGCACCACGAGCTGGTTGATCTGCTCGGGGTCCTGCGGCTGCCCTTCGACGTGGTAGACGAAGCCGAAGTTCTGCTTGCGCCCACACGACGGGGCGATCTTCTCCTGGATGCCCTTGAAGCTGGCCAGCGGCTCGATCTCGGGCACCTGGTAGCGCTCGGCGATGATCCGGGTCATCGACGAGGTGTACGGGATGGTGGACTCCCCCACCGCGAAGCGCGGGTGCACGCCCGCGTCGATGAGCAGGACCTTCACCCCGTTGCGGGCCAGCACCGAGCCCAGCAGACCGCCGGCCATTCCCGCGCCGAGGATCGCCACGTCGAACTTCTCATTGGACTGGGCCTGTTGGGCGGTTGTTTTCATGCTGCTTCGTCCCTCCCGGGTAGGAATGTGTCGGGGCACGCGAAAACGTCCCCGGCTCCCGGTGCGGGAGAGGGGACGTCACGGGGTCGGTGCGGTGCTGCTGCTCGCCGCGCTGTCGCGGGGCGGTGCGGTCAGTCCAGGGTGCGCAGCACGACGGCGGAGTTGAAGCCGCCGTGGCCGCGGGCCACCACCAGCGTGGTGCGCAGTTCCGCGGTGCGCGGCGACAGGACCAGATTGAGGTCGTAGCCGGGGGACGGCAGATCGTCCGCGGTCGGCGGGATCAGGCCCTCCTCCATGGCGAGCAGGGCTGCCGCCAGGTCCAGCGGCGCGGCCGTGCCCGGGTAGCGGCGCCCGGTCATGGTGCGGGGCGCGGTGACGGGTACCGCGTGCACGCCGAACACCGCGGTGACGGCGGCCGATTCGGCCGCGTCGAGGCCGGGGACGAACACCGCGTCCACCTCGCCGGGGACGGCTCCCGCGTCGCACAGGGCCAGTTCCACCGCGCGCCGCAGGCCCGGTTCGCGTCCACCGCTCGGGTCGGGGTCGAAGGTCGCGCCGTATCCGGCGACCTCGCCGTAGATCTTGGCGCCGCGGGCCAGGGCCGCGTGCGCAGTCTCCAGTACCAGCAGCGCTCCGCCGCCGGGCCGGGCGGCGGGCGGCGGGGTGTGCGCGCTCCAGGTGGCGGGGCAGACCGGCGCGTCCACACCGCCGGAGACGATGAGCCGTCCGCCCTGCCGGATCTGCCGCCGGGCGTGCGCCACGGCGTCCAGGCCCTTCATGCCGTCCCTGATCGAGATCTGGCCGCTGCTGACGGCGTAGAACCAGGCGAAGGAGCGGTACGCGCCGCTCTGCCGCCCGGCCTGGCCGCGCGGTCCGCCGGTGCCGGTGCCGGCCCGGAAGCGGGCGCCGAAGCCGGGCCCGCGGCCCTCGCCGTACCGCCCGCCGGGAGCCGCGGCGGCGGCAGCCGCGGCGGTGACGGCCGTCACCGCGTCGGGGCCGAAGTCGGGCAGGTCCTGCGGGCGGATGCCCGCGTCGGCCAGCGCCCAGTCCGCTGCGGCCAGCGCGAGCCGGGCCATCCGGTCGGCCTGCGGCGCGGGCCTGCCCCACAGTTGGTCGCCCGGAGCGGGGTCGAGGAGGGCGGCGGTCTGCCAGGCGGGTTCGCCCGCCGTACGGGCCTCGCCGTGCCGTCCGGCGCCGCGCCCGCTCCCGCACGCCTGCGCCCAGTAGTTGCGGGCGCCCAGTCCCGCGGGCGAGACGATGCCCAGACCTGTCACCACCACAGCGCCGGTCACGGCACCCTCCGCAGCAGCTCGGCCGCGCCGGGCACCCGCCCGGTGCGGCGGGTGGGCGGGGCCGGTCGGGCCCGCTCCACGATCGCCGTGCTGTCCATGGCCACGCCTTTCCGCAGTGCCCGAGCATGGACACCGCGCCCGAGCATGGACACCGCGCCCGGTGGCGCGGTGCCCGCCGATTCCGGCCGTTCAGGCGCCCGGTCGTCGGTGCCCGGGTCCGGTCAGACCTTGAACAGCTCCTTCTTCGCGTAACCGCGCTGCCAGATCAGCTTGTTGACGACGCGCAGCGGCGGCGGGAAGGACCCGAGGAACCGCTTCTGGTCGTCCGGCGTCGCGTCGTCGATGACCCAGGGGATGTAGACGCTGACGCCGCTGATGCCGAGGTTCTTGGCGTTGGCGAGCCCGAAGGTCCGCCATTCGGCGGGCGACAGCACGTCCTGGATCAGCGGCAGCGCGGCCTCCTCCTCGTGCGTGAAGTGGCCGTCCATCACCTGGTAAAGGTCCTCGATCAGCGCGGCCAGGTCGCCCCCGCCGCCCTTGATCGCGGTGTCCACCGCCTCGATGCGCGGGCCCAGCTCGGCGTGCTCCTCTTCCATTTCCTTCATCAGCCGCTGATCGTCGGGACGGTCGGCGATCTTGGCCTCCACCTGCGGCCACAGCGCCCGGTCCTCGACCGAGTGGTGGTTGTGGAGCTGGTGATTGAAGTTGTCCCACCCCGCGCGCACCTGCGGCGCCGTCGCCTGACCGGCGGCCACCGCGGTCGCCAGCCGGCGCAGGTCGCGTCGGAACGCCTTGTGCGTCGCATACATGACGGTGAAATCGATGTCCACGTTCGGGTCTTTCGACTCGGCCACGACGGCCCACCACTTTCTTCGTACGAATGTCGTTATCGGCCCCCCGGGGATCGGGGTGACCGCTCGGAGCCTCGACGGTCCGGAGGCTCCCCTCCGGGCCCGGCGTCCGGGCCACCGCCAGACCGTGTCCGGCCCCGCGGATAAAGAGCTTCGGGCCACGGTCGATGTGACATCGTGGCACCGTGTGATCATTCCAGCACTCATGGAGATCGGTGGGGCGCGCCGGAATATCGCAGGTGAAAGAGACGCGCGTCACATTTCGCGGCGCGAGTGTCACGCTTTCGGGTCCGCGGTACCTCATAGGTAAAACGCATCACGGGAGGCTCACATCGTGTCCGACACTCCGGCTCAGCTCCCCTCGGCTGCTGGTGACCGCGCGACCGAGGTGTTCGTCGGCCATCGGGAACTCCTGTTCTCGGTGGTCTACAACCTGCTCGGCAGTGTCTCCGACACCGAGGACGTCCTCCAGGAGACCTGGCTGGCCTGGGCCCGCCGGGTCCGCCAGCCGGACGCCGAGGAGATCGACAACCCGCGCGCGTACCTGGTGCGGATCGCGGTCAACCAGGCGCTCGCCCGGCAGGCGACGATCAGCCGTCGCCGCGAGACGTACATCGGCCCCTGGCTGCCCGAGCCGCTGCTGACCCGTACGCCCGACGCCCTCGACAGCCCGCAGGGCGCGCAGGCCGTGGACGCCGCGGAGTCCGCGCTGCGCACCGAGTCGGTGTCCATGGCGCTGCTCGTGGTGCTGGAGACGCTGACGCCGCTGGAGCGGGCGGTCTTCGTCCTGCACGAGGTGTTCGGCTACGCGCACACGGAGATCGCCGAGATCCTGGGACGCAGCCCGTCCGCGATCCGGCAGCTCGCGCACCGGGCGCGCGAGCACGTCCAGGCCAGGCGGCCCCGCTACCAGGCCGATCCGCACCTCCAGCAGCAGGTCACCGAGCGGTTCGTGGCCGCCGCGCTCGGCGGCGACATCGCCGAGCTGATGAGCCTGCTCGCGCCGGACGTGACGATGTGGACCGACGGCGGCGGCAAGGTCCGCTCCGCGCTCCGGCCGGTCAACGGCCGGGACAAGGTCGCCCGCTTCCTCAACGGCTACGCCACCAGCCGGTTGCCCGAGTCGCTGGACATCCGCTACCAGCAGGTCAACGGCGACCCGTCGGCCGTCGTCTTCTCCGGCGACTCGCCGTACGCGGTCATGGTCATGGACCTCAACCCGAGCAACGACCAGATCACCGACATCTACCTGGTCACCAACCCCGACAAGCTCTCCCGGGTCCGGCTCGACGAGAGCGGTGAGCCGACGGGCGCGCCGCGGCTCGCGCCGGACGCGGTGCCCGAGCCGGAGCTGGACCCCGAGCAGGAGGACGCGCACCCCCGGGAGGCCGGACGGCGCGCGGACACCCCCTAGGCCCGGGAGCCGCCGGGTGAATCCCCCGGACCGGCCGCCCCCCGTCACCCGACGGCGCGCAGGGCGCCGGTCACCCGGCGGCTCCCGACCCCCGTCGCGAGGACGGTGCGCGACGGTACGGACTACTGTGGCGCGCTGACCGGCGGGCCGCCGTGCGGTCCGCCCTGCGGCCGGGCTGCGGTGATGCCGTGCCGCTCGCCGACCGCCTTGATCGTGTCCCAGTCGGGCCGCTCGGGGCGGGTCAGCACCTCGCTCAGCTCCTCGAAGAACAGCTCGATGCCGCCGGGCGTCATCGTGCAGAGCATGAGTCCCGTGGTCTCGCCCACGTTGAAGAAGGAGTGCCACACGCCGCGCGGGCCGTGCACCATCGTCCCGGCGGGCGCCTTGTGGATCTCCTCGCCGACCTTGACCTCGAATTCGCCCTCGAGGACGTAGAAGGACTCGTCGGTGTCATGGTGCACATGCCACACCGAGCCCTCCCCCGCGGGCATCCGGACCTCGTAGAACGAGGAACGGCCGCTGGTGTCCGAGCCGCGCAGCAGGAAGCGGGTCTCCTCGCCTCCGCCGTATGTGATCGGTACGACGTCCTCCAGTCGGACGACCTTGCCGGAATCCACGCCCATCACACCCTCCACCGGTCGAATTCGGGAACTCGCAGAAACGTCAGGAACACGAACAGCGCGGATCACCTCGGATCCACGCGGAAGACCGCGGGGCGTCGCGAAATACCGCCGTGCGACGCACCGCCGTGCCAAGGAGACAGGGAACGGGCGGGGCGGTCAGCCGTCGATGATGGGGTGCACGCCGCGCAGTTCCTCCTCCAGCGCGCCGAGCCAGCCGCGGAAGAAGACCAGCGGCTCCTGGTGCTGCCGGGGCACGCCCAACTCGACCACGCGGCCGAGGAAGATCGTGTGGTCGCCGCCGTCGAACTCCTCGACCAGGTGGCAGGACAGGAACGCCAGCGCCTCGCTGAGCACCGGAACGCCCGTCACCGACGGGTGGTTGGCCACGTCGTGGATCTCCGCGGTGCCCTTGCCCGCGAAGGCGCGGGCCACGCCCTCCTGCTGCCCCTGGAGGAAGTTGACGACGAATTTCCCCGACTCCCGCACGACGGACCGCAGTCGGGACTCGTTGTGCAGGCAGAACAGCACCAGCGGCGGGTCGAGGGAGACCGAGGTGAACGAGTTCACCGTGGTGCCTTCGGCGTTGCCGTCCTCGCCGCTGGTGATCACCGTCACGCCGGTCACGAACATCCCGCACACCGTCCGCAGTGACCGGCCGTCCACCGGGTGCGCCTGGTGCAGTGACATCAGTCTGCTCAACGGGGCCGGTTCGCCCACCCGTTCCTCCGGCGGCGCCACCGTATTTCCGGCGACGGTCCCGGCCGCCACCGCGTTCGACGACATCGCACCTGCCATCGTCCACACCTCCCACACCACAGAGCCCGACAACGCGATTCAGGGGCCGCACCCGGACGTCAGGGGACGGTCGCCATGGTCGTTCGGAGAGAATCAAAGAGAATCAGGGAGAATCCGCGAGATTCGTGAAGATTCGTAGAGATTCCGAGAGAAAGGACCGCGCCGGGGGCTTTCGCCGACACCGCACCGGATCCTGACTACCAGGTTCTTCGGTCCGCCGGTCCGTCACAAGATCCCCGGCTTCAGGTCTCGGTCAGGAACCACAGATGCACCGCCCGACCTTCCGGAAAGGGCCAGGCGCGTGTCAGAGGAGTGTCAGATCCGGCGGTCGGCGGGCGAGAGCCGACCGACCGGCGGCCCGCCGACCGACGTCCGGCCGGAGGCGGTTGGCCGTCAGACCGCGCGGCCGAGCGCGGTGAGCATCTGCCGTCCGCCGGGGCCGAGCGGGAAGCAGTTGGTCCTGGCGAGCCCGGCGCGCAGCGCGAGGCTCCCGCCGAAGGACGCGAGGTCGGCGTCGGGCGCGGTCACGACCAGCGCCACGCCGAACCGGCCGCCGACGGCGACGACACGCTCGGCGAGCCGGGTGGCCTCCAGGTCGTCGGCGAAGACGAGTCGGCAGTCCTCGACGGCGAGCACGATGCCCTGCCAGGTGTCGGTGGGATCGGGGACCGGGCCGTGGTGGCGGGCGCGGTCGGCGATCACCGCCACCGCGTCGCGCAACAGGTCCACGGTCTGCTCGCGGGTGGCGGCGGTACGGGCGGCGGCCTCGGCGATCGGCGCCGGGGTGTCGTGCCGCCCGCCGGGGTCGGCCAGCCACAGCGTGAACTCCTCGCGGCGCGCGGCCTCGTAGAGCACCATCAGCAGGAAGCTGCTCTTGCCGCTGCCGGGCGCGCCGCAGATCAGGCCGCTCTCCATGCCGGAGCCGGGGGTGTTGAGCTGCCAGTAGGCGGGCTCGCCGGTCGCGCCGACGCCGACGCGGTGCCGTCCGGTGGTCTCGTCGTAGGTCGGGCCGGGATAGCGCGGGCCGCGCTGCTGGGGCGCGGTGTCGCGGGCGGCCCTGTTCTCGGCCTCGCTGAGCGCGGACTCCAGGACGCGGCGGGCGCGGTCGGCGACCTCGGGGTCCACGGCTCCGGTCGCCACGGCGGTGTCGTGCTCGGCGACGGCGAGCAGGCGGCGCCTGGCCCGGTCGTCGCCCGCGGCCCCCGCGTCGACCACCAGCCGGGCGGCGCGCTCGCACAGATCGGCGGCCCTGGCATAGGCGCGGGCGTCCTCCGGCCGTTCGAGCCGCGCGTCGACCGCGGTGCGGTAGCAGGTCCTCGCGGTCGTCTGGAGGCGGCCGAGGTCGGCTCCGAGGGCGATCAGGACGAGCTGGGCGTGGACGATCTGCACGGCTTCCGCGTGCGAGAGCATCCTGGGGCCCGTCTCCGTCCCGACCGTCTCCCCCGAGCCGCCGTCGGCCTCGCGTAACAGGCAGTCGGTGCCGTGCGTCCACGCGTGGACGACGTCTTCCACGGCCTGCGACCGGTCCTCTGCGAACGACACGGCAATTCCCCTTCGCGTCACTGGTGTTGCGCCTGTGCCCTACGGTACGGGGCGGTAGCGTCACCCAACAGCGCGCCAGGGGGTCAGTAACCGGTCAATGCCGTGCCGCCGTCCACGGTGCCGATGGCGATGTGCGGCTGCGCCGCGGGCCGCAGCCACGCGAGGATCCGGCTCATCGCGTCGGCGGGTACCGAGACGCAACCGGCCGTCGCGCCGCTGCCGTTGACGTGCAGGAAGATGCCGGCGCCGCGGCCCTTGACCGGCTTGGCGTAGTTGAAGTCGATCAGGACGGCGTGCGCGTACTGCCCGGGGTAGTCGGCCAGGCGCTCGGACTCGGTGCCCCGGCAGTCCTTCGGCAGCGGGTCGACCCAGCGGTTGTAGGAGGTCGACTGGGTGTCCTCGCACCACCAGGCGGTCGGGGTGACCGCGCGGTACGGCAGGGCGGTGCCCGCGGGCGCGGCGGCGTTGCCGAAGGCGAGCGGCAGGCCGTAGAGGCCGGTGGGCGTGGTGCTGGTGTTCTGGGTGCGGGTCGCGCCGTCGGCCAGGCCGTGGGCGCCGAAGCGGGCGGGTGCGGTGCCGACGGCCTTCCAGCCGCCGCTCTGTTTCTCCCACCAGGTGAGGGTGCCGCTGGTGGAGCCGAGGGTGGGGGCGCTCGCGGTGACGAGCTGGGTGCCGCCGCCGGTGTCCTTCATGATCTGCGGGAGGTTCGCCACGGGCCGGGGCTGCGCCGTACCCGAGCCGGGAGCGGGACCGGCGCCGGCGCCGCCGACCGCGAGCGTGGTGGCGAGGGCTGCGGCGGTGACCAGAGTGGTCGGGGTCAGTGGGCGCACGGGGTCTCCTCGGTGCGGTGGTGGCGGATGAGCGCCAGCCGGGTGTGTGCGGGGTGTGGATGGGCAGCAGCTAAGCA
This sequence comes from Streptomyces sp. NPDC025721, assembly GCF_055558595.1. Lineage (NCBI taxonomy): Bacteria > Bacillati > Actinomycetota > Actinomycetes > Kitasatosporales > Streptomycetaceae > Streptomyces > Streptomyces sp. NPDC025721. The sequence goes on along the minus strand of NZ_JBVHMF010000007.1, from coordinate 92,582 downwards.
TGACCGTTGTGGTAATCGGCCGTATGGAGAGCATTGTCAGCTCCGCGACCACGGTCCTTCGCGAGGAGGGTTTCGACGCGCGTGGCGTCACCGGCGCGCGCGACGCCGTCTCCCTGATCGGTGCGGGCGGTGTGACGGCGCTGGTGATCGGCGGCGGTGTGGGCCCGCTGGCCGCGCGTCGGCTGCGGAAGGCCGCCGCCGCGCACTCGGTGACGGTGATTCGTGGTGGCCTGCGCGGCCAGGACGTGCGCGGTTACGTACGGCAGCAGATCGTGCCCCAACTGCGGGCCGCCGGTTCCTGACGGCCCGCGGCGGCCCGCGAACGCCCTGCGACCGTCAGCCGGTCGCCGTGGGACCTCCGGCCGGGTCAGCCTCAGGGGCGTCCGGCGTCAGGTCGATCACCCAGTCGTGGCACGTGATCGGGTTGCCCTTGGGGTACTCGAAGTCGGCCTCGCCCAGCAACGTGAATCCGGCCTTGCGGCAGACGGCGTTCGACGCCGGGTGGCTGACCTTGGGGAAGGCGTGCAGGTGGCGGTGGGCACCGGCGGCTCTGGCCGCCTCGGTCACCGCGCGGGCGGCGTCCGCCGCCAGGCCCCGGCCCTGGAACTCCGGGAGGATCGCCCAGCCGGTCTCGTAGACCTTCCCGCCCCGCCACGTCTGTTCCCAGAAGCCGATGGAACCGGCGACCTCGCCGTCCGGGACGAGCACCACGCGGTACATCCTGCCGCCGGTCTTCTCGATGTCCTGGTAGCGCTGGTGCCGGGAGAGCAGTTGCTCCTCGGTCTCCGGTCCGCCGAGGTACTCGGTCATCTCGGGTGTGTTCGTCCTGCGGAGCAGCCACAGGTCGTCCGCCGACCAGGGCTCGATGCGAAGTCGCGGCTCATGTGCGTCGTTCATGTCCGCACCGTACGACGAGGGTCTGACAGTCGACCCCCGAGGCAGGCCGGCGCGGGCCGGACACAGGCAGGAACGAGCCCGGCGCGGGTTCGGGGCGGGCCCGGAGCGGGCCCGCAGCGGGTCCGGACATGGAGGAGCCCCGGCCGGGACGGGGGGACCAGGCCGGGGCAGTAAAGGGTGAAGAACGTGTGCGAACGTCTTCACATTATTAGTTTAACACTCAATGAGCGAAGTCAAAGCCACTCGGCGCGGACGTGGACCGCGCCGGGTCCTCGGGGGCCGAGGCGACCGCGGGAGCGGACACGGGAGCGTGCAGCGGGGCGGCCGGGGCGCGGGAGCCGCCGAGCAGATCGCAGAATTTCCTGGCGTCCGCGGGCAGGTCACGGCGCCAGGCCATGGCCACGACCGGGGCGAGCAGGACGAGGGCCGCGCGCAGCGAGCTGGTGACCGACAGCCGCACCAGCGTGCCGTCGGCGTGCGGGGCGAGCTCGAAGCCGTACACGGGCACCTGGGTGCCCAGCGGGCACCACATGCGCTGGCCGCGGAAGACTATCCGGCGGCCCGGTTCGAAGGCGGCGCAGACCAGCCGGTGCGGTCTGCGCCGTCCGGGGTAGCGGTAGCGGTACTCCGCGTCCACGCCCGGCGGGACGGGCGCCGAGTCGACGAAGGCCACCCCCGAGCTCCACAGGGCGAGATTGCGGGCGTCGGCGAGGAAGTCGAAGACCTCCGTGGTCGGCCTCGACACGAACACGTTCGTGGACACGCTCGGCATCACAAACCTCCCCGGTAGCGGCGTGGGCGGCGAGCCGTCGCGGGTACGCCGACCGCACCCGTGGGGTGCGCGGCTCCGGCGCGGTACCGCCGCCTGTTTCACTCCTCTCGCACAGCGTGCCCCGCAAAGGTGCACATGTCGTGGCAATGCGCCCATTGGAGTGAGAACGCTGCGTGCCGGGGGATGAAACCGCAGGCCGGAGGCCGATAGCCTGGCGCGCGTGGAAGAGCAGAAGCTGCCGGCGCACTTCGAGCGCGGCACGGACGGACCGAAGGTCATCCTCGCCGGACTGGACGGCTCCGACACGTCGTGGCGGGCCGCCGCGTACGCGGCGGGGCTCGCGCGGCGGCAGCACGCGCTGCTCGCCCTGGTCTACGTGCAGCCGTACATGCCGACCGGCGCCGCCCTCGGGGTCCCGGTGTCGGAGGTCGACACCGGGATCGCCGAGCAGCTCATGGCGGAGATCCGCGACTCCGTCGAGCGGTTGCAGGGGACGTTCACGGTGCGATGGGAGTTCCACACCTTCCGCGGCGACCCCTACAACGGCCTGACCACGGCCGCGGAACAGCTCACCGCGGACGCGGTCGTGGTGGGCGCCTCGGAGCGCGCCGGGCACCGGTTCGTCGGCTCGGTCGCCGTCCGGCTCGTGAAAGCCGGACGGTGGCCGGTCACGGTCGTGCCGTAGCCGCGGTCGCGCCCGCGGTCGATACCGGCGCGGCGGGGGCGTACTTGTAGCCGACCCGGCGCACCGTCACGATGCTGGCGCGGTGCTCCGCGCCGAGCTTGCGGCGCAGCCGGGCGACGTGGACGTCGACCGTGCGGCCGTCGCCGACATGCCCGTATCCCCAGACCGTGGTCACGAGCTGGTCGCGCGAGTGCACCCGGTGCGGGTGCGCGACGAGGTGCGCGAGCAGTTCGAACTCCAGGTAGGTCAGGTCGAGTTGGCGACCGTCGACCGCGGCGGTGCGGCGCTCGTCGTCGATGCTGATCGGCACCTGGGACAGCGGGTCGGAGGTCTCCGTCCGGCCGGTGCGGAACTCGGGGGCCGGGGCGGGGACGGCGGTCGGGACCTGCTCGGCCGGGACGAGCACCAGGTAACCGACCATCGGGGCGCCGCCGGGGATGGTGGGCAGCACATGTCCCGGCGCGGGCAGCCAGGTGGCGCCGGGCGGCAGGAAGTCCGGTGCGGGCGGCACCTCGTCGGGGCGTACGGCGCGCAGTCGCTGCCGGTTGACGGCCGGAGCGCCGCCGGAGGAGGGCGCGCCGCCCGGTCGGGCGGGCAGCGTGGAAAGGGAGTGGACGTTCGGCAGGTTCGACATGATTCGGCTCTTTCGCGCGATGGGGTCGTCAGGACGCCGTATTGCGCGGGGACCGGTGGCTGCGGGCAGCGGCTCGGAAGCCGGTGCGGCGGGGTCAGCTCAGGACGCGGGTCCGCGCGGGGGTCGCGCGGCAACACCAGCGGTCGAAGTGGTGCTCCTGCCGGGACGGCCAGAAGGGTTCGAGGTCGTCGCGACCTGTCCCGGAGTCAGTAGTGCTGGCCATGTGTCCTATTGAACCAGACGACGTGCGCGTGCGGTGACCGCCCGGACACACTGGTGCCGCTTTGCCCGCATTCCGGCCACTGACCTGGGCGCGCGCTCCGGGTCGGCGCGCGGGCCGACCCGGAGCGCGGACGGCTCGGGGCGCGGGTCTACCCTGGGCAGCCGGACCATAAGGAGTACCCCCATGCATACCCACATGGATCTCGGCGCGTTCCACGACGTCACGACGTTCGCGATGTCGAATTCGCCCGGCCCCGGTCCGGTGATGCGCAGCATCATCGTCGTCTCGGTGGTCGGTGTGGTGTTCCTCGCCTGGTTCCTGCTGCGCGGTTACCGCAACGACGGGGACTAGTCACGCGGGGCCGCGCCGGGCGGCGGCGGTCATCTCGCGCGCAGGCCGTACGCGACCTCGTAGGCGTACAGCCAGGTCAGCGGCCCGACGGCGCCGTCCGCCGGGCCGAGCGCGGCGACGTAGTGCCGTTGGAGGGCCTTGACCTTGGTCAGGTCGAGCGCGGTCATGGTGCGGGACGGGCCGACCTTGTACGGCGGGCCCCAGTTGCCGCGTTGCAGCCAGGTCTGGAGCAGCAGGGTGTGGTCGCTGACCGCGCCGAGGACGAAGTACTCACGGCCGGGGAACGCGGGCGCCGGGTGCGTGGTGGCGGTCGGGCGCACTCGGTAGGAGGCGACCGCCGTGCCGCCGCGCGGGTCGGCGGGGTCCGCGGTCGGCGGGCAGATCCCGTCGGGGAAGCGCGGCGCGAAGTAGCCGGTGACGCGCTGGGCGTGACGCAGTTCACGGTGCGACCACACGCCGTTGCCCTGGCCCCGGTCGGTGGCCCCGGCCTTCACGCTGTTGCCGCCCTTGGTGTGGACGTAGCGCTCGTCGAAGCCGGTGACGATCTCGGTGTGCCCGCCGCCGTCCAGATTCACCCAGGCGCCGATGCTCGGGTACGCGGACCAGGCGCCCTTGCGTCGGGCCCATGTGCTGAACGCGGTCACGTTGTCGGTCTTCGGGACGGCCTGGTCGAGACCGACGTCGTGGTACATGTCCCAGTCGAAGATCACGCACCAGGAGACGCGGTTCTCTCCGTACTCCTTGCCGAATTCGGTGTCGTTGTCCCAGCCGTCGGCGCCGCTCCAGTGTTCGTAGACGCGTTCCGGGACCGCCATGACGTGTTCGATGAGTCGTTTCCACTGCGGGTCGGCCATCGGCCCTCCCCGGGGCTTGCGCCGGAAATCAGCGCGTATCGGATGATGTACACCCTGCCCAACGAGGGGGTGGCCGCCGGGACATGCGTCAGGGGCGGACACCCCCGGCGTCCGCCCCTGAGCCCTGTGCCGTCGCGCCGCCTCAGCGCAGCGGCATCCCGGACAGCGTGCGGGCGATGACCAGACGCTGGATCTCGCTGGTGCCCTCGAAGATCGTGTAGATCGCGCTGTCGCGGTGCATGCGCTCCACCGGGTACTCGCGGGTGTAGCCGTTGCCGCCGAGGATCTGGATGGCCTGGGCGGTGACCTTCTTGGCGGTCTCGCTGGCGAAGAGCTTGGACATCGAGCCCTCGGCGGAGGTGAAGGGCTTGCCCGCCGTCGCCATCCAGGAGGCGCGCCAGACCAGGAGGCGGGCGGCGTCGATCTGGGTGCGCATGTCGGCGAGCTGGAAGGCGACGCCCTGGTTGTCGATGATCGGGCGGCCGAACTGCTCGCGGCCGGTGGCGTATTCGAGGGCGTATTCGTACGCGGCGCGCGCCGTGCCGACGGCCATGGCGCCGACCGCCGGGCGGGAGGCCTCGAAGGTGGCCATCGCCGCGTTCTTCACCCGCTCGCCGCCATGGGCCGACTTGGCCCGTTCGCGGGCCCGTGCCAGCCGCTCGTCGAGCTTGTCCTTGCCGCCGAGCAGGCAGTCGCCGGGAATCCGTACGTCCTCCAGGACGACCTCGGCGGTGTGCGAGGCGCGGATGCCGTGCTTCTTGAACTTCTGCCCCTGGGACAGGCCGGGGGTGCCGGGGGGCACGATGAAGGAGGCGTGGCCCTTGGTGCCCAGCTCCGGGTCGACCACGGCGACGACGACGTGGACGTTGGCTATACCGCCGTTGGTGGCCCAGGTCTTGGTGCCGTTGAGCACCCACTCGCCGGTGGCCTCGTCGTAGACGGCGCGGGTGCGCATCGCGGAGACGTCGGAGCCCGCGTCGGGCTCGGAGGAGCAGAAGGCGGCGAGCTTGACGTCGTCGGCGTCGCCGTACATCTGCGGGACCCAGGTGCCGATCTGCTCCTCGGTGCCGTTGGCGAGGACGCCGACGGCGGCGAGTCCGGTGCCGACGATGGACAGGGCGATGCCCGCGTCACCCCAGAACAGCTCTTCCATGGTGAGCGGGATGCCCAGGCCCGTGGGGTCGAAGAACTGCTGGGCGTAGAAGTCCAGCGAGTACAGTCCGATCTTGGCGGCCTCCTGGATGATGGGCCACGGGGTCTCCTCGCGCTCGTCCCATTCGGCGGCGGCCGGGCGCATCACGTCGGCGGCGAAGCCGTGGATCCAGTCGCGCACGGACTGCTGGTCGTCATTGAGTTCGAGCGTGAAGTCGCCCATCTTCCCCTCCACGTGCCAGTTACTAGCGGTAACAGCAGTCTGTTACCGACCGGTAGGCCATGTCAACTCATTCCGCCGCGCGCGGGGGGCGGCTGGCGGGGTGTTACGTTGCGCTGACCACCAGCAATCGAACAATTGGGGAGGCGCGGGTGGACACCGGCCAGCGGCAGGACCAGCGGACGGCCACGGAGCGGCGCCGGGCGGAGCTGCTCGAAGCGGCCGACCGCGTCGTCCTGCGGGACGGGCCCGAGGCGTCCATGAACGCCATCGCCGCCGAGGCGGGCATCACCAAGCCGATCCTCTACCGGCACTTCGGCGACAAGAGCGGCCTGTACCGGGCGCTGGCCAAGCGGCACACCGACGCGCTGCTGGCCACCCTGCGGGCCGCGCTGGACTCCCCCGGCGACCGCAGGGACCGCGTCGAGGCCACCTTGCACGCGTATCTGTCCGCCATCGAGGCCCACCCGCAGGTCTACCGCTTCCTGATGCACCCGGCCGAGGCGCCCGCCGACGGCGACAAGGGACTGGACGCCGGACGGCACTCCGTACCGCTGCTGCGCCGCATGGGCGAGGACCTGGCCGAGGTGATCGCCGAACGCCTCGACCTCGGCCCCGACTCGGAGCAGCTCGCCCGCGCCTGGGGACACGGCATCGTCGGCATGATGTACGCGGCGGGCGACTGGTGGCTCGGCGAGCGGCCGTTCTCCCGCGACCTGCTGGTCAGGCACCTGGCCGACCTGCTGTGGGGCCGCCTCGCGGCGGCCGGCGACCGTGCGGGCAGCCCGGGGCTGTAACGCGGTCGGCGGATCAGGAACCGCGAGCGGGCCGCACCCGTCCCCACAGACAGCGCCGGTGGCGCGGATGCCCCCGGTGCGCGTGGAGTTCGGCGCACGGTCCGACCGGGGCGGCGCGGTGCGGTCCGGGGGCCCGGAGTCGATAGGCTGAGCCGGGACCGAACCTTGTCGGCCGCCCAAGTGGCGCTCGGAGGCGTACAACCAGCCGCCACGGGGCAGCGGGGCCGGTCGCAGTCGAGGAGGAAGAGAGACGATGGCAGGCAACTCGGAGCCGCTGTCGCCGCGGGCGAAACTGGCCGTGACGGCGGGCAAGGTGGCGGCGGGCGTGTCGCGTGCGGCAGGCCGTGGCAGCGGCTCGGTGATCGGCGGCAAGGTGGCGCTGAGATTCGACCCCGACCTGCTGGCCAGGCTCGCCCGGCACCTCGACGTGATCCTGGTGTCGGCGACCAACGGCAAGACCACCACCACCCGGCTGCTGGCCGAGGCGCTGCGCGCGGGCGGCCCCGTCGTCTCCAACGCGCTCGGCGCGAACATGCCCGCGGGGATCACCTCCGCGCTGGCGGGCGGCTCCGAGGCGCGCTTCGGCGTGATCGAGGTCGACGAGAAGTACCTGGCGGGCGTCGCCCGCGACGTCGCCCCCAAGGCCATCGCGCTGCTCAACCTCTCCCGCGACCAGCTCGACCGCGCGGCCGAGACCCGCATGCTGGCCGAGAAGTGGCGCGAGGGCCTGGCAGGCGTCGAGGCGATCATCATCGCCAACGCCGACGACCCGCTGATCACCTGGGCCGCCTCCTCCAGCCCGACCGTGGTGTGGGTCGCGGCGGGCCAGGAGTGGAAGGACGACGCCTGGTCGTGCCCGTCCTGCGGCGGCGTCCTGCAACGCCCGTCGGAGGACTGGTTCTGCGCCGAGTGCGGCTTCCGCCGCCCCACCCCGACCTGGGCGCTGTCCGGCGACCACGTGATCGACCCGCACGGCTCCGCCTGGCCGATCCACCTCCAGCTCCCGGGCCGCGCCAACAAGTCGAACGCGGCGGTCTCGGCCGCCGCCGCCGCGGCCTTCGGCATCGACCCCAAGGTCGCGCTGGAGCGGATGTACGCGGTGCAGGCGGTCGCGGGCCGCTACGACGTGGTGAGCTTCCAGCAGCGCGAACTGCGGCTGCTGCTGGCGAAGAACCCGGCCGGCTGGCTGGAGACCTTCTCGCTGATCGACGGCCCGCCCACCCCGGTGATCCTGTCGGTCAACGCGCGCGGCGCCGACGGCACCGACACCTCCTGGCTGTGGGACGTGGACTACACCCGGCTGGCCGGACACCCGATCATGGTGATCGGCGACCGCAAGCTGGACCTCGCGGTCCGCCTGGAGGTCGCCGGGCTCCAGTTCCGGGTCTGCGCCAACCTCGACGAGGCGGTGCGCTCCGCGCCGCCCGGCCGGATCGAGGCCATCGCCAACTACACCGCCTTCCAGGACCTGCGCCGCCGGGTCGGCAACTGACCGCGACCACGTCGCGTCACATCGCGTCACGTTGCTGACGACGGACAAGGAGAAGCACGCATGAGTGAGTCCAGCCTCCGCCTGGTGTGGGTCTACCCCGACCTGCTGAGCACCTACGGCGACCAGGGCAACGCGCTGGTCGTGGAGCGCCGCGCCCAGCAGCGCCGGGTGCCGGTCACCCGGGTCGACGTCCGCTCCGACCAGCCGGTGCCGACGTCCGGTGACATCTATCTGATCGGCGGCGGCGAGGACCGCCCGCAGCGGCTGGCCGCGGAGCGGCTGCGCCGCGACGGCGGGCTGAACCGGGCGGTCGCCAACGGCGCGATCGTCTTCTCGGTCTGCGCGGGCTACCAGATCCTCGGCCACGAGTTCGTCAACGACCTGGGCCGCCCCGAGCCCGGCCTCGGCCTGCTCGACGTGGTGAGCGTGCGCGGCGAGGGCGAGCGGTGCGTCGGCGACGTCCTGGCCGACATCGACCCGCACCTCAATCTGCCGCCGCTGACCGGCTTCGAGAACCACCAGGGCGTCACCCATGTCGGCCCGCAGGCCAGGCCGCTGGCCCGGCTGCGGATGGGCAAGGGCAACGGCACGGGGGACGGCACCGAGGGCGCCTTCAACGACACGGTCTTCGGCACGTACATGCACGGTCCGGTGATGGCCCGCAATCCGCAGATCGCCGACCTGCTGATCAAGCTCGCGCTGGACGTCAACGCGCTGCCGCCGGTCGACGACCAGTGGTTCGAGGCGCTGCGCGCCGAGCGGATCGCGGCGGCCGTACAGCCCGCGTGACACCGTTCCGGCCCGCCTGACCCGTACCGCGCCCGTGTCCTCGCAGGAGGGCGCGGGCGTCGTGCGTCGGCGGGGGTCCGGGGTGGGTCCGTCACGCTGCGCAGGCGTTCCCCGGAGTTTGAGTAATCGTCAGGTGTCCGCAGTTCGGTCGCCGTGGAGGCGTGACAGCCGCTCTCGGTAAGCTGGCTGCGATCCATCCGGACGACGGGGTCCGGCCGTCCGGTCGAGTTGCGGGAGTAACGAGAGCAATGCGTATTGGTGTGCTGACCAGCGGCGGCGACTGCCCCGGGCTGAACGCCGTCATCCGGTCCGTGGTGCACCGCGCCGTGGTGGACCACAGTGACGAGGTCATCGGCTTCCACGACGGGTGGAAGGGCCTGCTCGAGTGCGACTACCGCAAGCTGGACCTCGATGCCGTGAGCGGCATCCTCGCGCGCGGCGGCACGATCCTCGGCTCCTCGCGGGTCCAGCCCGCCCACCTGCGCGGCGGGGTCGAACAGGCCAGGGGCCACGTGGCCGACCTGGGCCTGGACGCGATCATCCCGATCGGCGGTGAGGGCACCCTCAAGGCGGCCCGGCTGCTGTCGGACGCGGGCCTGCCCATCGTCGGTGTGCCCAAGACCATCGACAACGACATCGCGTCCACGGACGTGACCTTCGGCTTCGACACCGCCGTGATGGTGGCCACCGAGGCCCTGGACCGGCTCAAGACCACCGCCGAGTCGCACCAGCGGGTGCTGATCGTGGAGGTCATGGGGCGGCACACCGGGTGGATCGCGCTGCACTCCGGGATGGCGGCGGGCGCGCACGCGATCCTGGTGCCGGAGCGGCCGTTCGACGTGTCGGAGCTGGCGCGGGTCGTCGGCCAGCGCTTCGAAGCGGGCAAGAAGTTCGCGATCGTGGTGGTCTCCGAGGGCGCCAAGCCGCGCGAGGGCACCATGGACTTCACCTCGGGCGCGACCGACATCTACGGCCACGAGCGGTTCAGCGGCGTCGCCAACCAGCTCTCGGTCGAGCTGGAGGAGCGGCTGGGCAAGGAGGCCAGGCCGGTCATCCTCGGGCACGTCCAGCGCGGCGGCACGCCCACCGCGTACGACCGCGTTCTCGCCACCCGCTTCGGCTGGCACGCCGTGGAGGCCGTCCACAAGGGCCGGTTCGGCATGATGACGGCGCTGCGCGGCACCGACATCACGCTGGTCCCGCTCGGGGAGGCCGTCGAGCACCTGAAGACGGTGCCCGCCGAGCGGTACGTCGAGGCCGAGTGCGTGCTGTGAGTGGCGTGTCCTGACGCTTCATGACGTGCTCCGACCACGTGCGTCGGCGCTCCCCGCCCCCGGCCGAATCGGCGTCCGGGGGCGGTTCTACTCTGGAGCGGGCACAAGGGTCGAATCGGAGCACGGGCCGGACCGGCAGCACGCGGCCCGGCGCGACAGGAGAGTGACGGATGGACCACGGCGGACACGGCATGCACATGGACTTGCCGCCGTTCACCCTCGGCCGGGGGCTGTCGTTCAGCGGCGGCGATCCGTTCTTCCTCATCGGCTGCCTGGTGGCGCTGGTCCTCTACGGCTGGGGTGTGCTGCGGCTGCGGCGGCGCGGCGACTCGTGGTCGCCCGGCCGTACCGTGGCGTTCGTCACAGGGGTGCTGACGGTCGCTCTGGTGATGTGCACCAAGCTCAACGACTACGGCATGGTCATGTTCAGCGTGCACATGGTGCAGCACATGGTGCTGAGCATGCTCTCGCCGATCCTGATCCTGCTGGGCGCCCCGGTGACGCTGACGCTGCGGGCGCTGCCCGCCGCCGAGCGCGGGCGCACCGGACCGCGCGAGCTGCTGGTGAAGCTGCTGCACAGCCGGTATCTGCGGATCATCACGCACCCGGCCTTCACGCTCCCGCTGTTCATCGCGAGCCTGTACGGGCTGTACTTCTCGCCGATCTTCGACACGCTGATGCACACCAGGACCGGGCACATCGCGATGATGGTGCACTTCCTGCTGGTGGGCCTGCTGTTCTTCTGGCCGATCATGGGCGTCGACCCGGGGCCGCACCGGCCCGGTTATGTGATGCGGATGCTGGAGCTGTTCGCGGGGATGCCCTTCCACGCGTTCTTCGGCATCGCGGTCATGATGGCCAGCGAGCCGATGCTGACCACCTTCAAGCACCCGCCCGCCTCGCTGGGCATCGACGCGCTCGGCGACCAGACGGCGGCGGGCGGCATCGCCTGGGCGTTCAGCGAGATCCCGTCGGTCGTCGTGCTGGTGGCGCTGCTCTTCCAGTGGTACACCTCCGAGCAGCGGCAGGCACGGCGCGGCGACCGGGCCGCGGACCGCGACGGTGACGCGGAACTCGTCGCGTACAACGCGTATTTGGCATCGTTGGAGGCGCGCGGTCGCGGCTGACGGAGGGGGGCCCGGGATGGGCGAACAGGTACGGATCTCGGGGGCGGCGCTGGAGCTGCCCGGCGGGGTGACGGTCCGCTTCATGCGGACGCTGCGGCTGCCCGAGAAGGGCACGCACCCGCTGCCGCCCGGCCTGGGCTCCTTCCCGCTGCGCCGCGTGGGCGACTTCGCCGGGCGGACTCCGGAGCGGTGGCGCGCGCACGGCGGGGTGCTGCTGCCGGTGTATCAGCGCGAGGCGATGTGGCTCAGCTTCTCCTCGGCCGCGCCCGCCGCCCTCCAGGTCGGTGTCGGGAAGGTGTGCGCGGTGTCGGGCCGGCCGTGGAGCGACCGGCTGTCGCGCGACCCGCAGAATTACGTGGTGCTGCCCCGGCAGCCGTGGCTGGACGGCATCAACTCCGGCCCCGGCACGATCCGGCAGTTCGTGGCCGTGCCCCTGGGGCTCGGGGCGACCGTGGAGGGGCAGGTCTCCGGCGAGGAGGTCTGGGGCGGGGTGCAGCTCCAGGTGTTCGAGCTGCGCGAGGAGCCGCTGGCGCGCTGGCGCGCCGAGCAGAGCCGCAGGACGGTGACGACGAACGGGCCGTGGGGTGTGTCGGCGCAGGCGGCCGGGGGGTACGGCGGGCCCGCGCTCCCGTCGATGGCCCCTGGCGGGGGTCCCGTGCCGCCGCCCGCACCGATGGCGGCCAGGTCGGCGCCCGCGATGGGGCTCGGCGCGGGCGGCCGGATGCGCCAGGAGGTGTACCGCGACGAGCGGCCCGCGCACGACTGGCGGAAGAAGCCGTCCGGCCGGGTCTTCGTCCATCTGGCGACGGCCCCGCAGTGGCGGGAGATCACCGGCGAACCGGCGCCCGCGTCCCCGGTGGACCGGGCGGCGTACAACGCGGCGGGGCTGCCGTGGTTCGACTACTACGACGCGGACGGCGAGGATCTGGCCGCCACCGAGCCGTTGACCGGGGTCAGGCCGGTCGGTGACTGGCTGGGCGACGACGAGCAGCCGTGGGCGCCGCCGAAGCCGGAGCAGGTCGAGCACCTGGGCGACGATCCGGGCCGGGTGACCGACGGGGAGTGGTGAGCGGCCTGGCGCGCGGCGGGCCGTGAGGCGTGGTGGCGCGCGGGGTGCCCGTGGGGTCACCATGAAGGAAGGGCCGCGATACGGCTTCCGCCTCGTCGGCGGGTGCGCGCACGCGCCTGCGGAAGGGAGGCGTGCGATGCCGGGTTCCGTGAAAGCGATGGCGTTGACCACGGTGGCGTTTCTGGTGGCGGTGGTCGCCTACACCGTGGCACTGGGGTCGAACGGCTGGCTGTGGTTCGGCTGGGTGGTGCTGGGGCTGTGCACGGCGGGGGCGGCGGCGATCCGGGAGCCGCACTGAGTGTGCGGGCGCGCCGAACGAGCGGGCCGGCTGAGCGAGCCCCGGGCCGGGCGGGCGGCCGACCGGCCTGATACGGATACGGGCGGGCGGCCGGATCGGGGCAGGCGGCCGGATACGGGCGGGCGGCCGGATCTGGGCGGGCGGCCTACTCCCCCGCCGCCGGGGCCGCGTGCCGGGCGAGGCCGGAGACCAGCAGGTCGAGGCCGAATTCGAAGCGTTCGTCGCCGACGTCCCGCATCAGCTCGTCGACCATGCCGGTGATGACGGGGAACTGCCCGCTGGGCAGGCTCTTGTAGTAGTCGCGGACCTGGGCGAGGAAGTCGTCCTTGCCCGCCGTCGTGACGCCGGTGCGGAAGGCGAGGGCGGCCTCCTCGGCCGCGGCGGCGGTGACGTACAGCGCGAGCGCGTCGACCCCGTAGGCGCAGACCTGCACGGGCAGTCGCCCCGCGGCGAGGATGGCGAGCACGCCCTCGGCCGTGCGCATCGCGTTCTCACCGGTGGGGACGCCGATCTCGATCGAGAGCCGGGCCAGGTCGCTGTGCGCGGCCAGCGCCGCGCGGGCCTGCCGCATCACGTCCTTCACCTGCTCCTGCCACCGCTCGGGGTCGGGGACCGGGCAGTGGATCTCGGCCCTGACCCGGTCGAGGACCAGGGCGATCAGCTCGTCCCGCCCGGCGACGTGCGCGTAGAGGGAGGCCGCTCCCGTGCCCAGCTCCTGGGCGACCCGGCGCATGCTCATCGCGTCGATGCCCTCGGTGTCGACGATCCGCAGGGCCGCCGCGATGATCCCGTCCTGGCTGAGGACGCGGCGCGGCGCGCGCTTGCGGGTCGGCCCCCAGGGCGGGGCGGGGATCTCGGTCACGGCGGTGGAACCTCCAGGGACAGCGGCTGCGAACATCGTACTTGACGCGAACAGTGTTCGTAAGTAGAACAGTGTTCGTTCCCAGCACGCCGTCCCGCCACCGCCCGGAGGAATCACCGTGACCGCATCGACCCTCACCGAGGACCCGGATCGCGCGTCGGAGCCGGACGCGGCCCCGGCCGGCGGTGCGCGGCTGCGCTGGCTCGCCCTCGCCGTGGTCCTGGCCGTGGAGGTGATGGACCTGCTGGACGCCACGATCGTCGGCGTGGCCTCGCCCTCGATCCAGGCGGACTTCGGCGGCAGCTCCACCCGTATCCAGTGGATCGCCGCCGCGTACACCCTCGCCTTCGCCGTCCTGATGATCACCGGGGCGCGGCTCGGTGACATCGTCGGCCGCCGCCGGATGTTCCTGATCGGGGTGGCGGGCTTCGCGGTCTGCTCGCTGCTGTGCGCCTGCTCGGGCTCCGCGGACATGCTGATCGGCATGCGGGCGGCGCAGGGCGCGTTCGCCGCGATGATGGTGCCGCAGGGCCTCGGCCTGATCAGGGAGGTCTTTCCGCCGGCCGAAATGGGCGCCGCCTTCGGCGTGTTCGGGCCGGTGATGGGTCTGGCGGCGGTCGCCGGCCCGGTGCTCGGCGGTTTCCTGACCGACGCCGATCTCTTCGGCACCGGCTGGCGGGCGATCTTCCTGATCAATGTGCCGATCGCGCTCGTCGCCTTCGCCGCCGCCCTGCGCGTTCTGCCGGAGGGCCGCGCCCCACGGCCGCCCCGGCTCGACGTGCCGGGTGTCGGCATCCTCAGCGTAGCCGTTCTGCTGCTGGTCTATCCGCTGGTGCAGGGCCGCGACCTGGGCTGGCCGCTGTGGAGTCACCTCTGCATGGCGGCGTCCGTACCGGTCCTCGTCCTCTTCGCGCGCTACCAGAAGTCGGTACGGGCCCGCGGCGGCTCGCCGCTGATCGAGCCGGGGCTGTTCCGGCACCGCGGCTACACCGGCTCCCTCGCCGTCGGCCTGGTCTTCTTCGCGGCGCTGACCGGCCTGATGCTGGTGGTCACCCTCTACCTCCAGTACGGGCTCGGCTTCAGCGCCCTGCACGCGGGCGCGACGATGATCCCCTGGGCGTTCGGCTCCGCCGTCGGCGCGACGCTGTCCGGCATGTGGCTCGGCCCGCGCTACGGCCGCCGTGCCGTACAGGGCGGGCTGCTGCTCACCGCGCTGTCCGTGGGCGCGGTGGCGCTGACCGTGCGCCTGGCGGGCGACTCCGTGACGAGCTGGCAGCTCGTACCGTCCCTGCTGGTCAGCGGCGCGGGACTCGGTGTGGTGATGGCGCCGTTCTTCGACATCGCGCTGGCGGGTGTGTCCGACCAGGAGACCGGCTCCGCCTCCGGGGTGCTCAACGCGGTGCAGCAGCTCGGCGGTTCGATCGGCGTCGCCGTCCTGGGCACGGCCTTCTTCGCCCGGACCGGACACGGCATGGGCGCGGCGGCCGTGGCCACCTTGCTGATGGCGGCGGGCGGGCTCGCCGCTGCCTTCTTGGTGGCCTTCCTGATGCCGCGCGCGGCCCAACACGCCGGGCAGGGCGAGGAGTCGGGGCCGGCCGGACACTGACCGGAGAACCGTGCGTACGCCCCGGGCCGGGCAAAGGCGCGGGTCGTGGGCGTGCTCCGGGCTCGCGCGGCGGGGGCGCGGGCACTACTCTGCCGGGGCACCGAGGATCGGGGCACCGCTCTCCGGGCGCACCGGGACGTGTCAGGGGAGGCAGCCACCGTGTTCTACCGACTGCTCAAGTACGTGGTCCTCGGGCCGCTGTTGCGGCTGATGTTCCGGCCCCGGATCGAGGGGATGGAGAACATCCCCGAGAGCGGCCGGGCGATCATCGCGGGCAATCACCTGTCGTTCACCGACCATTTCGTGATGCCCGCGATCCTGCCGCGCCGCATCACCTTCCTGGCCAAGGCCGAGTACTTCACCGGTCCCGGTCTGAAGGGGCGGCTGACGGCGGCGTTCTTCCGCAGCGTCGGACAGATCCCGGTCGACCGGTCGGGCGGCAAGGCGTCGCAGGCGGCCGTCACCGCGGCGATCGAGGTCCTGGAGCGCGACGAGCTGCTGGGCATCTACCCGGAGGGCACCCGCTCGCACGACGGGCGGCTGTACCGCGGCAGGACCGGCGTCGCGCTGATGGCGCTGCGCGCCCAGGCCCCCGTGATCCCCTGCGCGGTGCTCGGCACCTTCGAACTCCAGCCGCCGGGACGGAAGTTCCCGCGGATCGGCCGGGTCACCATCCGCTTCGGCGAGCCGCTGGACTTCAGCCGCTTCTTCGGCATGGAGGAAGAGCGGTACGTGGTGCGGTCGGTGACCGACGAGATCATGTACGCGATCATGGCGATGTCCGGGCAGGAGTACGTGGACCGGTACGCGGGCGAGGTGAAGGCCGAGCAGGCGTCGCTCGCGCAGGGCGGCACCGGGGGGCGGCTGCGCCGCAAGTCGTCCTGATCCGGGGCCTGTTCCCGCCCCGCCGGGATTGCGCCGCGCCCCGCCGGGACCCCGCCACGCGCTGCCGGGGCTCCGCCTCGCGCTGCCGGGGCTCCTTCTCGCGCTGCCGGGGTTGCGCCGAGGGCGAATCCGCGCAGGGCGAACCCCTCTGTTCCGCGCGGTGCCCGCCCGCATAGCGTCCTCACCATGACGGGAACCGCGTTCGTGATCGGCGCTTCTGGACAGATCGGGCGGCAGGCCGTACGCGCCCTGGCCGCGGACGGCTGGCAGGTGACGGCCGCCTCGCGCGGCGGCGGATCGGACGAGGGGTGGCCGCCGGGCGTGCGTACGGTCCGGGTCGACCGCTCGGACAGCGCCGCGCTGGCCGCGGCGCTCGGCGACGGCTGCGACGTCCTACTGGACTGTGTGGCCTACGACGGCGCCGACGCACGGCAGTTGCTGTCGCTGTCCGACCGGATCGGTTCCGCGGTGGTGATCTCCAGCGCGGCGGTGTACGAGGACGAGGCGGGCCGCAATTTCGACACGCAGGCCGAGCCGGACGGCTCCCCGCGCTTCCCGGTGCCGCTCCCGGAGACCTGCGCGACGGTCGCGCCGGGCCCCTCGACGTACGGCACCCGCAAGGTCGAGTTGGAGCGGACACTGCTGGAGGCGGGCGAGCGGTTGCCGTCGACGCTGCTGCGCGCCGGGGCGATCCACGGCCCGCACAGTCCGCTGCCGCGTGAGATCTACTTCGTCAAACGCGCGCTGGACGGCCGTCCGGTGCGGGTGCTGGCGTACGGGGGCAGGAGCCGGTTCCATCCGGTGCACGCGTCGAACATCGCCGAGCTGGTCCGGCTGGCGGCGGCGAAGCCGGGCTCCCGCGCGCTCAACGCGGGTGATCCGCGGGTGCCGACGGTCGCGGAGATCTCCGCAGCGGTGGACCGGGCGCTCGGTGTGACCAGCGAGACCGTGCTGGTGGACGGGCCGCCGCCGGAGCCGACCGTGGGCGACACTCCGTGGGGCATGCCGTACCCGATGGTGCTGGACATGTCGGCGGCCGAGCGCGAACTGGGCTACCGCGCGGTGACCTCGTACGAGGAGTCGCTGCCGGGGACGGTGGCCTGGCTGGCGGCGGAGCTGGACAAGGCGGACTGGCGCGAGGTGTTCCCGCTGCCCGCGCGGCTGTCGGAGCACGGCGACTGGTTCGACTACGCGGCCGAGGACCGCTGGCTGGCCGGGCGCGGGGCGTGACGCCCGGTCGGCGCCGCGGCGTCAGCGGCCGTCCCGCCAGGGCCACTTGAAGCGGCGCATCACCCGGACGTGGCCGAAGACGGAGCGTCCGGTGATCCGCACGACCGGTCCGTCCACGCCGCTCTTGTCGCTGCGGCGGCCGTGCTGGGAGCGCTTGCCGAACAGCGCCGTGCCGACGTCGTAGACCTGCGCGTGGTCGGGGACGATGACCTCGACCTTGCCGAAGAAGGAGTCGGCCTGGATGACCACCTCGCGGCGGGTGAACACCGCCTGCCGCAGGTCGATCACGACGGCGCCGAAGCTGGCCCGTACGACGGTGTGCGGCGGCACCGGCCACTGGCCCGAGCGGCGGACCTTGCTGAACAGCGCCCGCACCGCCTCGTTGTCGGCGGGCGAGGCGAGCGGGGCGCCGGGCGCGGGGGCGGGCAGGTCGGCGGTGAGCGGCGCCAAGTCGCCGCGGGTCCTGGCGGCGTAGGCCGCCTCCATCCGCTCGGCGTGCTCCTCGGCGGTCAGCCGGCCCGCGGCGAATGCCTCCGCCAGCAGCGCCGCCGTACGGTCGCGCTCGTCGTCGGACGCCCGCATCCTCGGCTCGCCGGAACGCGCCTTCGGGGACAGCTCGGACACGGCACTACCTCCCAGGGAAACGGAACGCGACTCACGATATATCGCGTCTACCGCCGCCCGCAAGAAGCCGGCCGGAAGGCCGGACGAAGCCGTACGAAGTCCGGGATCAGCCCGTACGGATCGGCCGACGGCCGCCGCGACCGCCCGAATTCACTCGCGCCGGAGCCCGTACACGCCCTACCGTCCTGGGCATGAGTGCTCGTCTGCGGAACATCGCCACGGAGAATCAGCGGATCGCGGCGGAGGGCGGGTACGACTCCCCGGCCGGACGGTACGTCCCGCTCGGCGAGGCCGTCGCGGCGGCGGCCGAGGGGACCCGGATGTACGGCCCCGCGCCGGTCGCGGTCCCCGGCGAGGGAGCGTGGGGCGACGGGCCCGTGCGCTGCGAGGTGACGCCGGAGAGCAGCATGGAGGCGGCGGCCAGGCTGGTCGCGGCAGACGCCGCGGGCGGCGCGGTGGCCGTGCTCAACTTCGCCTCCGCACGCAACCCCGGCGGCGGTTACGTCAAGGGAGCGCAGGCGCAGGAGGAGGCGCTGTGCCGTTCCTCCGCGCTCTACACCTGTCTGCTGCGCGCACCCGAGTTCTACGCCCACCACCGGGCGGACACCGATGTCTTCTACAGCGACCGCGTCATCCACTCCCCCGCCGTGCCGGTCTTCCGCGACGACAGCGGCACGCTGCTCGACGTGCCGTACACCGTCGGCTTCCTGACCTCGCCCGCGCCGAACGCCGGGGTCATCGCGCGCACGACGCCCGAGCGCGTGCCCCTCGTCGGAGCGGCCCTCGACGCGCGCGCCGAGCGGGTCCTGGAGGTGGCCGCCGTACACGGCTACCGGCGGCTGGTGCTGGGCGCCTGGGGCTGCGGGGTCTTCATGAACGACCCGGCGCGGGTGGCCGCCGCCTTCGCCCGGCTGCTGACCGGCGACGGCCGCTTCGTGGGCGCCTTCGACCAGGCCGTCTTCGCGGTCCTGGACCGGCGCGCGGCCTCCCCCACCCGTGCGGCCTTCGCCGCCGCCTTCAGCGACACCGCCGCGAAGCGGCCGTAGCCGTACCGCGGTCGTCGTCGCCCCGTGGCGGCGCGGCCGTCACGCCGGACGCGCGGCGGGCGGCCCACCGCACCGTGAAGGTGGGTGGACCGCCCGTACGCGGTCTCGCCGGTTCCTCGCCCTAGGGCGCGGCGGGGACGGGTGCGGCGTGGGGTCCGCACACCACGTCGTGGGCGTCGACCGTGCCCGTCAACAGATAGCTCTCGACACGGGAGTTGATGCACGGGTTCACCAGGTTGGTGACGCCGTGCGAGCCCGCGTCCTTCTCGGTGATCAAGCGGGAGCCCGCCAGGCGGCGGTGGAGTTCGAGCGCCCCGGTGTAGGGGGTCGCCGCGTCCCTGGTGCTCTGCACGATCAGCACGGCGGGCAGCCCGTGGTGCGAGCGGACGTCCACCGGGCGCTGCTGCTTGACGCCCCAGGTGGCGCACGGCAGGTTCAGCCAGGCGTTCTCCCACGTCAGGAAGGGGTACTTGGCGTGCAGCGCGGTGTTGTCCCGGTCCCATGTGCGCCAATTCGTGGGCCACTTGGCGTCGGTGCACTCCACCGCGGTGTACACGGCGTTGCTGTTCTCGGCCGAGATGTTGCCCGCGGTGTCGGACAGGTCGGGCGCCGCCGCGTCGAGCAGCGCCTGGGTGTCACCCGCCTCGTAGCGGCTCCAGACGCCCGCGACCGTGGCCCACGTCGAGTCGTAGTAGGGCGCGTTTTGGAAGAAGCCGAGGAGTTCGTTCGGCCCGACGACGCCGCCGATCGGGTGGCTCTTGGCGGCGGCGCGCAGCGCGAGCCACTTCTGCTCGACCTTCGCGGGCGTGTCGCCGAGGTGGTAGACGGAGTCGTACGTCGCGACCCACGCCTCCCAGTCGTCCCAGCGGCCCTGGAAGGCCACGTCCTGGTCCAGGTTGTTCCGGTACCAGATCTGGTCCTGCGCCGGGTTGACGACGCTGTCCACGATCAACCGGCGCACGTGCGTCGGGAAGAGCGTCGCGTAGACCGCGCCGAGGTACGTGCCGTAGGAGACGCCCAGGTAGTTGAGCTTCTTCTCGTGCAGCGCGGCGCGGATGACGTCCAGGTCGCGGGCGGTGTTCTGCGTGGTCATCTGGGAGAGCGTCCGCGCGCCGGTGCGCTCCAGGCAGCCGTCGGCGTACTCGGCGGCGAGCTTGCGCTGCGCGAGCTTGTCGGCCTCGCTGTCCGGCACCGGGTCGGCCTTGGGGGCTTTCACGTACTCCTGCGGGTCCTCGCAGGAGATCGGGGCGGAGTGGCCGACGCCGCGCGGGTCGAAGCCCACGAAGTCGTACGCCTTCGCCGTCTTGACCCACAGCGCGGAGGAGGTGGTGACCCGGACCGGGAAGCGCAGTCCCGAACCGCCGGGACCGCCCGGGTTGTAGATCAGCGCGCCCTGCCGTTCGGCCGGGGTACCGGTGTTGCCCGCCCGGTCCACGGCCAGCTTGACGGTCGCGCCGAACGGCTTGCCGTAGTCGACGGGCACGGTCACATAGCCGCAGGTGATCGGCGACGGAATGTTCCAACTCGCCGGGCAGGCCGCCCAGTCGATGCCCTTGCGGGCGGCGTTCGCGGCGGCGATCACCACGCCGACGGACTCGGGTACGGTGACGGACCGCGCCGATCTCGACGGCTGGTCGTGCGACTGTGCGGTGGCCGCCGGGGCGGCTGCGATGGCGCCCGCGATCAGGGCGCCGGTGGAGACGAGCACGATCGTGCGTCTCAAGGCGGAAACTCCCCTCCTGGTCCGTGGCTTGTGGCCACGGTGGTCACAGTTGCTGCGGAGCGAATCCTTTCCCCTGTGAGTCGTCTGTGAACAGGCCAGGCGGGTGATTCTTCATCAAAGTGTGATTCTGCGGACGAGTTGGGCGTGAGGTGGCTGCCGCCGCACGGGTGACGGCCGTTTACCCGGACACGCCCTAATCGGCCGGGGCGCTCGCGGCCCGGACGGCCGCCAGACCGGCGTCCAGCAGACGGCGCAGGCGCAGGCCGTCCGCGGCCACCGCGGTGATCAACGCGGCGGGGCCCGCGAGCGGGGTGACGGCCGCCCGGCCTTCCGCGGGGTCGGCGGGCAGCGTGCGGGCGACGGCCGGGAGGTCGGCGAAGCCGGGTTCGATCAGCAGGAGTTGGCCGACGGCCCGGTAGCGGCCGAGGACGGCCGGGCCGTCCCAGCCGGTGGGGGCGCCAGGGCCGAAGCGGAGTTCCTGGTCCAGGAGCGGGCGGCCGTCGAGGTGGGCGGTCAGCCGGGTGCTGAGGTGGCCGGGGGGTTCCGCGTGGCGGCCGAGGATCTGTTCGTCCCGCAGCAGGAGGCGCGCGCCGGGGCCGAGGTCCACGCGGGTGGTCATCCGCAGGTCGCTGCGGTGGGCGGCGATCACCGGCTCGGGCAGCCAGCGCAGCGCGCCACCGGCCCGTACGGTCAGCCGCACGTCGTACGTCGCCCGCCCGCCGTCCCGCCCCGGCAGGGACACCGTGGCCGCGGCGGACCCCACCGCGAGCCGTGCGCCCTGCCCCACCTCCGCCTCGATCCGCAGCCGGTCGCCGCCGAGCGGCGCGCTCATCGCGCCGACCACCATCACCCCGGCCCCTTCGCCGTCGGCGCCGCCGACGACCCGGCTGCGCCGCAGCGCCAGCGGTCCGTCACCGGCCAGCACGGGCAGCGCCGTACCGCCGTGCCCGTCGGGGGCGGCGACGATCCGCGCCGTGGCGACGACGCCGCGCGCGGTGTCGCGGACCGCCACGTCGTTCACGCCGTCGTCGCGGGGACGGTGGCCCAGGCGGCCAGGCGGTCGCCCACCCAGGCGGCGACCGGGGCGACGCCGTCGGGGGCGGCGACGGAGGTGAGGACGACGGGCAGGTCGCCGCGCTGGGCGGCGGCGTCGCGGGACATGCGGGTGAGGTCGGCTCCGACGTAGGGGGCGAGGTCGGTCTTGTTGATCACGAGGAGGTCGGCGGTGGTGACGCCGGGGCCGCCCTTGCGGGGGATGTCGTCGCCGCCCGCCACGTCGATGACGAAGATCTGCGCGTCCACCAGTCCCTTGGAGAAGGTGGCGGTCAGATTGTCGCCGCCGGACTCGACGAGGATGAGGTCGAGCGGGCCGACCGCGTCCTCCAGGTCCTCGACGGCTTCGAGATTCGCGGAGATGTCGTCCCGGATCGCGGTGTGCGGGCACGCGCCGGTCTCCACGGCGGCGATCCGTTCGGCGGGCAGCACCGCGTTGCGCAGCAGGAATTCGGCGTCCTCGCGCGTGTAGATGTCATTGGTGACCACGGCGATCGACAGGTCGTCGCGCAGTCTGCGGCACAGCGCCGCAACGGTCGCGGTCTTGCCGGACCCGACCGGGCCGCCGAGCCCGATCCGCAGCGCGCGCCGCCTGCCGTCGGCGCGGACGGCGGGCGAGGAGTGCGCGTACCGCTCGGGGAAGGTCTCGGGGTGGTCGAGATGCATGGTCAACTCCGTTGGTGCGGACGGCGTTCGGAACCGGGCTGCGGATGAGGCTGCGGATCGAGAGGCGGATCAGGCTGCGGATCGGAAGGCGGATCGGGAGGCGGGTCAGGAGGCGAATCACGAGGCGAAGAGGCGTACGGGCCAGGCGGCGTGGTCCTGCGCGGCAAGGTCGAGCAGCGGCGCGGACGCGGCGGGCAGCACGTCCGGGCCTTCGGCGAGGGCGCGTTCGGCGGCGAGCGCCGCAGCGGCGGCCGCCTCGTCGACGCACGGTGCCAGCCGGGCGAGTACGGCCGCGGCGTGGAAGGGGTCGAGGCTCAGCAGCCGTACGGCGGCGGTCGCGGGCCCGCTGACGGACTCGTAGGCGGCGACGTGTGCCGCGTCCTGCGGGAGCAGGCCGGCGGCGCGGGCGGTGACGCCGAGGACGACGGGCTGGTGGGCGCCGCGCGGGCGGGCGGCGGCGAGCTGGTCGAGCGCGGGTGCGGGCCAGGCGGCGCGGGCGGCGCGCAGAAGCTGGCGGCCGAGCTTGCGGGAGGTGGTGCGCAGGGCGGGCGAGGGGGTGCGGGCGTCGGCCGCCGCGTCGAGGACGAGCGGGTCGAGGCCGAAGGTCGCCGCCGCGGCCAGTGCGGCGGCGACCAGTCCAGTGGTGTGCAGACGGCCCCGGCAGAAATCCGCCAGGGTCGCCGCGTCCCGCACCCGGCCGTCCGCGACCGCGGCCTCCGCGCCGCCGGAGTGCGCGTGGCCGCCGGCCGGGAAGCGGCCGTCGGCGAGCAGCAGCAGGGCGGCGCGCGCGGCCGGTGTCGTGGTCGTAGGGGGCGGTGTCGTCGGGGTCATGGTCTCAGAAGAGGAAGTACCGCTGGGCCATGGGGAGTTCCGGCGCGGGCGCGGGCTCCACGACCTCGCCGTCGATCCGTACGGTGAACGTGTCGGGTTCGACCTCGACTCTCGGCAGCGCGTCGTTCTCCCGCATGTCGGCCTTGGTCACGGCGCGTGTACTGCGGATCGGCACGAACTCCTTGCCGAGGCCGAGGCGTTCGGGCAGGCCGTCCTCCAGCGCCGCCTCGTTGACGAAGTTGACGGAGTTGGCGGCGGGCGCGGCGCCGACCGCGCCGAACATCGGCCGGGGAAGCACGGGTTGGGGGGTGGGGATGGACGCGTTGGCGTCGCCCATCTGGGCGTAGGCGATCTGCCCGCCCTTGATGACGAGTTGCGGCTTGACTCCGAAGAACGCCGGTTCCCACAGCACCAGGTCGGCGAGCTTCCCGGCCTCGACGGAGCCGATCTCGTGGTCGAGGCCCTGCGCGACCGCGGGGTTGATGGTGTATTTGGCGACATAGCGGCGGGCGCGGTGGTTGTCGGCCGCGCCGTCGCCGGGGAGCGCGCCGCGCCGTCGCTTCATCACGTGCGCGGTCTGCCAGGTGCGCAGGGCGACTTCGCCGATCCGGCCCATGGCCTGTGAGTCGGAGCTGATGATGCTGATCGCGCCGAGGTCGTGCAGGACGTCCTCGGCGGCGATGGTCGACGGGCGGATCCGGGACTCGGCGAAGGCGAGGTCCTCGGGGACCGACGGGTTGAGGTGGTGGCAGACCATCAGCATGTCGAGGTGCTCCTCGACGGTGTTGACGGTGTGCGGCCGGGTCGGGTTGGTCGAGGACGGCAGCACGTGCGGCTGCGAGACCACGGTGATGATGTCGGGCGCGTGCCCGCCGCCCGCGCCTTCGGTGTGGTAGGCGTGGATGCCCCGGCCCGCGATGGCGGCCAGGGTGTCCTCGACGAATCCGGCCTCGTTCAACGTGTCGGTGTGGATGGCCAGTTGGGCGCCGGTCCGCTCACAGACCGTCAGGCAGGCGTCGATGGCTGCGGGGGTTGCGCCCCAGTCCTCGTGGATCTTGAACCCGACGGCTCCGGCGCGCAGTTGGTCGTGCATGGACCGCTGGTTGACGGTGTTGCCCTTGCCGAGCAGCCCCACGTTGACCGGGTACGCCTCCAGGCCCGCGAACATCCGCGCCAGGTGCCAGCCGCCGGGCGTGACGGTGGTCGCCTTGGTGCCCTCGGCCGGTCCCGTGCCGCCGCCGATGACGGTGGTGACGCCCGCCGACAGGGCCTGCGGCAGCAGCGTCGGCGAGATGAAGTGGACGTGCGCGTCGATGGTGCCCGCGGTGAGGATTTTGCCGTTGCCCGCGATGATCTCGGTCTCGGGGCCGATGACGAGGTCGGGGTGGACGCCGTCCATCGTCTCGGGGTTGCCCGCCTTGCCCAGCGCGGTGATCCGGCCGTCGCGGATACCGATGTCCGCCTTGACCACGCCCCAGTGGTCGAGGACGACGGCGCCGGTGATGACGGTGTCGGGCGCGCCCTCCGCGCGGCTGGTCCGCGCCTGGCCCATCGACTCGCGGATCACCTTGCCGCCGCCGAAGACGGCTTCGTCGCCCGCGAGTCCCGGCCCGCCCGCCAGGTCGCGTTCGACCTCGATCAGCAGGTCGGTGTCGGCCAGCCGGACCCGGTCCCCGGTGGTGGGGCCGTAGAGGTCGGCGTATACGGCCCGCGAGAGGTCAGCCATCGAGCGCCCCCGCGGTCTCGCCGCGCAGCCCGGCCACAACGCGCTGTCCGGCGATCGGCACGAGTTCGACCTCGGCGGGGATGCCGGGCTCGAAGCGTACGGCGGTGCCCGCGGCGATGTTCAGCCGCAGGCCGCGGGCGGCGGCGCGGTCGAACTCCAGACCGGGGTTGGCCTCGGCGAAGTGGTAGTGCGAGCCGACCTGGACGGGCCGGTCGGCCGCGTTGAGAACGGTGAGGCGGGTCACCGGGCGGCCCGCGTTGAGCGGCACGGGCGCGTCCGCGCTGAGGATCTCTCCGGGGATCATGGCGCTCCTGCCCGTCAGACGATCGGCTGGTGGACGGTGACGAGCTTGGTGCCGTCGGGGAACGTGGCCTCGACCTGCACGTCGTGGATCATCTCGGGGATGCCGTCCATGACGTCGGCGCGGGTCAGCACGGTGCGCCCGGACTCCATCAGTTCCGAGACGCCGCGGCCGTCGCGGGCCCCTTCGAGCAGATGCGCGGTGATGAGCGCGACCGCCTCGGGGTGGTTGAGCCGCAGCCCGCGGGCGCGCCGCTTGGCCGCCACGTCCGCGGCGACATGGATGAGCAGGCGTTCCTGCTCGTGGGGGGTCAACTGCACAGCCACACCTCACAGTCGTCAGAACCCGCGAGATTAGTTCGACGCGGTTTCGACTGCGTTAACCCCTGTTACGGGCGGCGGTCGCTGTTACGGACGGCGGTCGCCGGTCTGGTGACCCCGGTGCTCGGCCGCGATGCCGAACCGTCGGCGTTCGCCCGTGGCGGACGTACGGGAGCCGACGGCGGAGACCGTACTGATCACCTGCTCCTCGGCCTGCTCGTCGAGATCACGCAGTCGTTGCAGGTCAGCGGCGGACACCAGGGCGACGAGGGGCTTGCCGTGGCGGGTCAGCACCACCTGTTCGCCGCCGTAGACCACGCGGTTGATCAGTTCCGCGAGCTCGGCACGCGCTTGTGTCACCGGGACGTCATGGGTCATGCTCCCCATCATAACGAGATGTACGTCCTGTACATTTTGACCTGTGGCCAGTTCCTGCGCCCAGATCCGCCCGGAGGTGCACGCCGTGTTCCGTCCCACCGCCCGCTACGTCCTGCCCGAGTTCACCGAACGCAGCAGCAACGGCGTCCGCACGATGGACCCGTACTCCAAGCTGCTCCAGGAGCGGATCATCTTCCTGGGCACCCAGGTCGACGACACCTCGGCGAACGACGTGATGGCCCAGCTCATCCACCTGGAGAACGCCGCCCCCGAGCAGGACATCAACCTCTACATCAACTCGCCCGGCGGCTCGTTCTCGGCGATGACCGCCATCTACGACACGATGCAGTTCGTCACCTGCGACGTGGCGACGGTCTGCATCGGGCAGGCCGCCTCGGCCGCGGCCGTGCTGCTGGCGGCGGGCGCGCCGGGCAAGCGCATGATCACTCCGGGCGCGCGGGTGCTGATCCACCAGCCGTCGCTCGGCGAGGTGGTCCAGGGGCCCATCTCGGACCTGGAGATCCAGGCCAACGAACTGCTGCGCACCCGCGAGCAGTTGGAGACGCTGCTGGCCCGGCACACCGGCCGGGACATCGAGCGGATCCGTACCGACATCGAGCGGGACAAGGTCCTCGACGGTGAAGAGGCCGTCGCCTACGGGCTGGTGGACAAGCTGACCACCAGCCGCAAGACCAACGGCCCCGCGTACGGCCTGCGGTGACCCGCGGTGGTCCCGGAACTGCCGCCGCTTCCGGCGCTCACCCGCTCCGAGGGTGAGCTGATCGACTCCTACCTGGAGGTCGTCGATCTGCTCGGCCGGATCAATCCGTCCCGCACCGCCGACACCTACAGCGCCCTGCGGGCCGCCCAGGCGCTGGTGGGCCGGGCGACCGCGCTGCGCGACGCGCTGACCGTGATGCACATGCGGGGCGAGACCGAACTGCACCACGCCACGCTGGCCCGCGCCCTGCGGGTGCTGGACGGCGAGCGGCGGTCGGGGCTGGTGGCGCTGGCGCCCGATCCGGCCGCGGGACCGCCGCCCGCGTGAGGCTGGTGCGGACAGCGCGGCCCGTGCGGTCCGTGCGGCCCGTTGGTGTGAGCCTCGTGCGGTCCGCCGAAGGAGAGCTCGCGCGGCACGCCGACACAGACCAGGTGTGAGCGCGGTCACTCTGCGCGCTCGAAACCGTCGGCACTGCACCAAAGGGGCTCATCCCATCGGCGTATTCACCGCCGATTCATGCTCTCCGGCCGAATTGCGCGCACCGGCCAAAACCGCCCATCGTCCGTCACATATCCGCAGGTCAGATGATGCGACCGGAGGCGCGGACCGGGTGATTCGCCCCGGTGTCCACCCCAATAGGTGAGTCGTGACCTGACTCACACCGCGCGTTTCCCGCCCGGCTGTGGCCGGTTCTGTGCGTCACCATCCGTAGTGACGACAAGCCCCCGCCGCCGTGGCGGGGCGGTCCACGCGGACGCCCAGTCCCGCCGCCGCGTGGACGTCAGGTCGACATGAGTGCACCGGCGGGAGCGGAGGACCCAGGTACGACGGGTCGGTCACGGCACAGCGCCGGAGCCGTCCCTTGGGGTGAAGCCGCACCACGCGGCCGGGCATCTTCGCCAGCCCGAACCCGACAGGTCATCCTTCGGAGGCTGATGACGAAGGGTTGCGCATGTTCGCGCTCAAGTGCATCTCCGGACGGCTGTCCCGGCTCGGGACGGCCTCCGTGCTCACCGCCACAGCGGTCGCACTGCCCGCGCTGCTGCCGGGCACCGCCCAGCAGGCCGAGGCCGCGACGATGGGCGTGAAGGCCCTGAACGTGGCGGCGTCGAAGAAGGGCTCGCCCTACCAATGGGGCGCCACCGGCCCGAACCGCTTCGACTGCTCGGGGCTGACGCTGTACTCGTTCAAGCGCGCGGGCAAGAAGCTGCCGCGTACCGCCGCCGCCCAGTACAACAGCACCCGGCACATCTCGTCGGGTGCCCGCCGCGTCGGTGACCTGGTGTTCTTCCACACCGGCCGGTCCATTTACCACGTCGGGATCTACGCCGGGAGCGGCCGGATCTGGCACGCCCCCAAGACCGGCGCCAGGGTCCGGCTGGAAAGGATCTGGACCAGCGCCGTCTGGTACGGGCGGGTGGCGTGACCCGGACGGCCGATTCCGGCCGCGCCGCGTATCGCGCCCGTACGGCGTATACGCTCCGTGGAGCGGTGGGCACTCGCCGCCGCGCGGCCCGGCCGTGGTCCGGCCCGAACAGCGGCCCGGAGCCGTAGGACAGTGCGGGCCGGCGGCTCGGGTGCGACGGGGGGCGACCCGCCGCACCCCCTTCAGCGGCGTGGACAGCCGGTCCGGCCGGGGGTACGCCCCCGCCGGATCGGGGACGGTCAGCCCGCCGGGAGCAGCACCGGCGCGAGCGGACGCGGCGCCGGAATCCCGCGCCACGGCACGTAGTACGGGTTGCGTACGCAGCCGGCCAGGTCCTCGTCCTTGGTCGCCTTGTCGACGGGACAGGCGCCGACGATGAAGCGCCGGGCGAGGCCGCCGGGGAAGGCGACCTCGTGCTGGTCGGCCCACTTGTGGGTGTCACCGATCGTGGCGTTGACGTCGATGCCGCCGGGCGCGTCCACGTAGTAGTTGAAGCCGGGCTTCCACTGCTTGTAGAGGTCGTGGTCGTAGCTGGTGCTCACGAACGGCGACGGCTGGTTCTTCAGCACGTACGCCGCGAGGTCGTACTGCCCGTCCTGCGCGGCCTTGGGCTGGAAGCCCTCCTGGAAGACCACGGCGGGGGCGCGGCCGTCCGAGCGGAACAGCTCCCCGCACGTGCGGCGGTAGGACGGCTCGGGGGTGATGCGCTCGACGTCGACGCTGCGGTCGGCGGCGGCGAACAGCGGGTCGTGGACCACCGGGCACCAGCCGTCGTCGCCCGCGGGGGCGGGACGGGGCACGAGGGACGTGGAGGGCGCGGACAGGGCGGTGGGCGCCGCGGGGGACAGGGGTCCGGAGGCGACGGCCGACGCGGTCTCCGACGTGGCCGCGGTCTGCGCGGCGAGTACGGCGGTCAGGGTCAGCGCGCCGGTCGTGAGAAGCGACCGGACTCGGTTCTTGATCATGACGCACAGACTCGCGGGACCGGCCCCGCGATCGGCCGCATGTCACCCGATCGTAGGCGCGTCCGGCCGCGTACGGGACGGCTGAGAGGATGGTCGGATGAGCTCGCCGACCACCGCGGCGCACCGCGCCGGGCCCTCCCTGCGGTCCCTGCTGGACGCCGCCGCGCGAGGCGACTTCCCGCCCGCCGACGGGACCGTCACCTTCGTCGCCCAGCCGTCGGCCCGCGACGCCGGAGTCATCGCCTTCACCGCCCACACCGTGGTCTTCGCCGACATCGCCGACGCGTCGGGGACGGCGGGTACGGCGGATACGGCGGATACGGCGGATACGGCGGATACGGCGGATACGGCCGAATGCCCGGCGTCCGAAGACACCGACGCCGGTCTCCGTGCCCTGCTCCCGCCCGACGACCTGTCCGCTCCGCTCAACCCGCCCTTCCTGAGCGCTCTTTGCGCCCGCACCGGCCGTGTGGTCAACAACCTCGACCTGCTGACCCTGGCCGCCCCGCTGCCGGGCCCGCCCCCGCTCCCCCTCACCGAGACCACCGACCGCTCCCATCCGCGGATCGTGCGGGCGCTCCAGCACCGCGACGACGTGCGGGCCTGGACCGCGCCCGGCGGCACCGTCCTCATCGGCCGCGGTGTGGCGGGCCGTTGGGAGACCGCCGTCGAGGTGGACCCGGACGCCCGCGGCAAGGGCCTCGGCCGCCTTCTCGCCCTCGCGGCCCGTCATCTCGTCCCGGACGGCGCGCCGTTGTGGGCCCAGATCGCCCCGGGCAACGCGGCGAGCGTGCGGGCCTTCCTCGCCGCCGGTTTCGCACCGGTCGGAGCCGAGGCGCTGCTGGTGCCGCCGACGCGCCCGTGAACAGCGCCCGTCGCTCAGGCCACCGGGACCGCCCAGGGGATCGTGATCCAGACCGTCTTGCCGCCCTCGTCGGTCGGCGTGATCCGCAGCCTGCCGCCGGACTCCGCCGCCAGATGCCGAATGATCACCATCCCGCGCCCGTTGTCCTGCTGGACCGCCGCGGGCAGCCGCTGGGGCCAGCGCGGGTGGCTGTCGGTCACGCCGATCAGCAACTGCTCCTGCCGTTCGAGACGCACGTCCACGGTGAAGGTCGGCGACATTCCCGAGGTGTGCAGCACCGCGTTGGTGGCCAGCTCGGAGACGATCAGGCGCACGGCGTCGACCGAGGGGGCGTCCGACGGCAGTCCCCATTCGGCGAGTCGGGCGCAGACGTAGCGCCGGGCCGCCGGTACCGAGGCAGGGTCGCTCGGCAGAGTGACGGAAGCTTCCTGCAGATCTGCCATGGCGACATCGTTCCTTTCCCATCCACTGCGGACCGGGGTATCGGCGCGGGCTCTCCGGGCCACGCCCGGAAGTGGCTGGTTCGCGCCAGACTGCCACTAATCGTGCCGCCGTTTCGGACGGTCCACCGCGCAATGCATATATCTGTCGCTCAAATCGGTGAACTCTGCTACGTGGATACGCATTTGGTCGGCACACTGTCGTAATGACCGCCCGACTACCGGCATCCCTCACTTCAGGAGGTGCGAGAGGCCATGGAACGGGTCCCCGCCGTACGACGACGCAAGCTCGGCGGCGAACTGCGCCGACTCCGCGACCTGTCCGGAATGACCAGCGAGCAGGTCGCCGAGGCGGCCGGCTGGCACCAGTCGAAAGTCAGCCGTATCGAGACCGGCCGCAGCAGCGTCAGCGCCGAGGACGTCGACGTGCTGCTCGACGTCTACGAGGTGCGCGACCGCGATCTGCGCGACCTGCTGGGCACGCTGGCAGGTCAGGGCAGACAGCGCGGCTGGTGGCAGGACTTCCGCGACGTACTGCCCGTGGAGTACCGCGACTTCATCAGCCTGGAGGCGGGTGCCAGCCGGGCCCGCTCGATGGAGAACAGCGTGGTGCCCGGCCTGCTCCAGACCCCCGCCTACGCCCGGGCGCTCACCCGCGACGTCATGCCGCATCTGACCCGGAGCGAGGCCGGCGCACTGGTCGACGTGCGGATCGCCCGGCAGGCGGTGCTGCGCCAGGACGAGCCGCTGGAACTGTGGGCCGTGCTGGACGAGGCCGTGCTGCGCCGCGTGGTCGGCGGCCCCGCGGTCATGTCCGATCAGTTGCGGTCGCTGGAACGCGCCGCCGCGCTGCCGCAGATCCGGCTCCAGGTGCTGCCCTTCGGTGCCGGAGGCCACATAGGAGTTACGGGTTCGTTCGTTATCTTCTCATTTCCGCGCATCGCTGATCTCGACGTGGTTGTTATCGATCATTTGACGAGTAGTCTCTACGTCGATCGAAAAGAAGACATCACCGCTTACGGCGCCGCTTTCACCCGATTGAGCAACATTGCCCTTCCTCGCGACGAGTCCGTCGCGTTGATCAGTAAGATCGCCGGGGAGATGTCGCGATTCGCAGGCGCATAAAGGAGGCCACCATGGCGGCACAGTCCGGGTACGTTTCCTCGAGCGCGTCGATTTCCGGCGTGACATGGCGGAGGAGCAGTCACAGCACCGCCGCGAACAACTGCGTGGAGACCGCGAGACTGGCCTCGGGGCTGCTCGCCGTCCGCGATTCCAAGGACCAGGAGGGGCCCGCGCTGCTCTTCCCACCGGGTGCCTGGTCGCACTTCGTCGGGGCGCTGCGCCGGGACGAACTCGGCCCCGCGTAGGACCGGGTCGGTTCCTGCGGCGGACGGACGGCGGCGGGCCGCGCCCTCAACCGCGTGGCGCCGTACGGACGATGACGTCCACCGCGCCCGCGACCTGCGCGTCCGTCAGGTCGCAGCGCGCGGTCAGCCGCAGCCGGGACACCCCGTCGGGGACGGACGGCGGCCGGAAGCAGCCGACGGCCAGACCCGCGGCCCGGCACCGGGCCGCCCACTCGACGGCCGCCTCGGGCGAGGGCGCGCGCACCGACACCACACAGGCGTCGGGCGCCGTCGCGTCCAACTCCGCGGCGGTCAGCATCCGGTGGAAGGCGCGGGCCACGTGCAACGCGCGGTCGGCGCGCTCCGGCTCGCGCCGCAGCAGCCGCAGCGCGCCGAGGGCGGCGCCCGCCGCGGCCGGGGCGAGACCGGTGTCGAAGATGAAGGTGCGGGCGGCGTTGACCAAGTGCTCGATGACGGCCGCGGGGCCGAGTACCACACCGCCCTGCGCGCCGAACGCCTTCGACAGCGTCGCCGTGCTCACCACGTCGGGGGCTCCGGCGAGTCCGGCCGCCGCGAGCGCGCCGCGCCCGCCCTCGCCCAGCACGCCGAAGCCGTGCGCGTCGTCGACGAGCAGCGCGGCGCCGTACTCGCGGCAGGCCGCGGCGAGCGCGGGCAGCGGCGCCGCGTCGCCGTCCACCGAGAACACCGAGTCGCTGACGACGACGGAGGGCGCTCCCCCGGACCGGGACGCGTCGGCGTCCCGCCGGGCCCGCGCGCCGAGCGCCTTGCGTACGGCCTCGGGGTCGGCGTGCGGCACCACTTCGGTGGTGGCGCGCGACAGGCGGCAGCCGTCGATCAGTGAGGCGTGGTTGGCGGCGTCGGAGACCAGCAGGGTGTCGGGGCCGGTCAGCGCGGTGACGGCGGCGAGGTTGGCGGCGTAGCCGGAGGCGAGGACCAGGGCCGCCTCGAAGCCGGTGAAGTCGGCGATCTCCGCTTCGAGTTCCGCGTGCAGCGCGGTGCTGCCGGTGACCAGCCGGGAGCCGGTGGCGCCCGCGCCCCAGCGCAGGCAGGCGTCGGCGCCCGCCTGCGTGACCTCGGGGTGCCGGGTCAGGCCGAGGTAGTCGTTGCCCGCGAGGTCGAGCAGTTCCCAGTCCGCCGGGCGGGGGCGCAACTCCCGCCGGAGCCCGGCCTCGCGCCTGATCCTGGCCTGTTCCGCGATCCAGCCGAAGGGACCTGACGGGTCGGCGGTGTCGCTCCCGGCGGAGGCGTGCGGGTCGGCGGGGTCGGTGCTCTTCACGGGTGTCCCTGGGGTCGGCGGGTCGATGGATCGGGCGGATCGGTGCGCGAGCCGGTCGGGCGGATCGGCGGCTTTTCGGCTCAGCGGTTCTTCGGCTCAGCGTTTCAGTGGCACTTCGGTTCAGCGGCACTTCTGGTCGGGCCGCGCGCCCCCTCACACGGACGTCATCAGCAACGTACTGGCCCGCACACATGCACAGGGTGTGGTGATGCACACACCAGTAGCCACCCGAGTTGTGCGGTCCGCCATTGGCCGCGGGTGCCGTCGTGCGCGAGGATCGCCCCTATGGATCTGCTGACCACTCTCGTGGACAAGGGGCTGCGGCGCGAGCTGCCCACCAGGGACGAGGCGCTTGCCGTCCTCGCGACCTCCGACGACGAACTGCTCGACGTGGTGGCCGCCGCGGGCAAGGTGCGCCGCCAGTGGTTCGGACGCCGGGTCAAGCTGAACTACCTGGTCAACCTCAAGTCCGGGCTGTGCCCCGAGGACTGCTCGTACTGTTCGCAGCGGCTCGGCTCGAAGGCCGAGATCCTCAAGTACACCTGGCTCAAGCCCGACGAGGCCGCCGCGGCGGCGCGCGCCGGGGTGGCGGGCGGCGCCAAGCGGGTGTGCCTGGTGGCGAGCGGGCGCGGTCCCACCGACCGCGACGTGGACCGGGTCTCGGCGACCATCGCGGCCATCAAGGACCAGAACGAGGACGTCGAGGTGTGCGCCTGCCTCGGCCTGCTCTCCGGCGGCCAGGCCGAGCGGCTGCGGACGGCGGGCGCGGACGCGTACAACCACAACCTCAACACCTCCGAGAACACCTACGGCGACATCACCACGACGCACACCTACGCCGACCGCGTGGACACCGTGCGGCAGGCGCAGGCCGCCGGGCTGTCCGCGTGCTCGGGGCTGATCGCGGGCATGGGCGAGAGCGACGCGGACCTGGTGGACGTGGTGTTCTCGCTGCGCGCGCTCGACCCGGACTCGGTGCCGGTGAACTTCCTGATCCCGTTCGAGGGCACGCCGCTGGCCAAGGAGTGGAATCTCACCCCGCAGCGCTGCCTGCGCATCCTGGCGATGACGCGGTTCGTCTGCCCGGACGTCGAGGTACGGCTCGCGGGCGGCCGTGAGGTGCACCTGCGCACGATGCAGCCGCTCGCCCTGCACCTGGTCAACTCGATCTTCCTGGGCGACTATCTGACCAGCGAGGGCCAGGCGGGCCAGGCCGACCTCGACATGATCGCCGACGCGGGCTTCGAGGTGGAGGGCGCGGGGACGTCCACGCTGCCCGCGCACCGCGCCGACGTCGCGGAGGCGGCGACCGGCTGCGGTTCCCACGCTTCCGGCTCCGTGTGCGGCTCGCACGAAGGCGGCTGCGGCCCCTGCGGCCACGCCGAGGACGCGGCACCCGCCGCGAGCGCGGCGCCCGTGCGGACCGAGACGGTGCGGACGGAACCGGTACGCGCCGAGGGCCCGCGCCCCGATCTGGTGGCGGTACGGCGACGCGGCGCGGGGACGGACCTGCCGCCCAATGCCTGAGCCCTGCCCCTCGCCCGACGCGCCGCTCGACCCGGACACGCTGCTGGCGCTGGACCGGGAGCACGTCTGGCATCCGTACGGCCCGATGCCCGGCCGTCAGGAGCCGCTTGTCGTCGCGTCCGCCTCGGGCGTACGGCTGCGGCTCGCGGCGCCCGCCGAGGGCCGTACCGAACTGGTCGACGGCATGTCGTCGTGGTGGTCGGCGATCCACGGCTACCGGCACCCCGTGCTGGACGACGCGGCGCACGCCCAGCTCGACCGGATGAGTCATGTGATGTTCGGCGGGCTCACGCACGAGCCCGCCGTACGTCTCGCGGCCAAGCTGGTGGAGATCACGCCGGAGCCGCTGCGGCATGTCTTCCTCGCCGACTCGGGTTCCGTGTCGGTCGAGGTCGCGATCAAGATGTGCCTCCAGTACTGGCGTTCGCTGGGCAGGCCGGACAAGCAGCGGCTGCTGACCTGGCGCGGCGGCTACCACGGGGACACCTGGCAGCCGATGTCGGTGTGCGATCCGGACGGCGGCATGCACGAGCTGTGGTCGGGCGTGCTGCCCCGGCAGATCTTCGCCGACGCCCCGCCGCCCGGCTTCGACGCGGCGCCCGACGCCGTGTACACCGCGCATCTGCGGGAGTTGATCGGACGGCACGCCGACGAGCTGGCCGCCGTCATCGTCGAGCCGGTGGTGCAGGGCGCGGGCGGCATGTCCTTCCACTCCCCCGAGTACCTGCGGGTGCTGCGGGAGGCGTGCGACGAACACGACGTCCTGCTGGTCTTCGACGAGATCGCCACCGGTTTCGGCCGCACCGGCACGCTCTTCGCGGCCGAGCACGCCGGGGTCTGCCCCGATGTGATGTGCGTCGGCAAGGCGTTGACCGGCGGCTATCTCACGATGGCGGCGGCGCTGTGCACAGGCGAGGTCGCCGAGGGCATCTCGCGCGGCGAGGTGCCGGTGCTGGCGCACGGCCCGACCTTCATGGGCAATCCGCTGGCCGCCGCCGTCGCCTGCGCCTCCGTCGACCTGCTGCTCGACCACGACTGGGCGTTGGAGGTCAAGCGCATCGAGTCCGGGCTGCGCGAGGGCCTGGACGGGGTCGCCGCGCTGCCCGGTGTCCGCGATGTGCGGGTGCTCGGCGCGATCGGCGTCGTCCAGCTCGACCACCCGGTCGACATGGCGGCGGCCACCGCCGCCGCGGTGCGCGCCGGGGTGTGGCTGCGGCCCTTCCGCGACCTCGTCTACACGATGCCGCCCTATGTGACGGGCGACGACGACGTGGCGCGGATCTGCGCGGCGGTACGGGACGCGGCCGTCGCGGGCTGACCGGGCCGCGTCCCGGGCGGCAGACGCACGGCATCCGACATACCGCGCGCCGTACGGCATACGTCGTACGAGCTGACCGCGCTCGTCACCAATTGGGCGGAATGAGCGGTCCCGGCACGGGTACGAGGCGCGCCGGGACCGTACGCTCCGGGCACACGCGCGGCGCCCGGAGCGTACGGCGACATGACATGGCACGGCAACGAGGAACGGAGCGACACCATGGCCATCGTGGTCATCACCGGAACGGGTACCGAGGTCGGCAAGACGGTGGCCACCGCCGCCGTGGCCGCCGCGTCGCTCGCGCAGGGGCTGAGCGTGGCCGTGCTCAAGCCCGCCCAGACGGGCGTGGCGGACGGCGAGCAGGGGGACGCCGCGGAGGTGGCCAGGCTCGCGGGTCCGGTGACGGCGGCCGAACTGGCCCGCTACCCCGAGCCGTTGGCGCCCGCGACGGCGGCCCGCCGCGCCGGACTGCGGCCGGTGGGCCCCGAGGACATCGCCGAGGCGGCGGCCAAACTGTCCGCGGTGCACGACGTCGTGCTGGTCGAGGGCGCGGGCGGGCTGCTGGTCCGCTACGACGAGCAGGGCTCGACCCTCGCCGACGCGGCGGCGCTGCTGCGGGCCCGTGTGCTGCTGGTCGCCCCGGCCGGGCTCGGCACCCTCAACAGCACGGCGCTGACCGTCGAAGCGCTCAGCGCCCGCAAGGTCGACTGCATCGGTGTGATCATCGGAAGCTGGCGCGCCGAGCCGGAGCTGGCCGAGCGCTGCAACATCGCGGACCTGCCCGAGGTCGCGCAGGCGCCGCTGCTCGGCGCGCTGCCGGAAGCCGCCGGCGCCCTGTCCCCCGCCGCCTTCCGCACCGCCGCCCCCGACTGGCTGGCCCCGCAGCTCGGCGGCACCTGGGACGCGGCCGCCTTCGCGGAGGTCTTCGCCCCGGCGCCGTACAAGGCGTAGCCGCGCGGGGCGTCGCCGTACAGGGCGCAGCCGTACGTACGGGCGACCGCGAGCGGGCGCAGCCGTACGTACGGGCGACCGCGAGCGCGCCGCTATCCGACCTGTCCGGCCGGGCCCAGCTCCGCCTCCGTCGTCCAGGTGCGCAGCTCGTCGGCTATCCGGTCCAGCGGCGCCGAGCCGTCCTTCACCAGCCGGGCCAGGTCACGTACCTGTTCCGGCGTCATGGAGGGCTTGAGGCGGCTGGCGACGAGGTAGGCGTAGGCCACGGCGGAGGCGAACAGCGCGTTCGTCTCCTCCAGCGCCGGGACGTGCACGAGCAACTGGAGCATGGCGGCGGCGCGGGTGTGGGTGTCGGTGTAGACGGGCGTGCCGAAGATCTCCGCGTCGTGCCTGCTGACGGCCGCGACGAGCGCGCCCCAGTCGGTCACCTGCGGGTCGCCCGGCGTGTAGTGCTCGGCGACCATCAGCAGCCATGCGAGGTCGATACGGAGGGTCAACGCGCGCCTTCACCCCGGGCGGCCGCCCGGGTGCCGAACTCCTCGGCGAAGACCTCTTCGTAACGCTTCATGAAGTCGGCGGCGGCCTCGACGAATGCCTTGCCGTTCTCGCCCTCGTCCTGCTGGACGAGTTCCTCGATATAGCGGTTCACACTGATACCGCGCTGCGACGCGCGCTGCCGGGCCGTCTCGGCCGTGGCTTCGTCCACCCGAACGTTCAACTGGGTCTTCGACATGCGTCCACGCTAGCGCCGTGGCGCTAGTAGCGGCAAGGGCGCCTTCCTCGGCAACGCCGGGAACCTCCCGCGCCCCCCGGGGACGGATCGGGGCCTTCGACCGTTGGCAGGGCATGAACGACATTCATCTCGCATGCCGGAATTCCCCACCCGGAAATCGGTGCGGTGATTGGCTGCGGTGATGAGCGATCTTCACCTTCGGACCGCCACCCCCTCCGACGCCCTGCCTGTCCTCGCCTTCTGGCGGGTCGCGGCCGAGGGCACCAGCATCAGCGACGACCGGGCGGGGGTGGAACGACTGATCGCCCGCGACCCCGGCGCCCTGCTCCTCGCCGAGCGGGACGGCGACCTCGTCGGTACGGTCATCGCCGGTTTCGACGGCTGGCGCTGCCACCTCTACCGCCTCGCCGTCCACCCGGACGCCCGGCGTCAGGGCGTAGCGACCGCGCTGCTCGACGCCGCCGAACGCCGCTTCACCGCGCTCGGCGGCAGGCGCGGCGACGCGATGGTGCTCGAACGCAACGAGCGGGCGCAGCACGCCTGGAGAGCGGCCGGGTACACCCGCGAGTCCCGCTGGCGCCGGTGGACCAAGCCGCTCACCTCATGACGGTTCACCGAGCGACGACCGGGCCGGCCCCGGACCGCCGATACCGAGCGGTCGGCCCGGTCGTGGCCGATCATGGGACCGAGGTGACCGGATGACTGAAACACTTCTGCTGTTGGTGGCCGTACTGCTCACCCTCGCCTGCGGCGTCTTCGTCGCGGCCGAATTCTCCCTGACCACGATCGAGCGCGGTGAGCTGGAGCGCGCGGCGCGGGACGGCGAGCGCGGCGCCGCGGCGGCGCTGGCGGCCGTCCGCACACTGACCGTGCAGCTCTCCGGCGCGCAGCTCGGCATCACC
The DNA here is from genome assembly GCF_055558595.1 of Streptomyces sp. NPDC025721. Lineage (NCBI taxonomy): Bacteria > Bacillati > Actinomycetota > Actinomycetes > Kitasatosporales > Streptomycetaceae > Streptomyces > Streptomyces sp. NPDC025721. Next base: position 54,203 of record NZ_JBVHMF010000007.1, on the reverse strand, counting down.
GTGACGGGGCTGGTCATCGGCATGCTCGCCAAGAGCTCGATCGCGGAGCTGCTGCGCGGGCCGCTGCGGGCTGCGGGGCTGCCGGACTCGGCGTCGTCCTCCGTCGCCCTGGTGCTGGGCACCGCCCTGTCCACGGTGGCGCTGATGGTGGTCGGCGAGCTGGTGCCGAAGAACTGGGCGATCTCCACTCCGCTGCCGGTCGCCAAGGCCGTGGCGGCGCCGCAGCGCGCCTTCACCGCCGCCTTCCACCCGCTGATCCACCACCTCAACAACACCGCGAACCGGGTGCTGCGCGCGATGGGCCTCGAACCCGCGGAGGAGCTGGCGTCGGCGCGCGGCCCGCAGGAGCTGGCCGCGCTGGCCCGGCACTCGGCCAAGGAGGGTGTGCTGGAGGCGGACACCGCGGAGCTGTTCGTCCGTACCCTCAACCTCGCCGAGCTCACCGCGGAGAACGTGATGACGCCGCGCGTCCAGGTCACCGCGCTCGAAGCACAGGCCACCGCCGAGGACGTGGCGAACGCGACCCGCGCGACCGGCCTGTCCCGCTTCCCCGTCTACCGCGGCAGCCTGGACTCGGTGATCGGCACCGCCCACATCAAGGACGTCCTCGCGGTCCCCGCCGACCGGCGCCCGCGCGTGCCGGTCACCGAGCTGCTGCGCGAACCGCTGCTGGTCCCGGAGACGCTGACGGTCGACCGGCTGCTCGACCGGCTGGGCGGACGGCGCTCGATGGCCGTGGTGATCGACGAGTACGGGGGCACGGCGGGCGTGGTGACCATGGAGGACATCGTGGAGGAGGTCGTGGGCGAGGTCCGCGACGAGCACGACCCGCACGAGCTTCCCGACCTGCTCTTCCTGCGGGAGGCGCCGGACGGGCGGCGGATCTACGACGCGGACGGCGCGACCCGTACCGAGGACCAGTTGGAGCGGATCGGGCTGCACGCCCCCGACGGGCCGTACGAGACGCTGGCCGGTCTCGTGGCCCAGCGCCTCGGCCGTATCCCGGCGCGCGGCGACGCCTTCGAGCTGGACGGCTGGCGGATCGAGGTCACCGACGCGAGCGGGCACCGGGCGTCGCGGGCCCGGCTGATCTCCCCCGCGCGGGCGGCCCGGCCCCCCGCCGCCGCGGACAGGGCGGCGGGCGGCACGCCCGGCGCCACGGCGGGCACCACGCCCGGCAACACCGCGGGCACGGCCGAGCGGAGACGTGACCGATGACCGTCGTCCAGTTGCTCATCGGCGCGCTCACCCTCGTGGTGAACGCGTTCTTCGTCGGCGCCGAATTCGCCATGATCTCGGTACGCCGCGGCCAGGTGGAAACCCTCGCCGAGAGCGGCGACCGCCGCGCCCGCAGCGTGGTGTGGGGTCTGGAACACCTCTCGCCGCTGCTGGCCGCGGCGCAGCTCGGCATCACCGTGTGCACGCTGGTGCTCGGTATCGTCGCCGAGCCCGCCATCGCGCACCTGCTGGAGCCGGTGTTCCACGCCGTGCACGTGCCGGAGGGCGCGATCCACGTCATCGCGTTCGTGATCGCGCTGGCCGTGGCCACGTATCTGCACATGCTGTTCGGCGAGATGGTGCCGAAGAACATCGCGCTGGCCGATCCGGTGCGGTCCGCGCTGGTCCTCGGCCCCCCGCTGGTGGGGCTGACCAGGGCGCTGCGGCCGGTGATCTTCGCGATCAACGCGTTCGCCAACACGCTGCTGCGGCTGCTGCGGGTGGAGCCGCGCTCCGAGGTGGCGGCCGTCTTCTCCGACGACGAGCTGTCCCGGATGGTGGTGGACGCCGGGGCGGCGGGGCTGCTCGACGAGCGGGCCGCCGAGCGGCTGCGGGACGCCCTGGAGCTGGGCAGGCGGCCGATCGGCGAGATCGTGGTGCCGCCCGAGCGGGTGGTACGCGCGCCGCTGGGCATCACGCCCGAGGGCCTGGAAGCGCTCGCCGCCGACTCCGGTTACTCCCGATTCCCGGTCGCCGACCCCGACGGCCGGGTCCTGGGCTACCTGCACGTCAAGGACGCGCTGGACGCCGATCCGCGGGACGCGCCCTTCCGGCGCACCGCCCTGCGGCACATCACCCGCGTCGGCGCCGCCACCCCGCTGGACGACGTCCTCACCGCGATGCGGGCGGGCAGCGCCCACCTGGCGGCGGTCGTGGACGACGCGGGGCGCGGCATCGGGCTGGTGACGATGGAGGACGTGCTCAAGGAGCTGGTCGGTCCCGGACGCCCCTGAACGGCCGGGGCGACCGGTACGGGTCCCGACCTCGTTGCCGGTGCTCCTGAGCGGTCGCATAGGATCTCCGGCGCCATGCAGAATGACGCACAGACAGACACACAGGCGGGCGCGGAGGCGGGCGCGCGGACGCCGGCCGCGTACAGCAGCTTCGTCGCGGTCGGCGACTCCTTCACCGAGGGCATGTCCGACCTGCTGCCCGACGGGTCCTACCGGGGCTGGGCGGACCTGCTCGCCGCCCGCCTCGCCGCCGCTTCCCGCACTGCGACCGGGGGCGGGGGCGGGGACGGGGACGGGGACGGGATCGTGGACCGGACCGCGACCGGGACCGGTCAGCAGCCGGAGCCGGGGGACGGTCCGGGCTTCCGGTACGCGAATCTCGCCGTGCGCGGCAAGCTGATCCGGCAGATCTCCGAGGACCAGGTCGACGTGGCCGCCGCGATGGGCGCCGACCTGATCACCCTGGTCGGCGGCCTCAACGACGTGCTGCGGCCCAAGTGCGACGTGGACGAGGTCTGCGCGGTCCTGGAGAGCTGTGTCGAACGGCTCGCGCCGGCCTGCGGCCAGCTCGTCCTGATGCGCAGCCCCGCCCGGCGCGGGCCGGTCGCCGCCCGCTTCCTGCCCCGGATGGAACAGCTCTTCGCCTTCCTCGACGACCTCGCGGCCCGCCACGGCGCACTGGTCGTCGACCTCTACGGCGCCGAGGTCCTGGGCGACCAGCGCATGTGGGCCGACGACCGGCTCCACCTCACGGCGGACGGCCACCGGCGCGTCGCCGAGGCCGTCTGGCAGACCCTCGGCCATCCCGCCGAGTCCGACTGGACGGTCGGTCTCCCCCCGGCGGTCCGCCCCGGCTGGACCGCCCGCCGCACGGCCGACCTGCGCTTCACCCGCCGGCACCTCGTCCCGTGGATCGGCCGCCGCCTCACCGGCCGCTCCTCCGGCGACGGCCGCCCCGCCAAGCGCCCCGACCTGCTGCCGTGGGCGGCCGGTCCGTCGTACGACGACTGATCCGCCGTACGACGGGTCGCCCGTCAGCCCAGCGGCAGGTCCAGGTGGGACTCCTCTCCCGGCGGGGAGCTGACGGTGGTCGTGCTGCCCTCGACGTCGGCGTCGGAGTAGAGCTTGTCCTTGCTGTTGACGACCAGGGCCAGCCGGTGGCCGACGGGCACGTCGTAGGCGGCGGCCTGGAGCTGCCAGGTGACGGTGGTGTCCTGGCCGGGCACGAGGTCGGACAGGGTGTACGGCTCGTGCGTGACGATCCGCGCCGTCCGGTCCTCGGCGATGTCGAAGAGGTACGCGACCAGGGTCGTGGACGCGGCGGAGCTGCGCACGGTCAGCCGGACCTCGGGGATGCCGCGAATCCGGCGCGCCACGTGCCGATCCGCGCCCGCGGGCAGCGGATCGGTGGCCCACAGCGCCAGGTGCTGCCGGTCGAACTTCTCCGTCTCGTAGGTCTTCGGATTGCCGTTCCACTCGGCCTTGCCGGTCGCCACGATCCCGTCCACCGCCGTGGCCTCGGTCAGGTGCCCGGCGATGAACCCGCGCGACCAGCCGGGCGCGGGCTCCTCGGTCAGTGACCCGTCCCGGCGCCCGGCCCCGGTGTTGGCCAGATACCAGCGTTCGGTGGAGACGGTGACGTCGCCCCAGGTCTGCCGGAGTTCGCGCCGCGCCGGGGTGACGACGGTGTCGTCTCCGGTGCCGGAGCCCGGCCGGGTCTCGTAGGTGAACATGATCTGGTTGTTGACCTGGGGCCAGTCGGGCACGTCGTTCGCCTCGCCCCGCAGGTGGTGGTCGAGCCAGGCGTACGCCTCGGCCATCGCGAGGTTGGGGCCGGTCGGCCCGGCCAGCGGTCCGGTCAGTCCGGGACCCTCCGGCACCGCGTGGTCACCGATCCACATGTTCAGCCGCTTGGGGACGGTGAGGCGGTTGAAGGTGGCCAGCACCTGGTTGACCGGGAACAGGCCCTCGTGCCAGGTGTTGGAGATGAAGGTCGGCACACCGCGGTCGTTGGTGGCGTCGGTGTACGCCTCCGGCGCGCGCTCCGTGCCCCACGCCACGACCGCGTCCATGTTCTGATTCGCGTGGAAGTCCGCCAGGATCTGCTGGGTGCCCTCGTCGAATTTGCGCTCCACGGGTCCGCCGGTCAGGGCGAGCAGGACGGCCACGGCCTGGAGGTGCCGGGTGTCGTGGTGGTAGAGGCTGGTGGCCAGATTGCCCCAGGTGCTCAGCGCCACGACCGCGTCCACCCGGTCGTCGTTCGCCGCGACGAGCTGGCTGATCCCGGACCCGTAGGACTCGCCCAGGAATCCGATCCTGCTCGGTGCGAAGTGCTCCTGCGCGTAGTCGATCACCGAGGACCCGTCGGCCCAGTCGTTGGGTCCGCCGACGTCGATGAAGCCGCCCGAGGTGAACGGGCCGTCCACGTACCCGTGGCCGGGGATGTTCACGGTCAGGCCGATCCCGCGCGGGGTGTACGCCAGCACGTGGTAGCCCTTGAGGGCCAGGGTCAGGTGCGCGTACTCGAACAGCGGCCAGCCGACCGGGGTCCAGCCTGCGGGGAGGATGACCAGCGGGCGCGGTTCCGCGGAGTTGTGCCTGATGGTGTGCGCCGCCAGCCGGGTCCCGTCCTGGGCCCGGATCCACGGGAAGCCGACGGTGGCGACCCGCAGCACGTCGTCGGTGACCCGGCGCAGGTCGCGCGGCAGCAGGTTCTGGGTGGTGTTGCCCTGCAACGCGGCGACCAGCGCCTCGCCCAGGTTGGCCGCGTCGGGATTGACGCTCGCGCCCGTGCCCCAGATGCCGTTGTCGGCGACCTGGGTCAGTTGGGCGGTGGTGACCGCGCGGACCTCGTCCTGCGGAGGTCCGTCCCCTGATGACGTGCTCATGAGCGTGTTCCTTCCGTCTCGGTCCCGGACAGCCGGGTGACCGGGTAGCAGAACATGTGGCAGAAATCGTGCGAATCGCCACACCTCGATCGTGGGACCTCGCCGATCACCGGGGACAGGGCGCGAACCGACGCGCGGAAGCGTCCGGGCGGCCGCGTACGCCCGGCGCAGACCTACGACAGACCCGGGTCGACTCGGCAGTGGTACGGCGCCGGGGGCACCTGCGGCGCGCGGCGGTCACGGCCCCGTTCCCGGACCGCTGACCAGGGCTCCGGCGGGTGTGACCGGCGGAATCCGGCCGCCCGGATACCCGGTAAACTCTCCGCACGTGACTGCTAAGCCGCGCATCCCCAATGTCCTCGCCGGCCGCTACGCCTCGGCGGAGCTGGCCACCTTGTGGTCTCCCGAGCAGAAGGTGGTGCTGGAGCGCAGGCTGTGGCTGGCCGTGCTGCGGGCGCAGAAGGACCTGGGGATCGAGGTGCCGGAGCAGGCCATCGCGGATTACGAGCGGGTGGTCGAGCAGGTCGACCTCGGCTCGATCGCGGAGCGCGAGAAGGTCACCCGGCACGATGTGAAGGCGCGCATCGAGGAGTTCAACGCGCTGGCCGGGCACGAGCAGGTCCACAAGGGCATGACGTCACGGGACCTGACGGAGAATGTGGAGCAGCTTCAGATCCGGCTGTCGCTGGAGCACGTCAGGGACCGTACGGTCGCGGTGCTCGCGCGGCTGGGGCAGCTCGCGGGTGAGTACGCGGAGCTGGTGATGGCGGGCCGCTCGCACAATGTGGCGGCGCAGGCGACGACGTTGGGCAAGCGCTTCGCGACGACCGCGGACGAGCTGCTGGTGGCCTTCGAGCGGGTCGAGGACCTGATCGGCCGCTATCCGCTGCGCGGCATCAAGGGTCCGGTCGGCACCGCGCAGGACATGCTGGACCTGCTGGGCGGCGACAGCGCGAAGCTGGCGGATCTGGAGCAGCGGATCGCCGACCACCTCGGCTTCTCGCGGGCCTTCACCTCGGTCGGCCAGGTGTACCCGCGGTCGCTGGACTACGACGCGGTGACGGCGCTGGTGCAGCTCGCCGCCGGTCCCTCGTCGCTGGCCAAGACGATCCGGCTGATGGCCGGGCACGAGCTGGTCACCGAGGGCTTCAAGCCGGGCCAGGTCGGCTCGTCGGCGATGCCGCACAAGATGAACACCCGTTCCTGCGAGCGCGTCAACGGCCTGATGGTGATCCTGCGCGGTTACGCGTCGATGACCGGCGAGCTGGCGGGCGACCAGTGGAACGAGGGCGATGTGTCGTGCTCGGTGGTGCGCCGGGTCGCGCTGCCCGACGCCTTCTTCGCCTTCGACGGGCTGCTGGAGACGTTCCTGACGGTGCTGGACGAATTCGGCGCCTTCCCGGCCGTCGTCGCCCGCGAACTGGACCGCTACCTGCCGTTCCTGGCCACCACGAAGGTGCTGATGGGCGCGGTGCGCGCGGGCGTCGGCCGCGAGGTCGCGCACGAGGCGATCAAGGAGAACGCGGTGGCGTCCGCGCTGGCCATGCGCGAGCAGGGCACCGAGCGCAACGAACTGCTCGACCGGCTCGCCGCCGACGCGCGGATCCCGCTGGACCGGGCGGGGCTCGACGCGCTGATGGCCGACCGGCTGTCGTTCACGGGCGCGGCGGCCGGACAGGTCGCCGAGGTCGTCCGGCGGATCGAGGACGTCACCAAGGCGCACCCGCGGGCCGCCGCGTACCGCCCCGGCGCGATCCTCTGACCACCGGGACGAGCAGGACGAGCAGGCGGCAGCCCGTATGACTCCGGAACAGCTCACGGCGGCCCGCGACCGCACCCTGGACGATGTCATCGGGGGCGGTCTGCGGGTGCTGTTCTGCGGGATCAATCCGGGGCTGATGTCCGCGCATCTCGGGCAGCACTTCGCCCGGCCGGGCAACCGCTTCTGGCCCGCGCTGCACGCCTCCGGTTTCACCCCGCGCCGGTTCGCCCCGGCCGAGCAGGAGGACATGCTCGCGCTCGGCCTCGGGATCACCAACGTGGCCGGGCGGGCGACCGCGCGGGCCGACGAGCTGACGGCGCGGGAGCTGGTCGAGGGCGGGAAGCTGCTGACCGCGAAGGTCGAGGAGTACCGGCCCGGCTGGCTCGCCGTGCTGGGCGTCACCGCCTACCGGGTGGCCTTCGCGGACAAGCACGCCCAGGTCGGCCCGCAGGAGCGGACGATCGGCGCGACCCGGATCTGGGCGCTGCCGAGCCCCAGCGGCCTCAACGCGCACTGGTCGCCGGCCGCTCTCGCGGAGGAGTTCGCCCGGCTGCGCGTCGCCGCGGGTCACGAGCCGAAGCCGTAGCCCCCCGCCCTGCCGTTCCGCCTGGGCCGGCGGGACGGCCGCGCGCGGCACCGGCACTCCACCGGTCCCGCGCACCGTCCCCGTAGGACATTTGGCGTCCCGTCAGCGCTTACGGGACGCCACGCGTCTTGGCGGGTACGGGCGACCACTCGCCGCGACGGCCCGCGCCCGGTACGATCCGCCACACACAGGTACAGGCTGGGAGGACATACGTTGGGGCGGCTCACCGGCGGGGACCCATCCCTGCTCCGGCGGATCAATTCCGCGGTCGTCCTCCATGCGCTGCGCGGGGCGCAGGCCCCGACGCTGACCGAGCTGGTGCACAGCACGGGACTGTCGCGGCCCACCGTCGAGGGCGTCATCGAGGGCCTGGCCGAGTCGGACCTGGTGGTCGAGGTGGCCCCCGAGGGCGCCGACGCGCGCAAACAGGGCCGTCCCGCCCGCAGGTTCCGTTTCCACGCCGAGGCCGGGCATCTGCTGGGCATCGAGATCGGCGCGCACCAGGTACGGGTGGTGCTGTCGGACCTCAGCGGCCAGGTGCTGGGCTCGCACGGCCGCGAGGTCGACGAGGCCGCGTCCGCCGACGACCGGCTGGAGCGGGTCCGCGGCACGGTCGCCGAGCTGCTGCGCAAGGCCGGGGTGGCCCGCAGCACCCTGTGGGCGGTCGGCGTGGGCAGCCCCGGCATCGTGGAGGCGCACGGCGAGGTCCGGCTGAGCACGGCGCTGCCCGGCTGGACGGGGCTGCCGCTGGGCGAGCGGTTGCAGCGCTCCTTCCGCTGTCCGGTGCTGGTGGAGAACGACGCGAATGTCGCGGCGGTCGCCGAGCACTGGAAGGGTGTCGCGGTCGACACCGACGACGTGGTCTTCGTCCTGGCCGGACTGAGCCCCGGCGCGGGTTCGCTGATCGGCGGGCGGCTGCACCGCGGCTTCGGCGGCGCGGCGGGCGAGATCGGCGCCCTGCACCTGCTGGGCCGCGAGGTCACGCCCGAGCACCTGCTGTCGACCACCGGCACCCCGCTGCACCCGCTCGACGAACCGGCGGTCGCGCGGGTCTTCGCGCTGGCGAAGAAGGGCGACGTACAGGCCAAGGACGCCGTCGAGCGCTTCCTTCGCCGCCTGGTGCACGACGTCGCCGCGCTGGTGCTGGCGATCGACCCGGAGCTGGTGGTCGTCGGCGGCTGGGCGGCGGGCCTCGACGGGGTCCTGGAGCCGCTCCGTTCCGAGCTGGCGCGCTACTGTCTGCGGCCCCCGAAGGTGACGCTGTCCGCGCTCGGACAGGAGGCCATCGCGACCGGCGCCCTGCGGCTGGCCCTGGACCATGTCGAGGAGCAGCTCTTCGCGGTGGAGCAGACGTCACTGGCGCGGCACTGACGTATCAGTACCGCGCCATGGTGACGTCGGGTCGGCGTACGGCCGCCGGGCTCGGCGCCTCCGGTCGTCTCGACCGGTGGGCGCTCGCCGCCGGGGCAGCCGCCCGGTTCAGGAAGCCTGGCGGCTGTCGTCCTGGTGGTGGGTGACCTCAAGAGCACCCGAGTCGCCGAAGGTCAGCCGGCAGGTGTCGGCGCGGTACGTGGCCACCGACGCGGCGGCGACCCGGCCCTCGGAGAAGTAGCGGGTGGTGACGACCAGGACGGGCGCGCCGGGCAGCCGGTCGAGCTGCTTGGCGTCCTGGGCGCCGGCCGAGCCCAGCTCGACGGAGCGGTCCTCGCCCTCCAGCTCCAGCGTGTGCAGCTCGCGCAGGACGGCGGGGCCGTGGTTGGCGGGCGTGAGCATCGTCGACAGCTCGGGCACCGAGGCCGGGGGCACGTACAGCAGCTCGGTCGCGACATGCTGGCCGCGCATCACGCGCTCGCGGCGGATGGTGTGCACCGCCTCGTCGCCGCCGGTGCCGAGGAGCGCGGCGATCGGGCCGGGCGCGGCGGCCTCGACGCAGCCCACCGTGTTCCAGGAGTCACGGCCGGAGCCGGGCCACGCCTCGGCGACCGGTCCCACGGACACGCCCATCCGCGGCGGTGCCACGGTGGTGCCGACCCCCCTGCGCCGCTGGAGGCGCCCTTCGAGTTCCAACTGTTCGAGCGCCTGCCGGAGCGTCGCGCGCGCGACACCGAAGCGGGCGGCCAGGTCCCGCTCGTTCGGCAGGATCTCACCGACCTCGAACTCCGAGTCGAGGGCGTCGTTCAGCACGGTCTTCAGGTGCCAGTACTTCGGCTCCTGCACCGATTCGAGCTGCGTGGTCCCCACCCTGTCCTCGCAATCACCGGGTCCGCGACGGGCTCTGGCTTGTCGGCCACGCCCTCGGCTTGTTCAGCCTTGTTTCCGAACCACTATTTATTAAAGGTCCTTGCACTACTACGTCTCGAAGATAGAGCCGCCTCGTGAACTTGGTCAAGACCAATCCTCGAACGCGACGGCCTGCTATGGGGCGGGCGCGCGAGACGTTCATGAGTTGTTGACGGTGTGCTGAGACGCCGTTCGTGATGTCCGTGGGAAACGACGCGGGTGTTGACCTGGGCATGACTGAAACCCGACGGTGATACGGGGTAACGCCACGGAAACCCGCCGCGGCCGACCGGGGAGCACAATCCGTGTGCCCCGCCCTCGTTCCACCGTTTGTTGAATCCAGAGGAGCACCATGTCAGGACCCGTCGTGGACGCGGAGAAGCCGTCGTCCGGACCACCACCCGCGGCCAGTCCGCTGGACCGCTACTTCCGGATATCGGAGCGCGGATCCACGCCCGGCCGGGAGATACGCGGCGGTCTCGCCACCTTCTTCACGATGGCGTACATCCTCGTGCTCAACCCGATCATCCTGGGCAGCGCCACGGACAAGTTCGGGCACCACCTCTCGGTCGCCCAACTCACCACCGCCACCGCGCTGGTGGCGGCCGTGATGACCGCGATCATGGGCGTCGGCGGCAACCTCCCGCTGGCGATCGCGGCCGGTCTCGGCCTGAACGCCGTGGTGGCCTTCCAGCTCGCCCCCAAGATGAGCTGGCCCGACGCGATGGGCCTGGTCGTCCTGGAGGGCCTGCTGATCTGCGTGCTCGTCGCGACCGGCCTGCGCGAGGCGATCATGAACGCGATCCCGCAGCCGATCAAACAGGCGATCAGCGTGGGCATCGGCCTGTTCATCGCCTTCATCGGCTTCGTGGACGCCGGATTCGCCAGCCGCATCCCCGACGCGGCGAAGACGACGGTCCCGGTGCAGCTCGGCGCGACCGGGACGCTCACCGGCTGGCCGGTGCTGGTCTTCTGCCTCGGTGTGCTGCTGACGGTCGCGCTGGTCGCGCGGCGGATCAAGGGCGCGATCCTGATCAGCATCGTGGTCATGACGATCGTGGCGATCGTCGTCAACAAGATCGCCGACCTGCCGGACTCGGCGTGGGGCCTGACGGTGCCCAAGGTGCCGCACCATGTGACGTCCACGCCCGACTTCGGGCTGATCGGTCACTTCAGCCTCTTCGGCGGCTTCCGCGAGGCGGGCATCGTCACGGCCGCGCTCTTCGTCTTCACCCTCGTGCTGTCGGACTTCTTCGACGCGATGGGCACGATCGTCGGCATCTCCAACGAGGCCGGTCTGCTGGACGAGCAGGGCCGGGTGCCGAACATCGGCCGCGTGCTGTTCATCGACGGCGCCGCCGCCGTCGCGGGCGGCGCGGCCTCCGCCTCCTCCAACACCGCCTACGTGGAATCCGCCGCGGGTGTCGGCGAGGGCGCCCGTACGGGTCTGGCCAGCGTCGTCACCGGCGCGCTCTTCGTGGTGGCGCTCTTCCTGACCCCGCTCGCCGGCGTCGTCCCGTCCCAGGCCGCCGCCCCCGCCCTGGTCGCGGTCGGCTTCCTGCTCATGGCGCAGGTCCGCACCATCGACTGGACGCAGTACGACATCGGCATCCCGGCCTTCCTCACCATCGCCGTGATGCCCTTCACGTACAGCATCACCAACGGGATCGGCGCGGGCTTCCTGTCCTTCGTCGTGATCAAGATCGTGCTGGGCAAGGCGCGCGAGGTGCATCCGCTGGTGTGGGGTGTGTCGGTGTGCTTCCTGGCGTACTTCGCGATCGATCCGCTCCAGCAGGTGCTCGGCGCCAAGTAAGCACTCACGGAGGTCTGATGACGCGCCGCACGGTCCCTCGGCGCCGCCGAGGGACCGTGCGGGATGCGCCGCGCGCGGCGGCACCGGGCGGACGACGCCCCGACCGGGACGGGGGCGCCCGGTCGGGGCTGCTGGCCGGACCGGTGTCGCGCACCGGCCCGTACTGTCACAACTCGCCCACCCCAGCGGGAGTTCCCGGCCGCGCGGAATTTTGCCATCCGGCTATGGGGCGTCCGCCGCCGGAACGGTTCGCCGATCGCGGTCGGGTACCTGCTCGGGAGGCCGGTGCTCGGGAAGCGGCTTCGTGGGAAGCGGCTTCGCGGGAGGCCGGTTCGCGAGAGGGCGGTTCGCGAGAGGGCGGTTCGCGGAAGGTTCCTTCGCGAGCGGCCGTCGGCGGGACCGCAGCGCTCCCGAGCCGACGGCGACGCCGACCGCGACCAGGACGCTGCCCGCGAGTTGACCCGCCCCGAAGGTGCCGACCGCCACCAAGGGCGCGGTCACCGCGGCGGACACCGGGATCAGCCCGGAGAAGAGGGTGGCGCGCTCGGTGCCGATCCGCTGCACGCCCGCGTACCAGCACAGGAATCCGATCACGGTGGCCACCAGCGACTGCCAGCCGAGCGCCAGCGCCTCGGATCCGGTGGGTACGCGGACCGCCGCCCGGCCCTCGGTCACCAGCCCCAGCGTCCCCGCCTCCACGGCGGCCAGCGCGCACACGCACGCCGACAGCAGCGGCGGCCCCAGCGGCCTCACCAACGGCGCCGCGAGCAGGGCGAATCCGCACTCCCCCACCAGCGCCATCACCGACCAGAACAACCCCACGCCGTCCGTGCCGCCCCAGCCCTGCACCACGAAGGCGCCGGACGCCACGAGCACGGCCCCCGCGGCGACCGTCCGCGTCGGCCTCCGCCCCGCCCCGAGCGGTACGAGCACCGCGACCACGACCGGGGCGCACCCGACCAGCACGCCCGGCACCGCCGGTTCCGCGGTGCGCTCGGCCGCGAGGATCGCGAGGTTGAAGCCGACCATGCCGATCGCCGCCACGCCCGCCGCCAGCGCCCACTGGCGTACGGTCAGCGCCCGCAGTCTCCGCACGGCGCCTTTGCGCGCGGGCCACAGGAGCAGCAGACAGGCCGAGCCGTAACGCAGCGCCTGGCCGCCCGCGTGCGGATAGTCCACGAGCGCGCCGCCCGCGGTGAAGGACGCGCCGACCAGGACACAGGCGACAGTGGCGAAGAGGAAGCCGGCGCGTGGGGATGAGTTCATACGACGACGGTATGGAGACAAGCGGTCCGGTTTAAGGTCCATTGCCATGGGAGTTAAGAGGACCAATTCGGATGGTGCCGGTGCGGACCCGGAGGGGGCGGGCGGCGCGCCGACCGCGGCGGCCGGGCCGGACGTACTCCGGCCGGCGGTCCCGGCGGGCCCGCCGGCCGACGGGCGGCACGGCGCTCAGCCCGAGGGGTGGACCGCCGCGTGGGAGCTGTTGCTGCCCTCCGCGGGGGCGTCGCCGCGGGGTCGGGGGCGGGCGCTCCAGGCGGCGCTGCGGGACGCCGTGCGCTCGGGGCGGCTCGCGCCCGGCACGCAACTGCCCGCCAGCCGCGAACTGGCCGCCGACCTCGGCGTGTCGAGGGGCCTGGTCACCGACGCGTACGCGCAGCTCACGGCCGAGGGGTATCTCAGCGGGCGGCAGGGCTCCGGCACGTGGGTGACGGGCGCGGGCGCCGTAGCCGTACCGGCCGCGACGGCCATGCCCGCCGTGGACGACCGGGGCGGTCCCGCGGACCTCAGGCCGGGTCTGCCGGACCTCTCCCTGTTCCCGAGGGCCGCGTGGTCGGCGGCCCACCGGCGGGTGATCGCCCGGCTCCCGCACCGCGCCTTCGGCTACCCGGATCCGCGCGGCCTGCCCGAACTGCGCGAGGCGCTGGCTGAGTTGCTGGCCAGGCGACGCGGGGTGGCCGCGGACCCCGACCAGGTGATGGTCTGCTCCGGCGTGGCCCAGGCGCACACCCTGCTCGGCTTCGTCCTGCGCGGGCGCGGCGAGCGCGCGACGGCCGTCGAGGACCCGGGCAGCCCCGAGCAGAGCGGACTGCTCGGCGCGACGGGGCTGACGGCGGTGCCGGTGCCCGTCGACGAGGAGGGCCTGTCGGTGACGGCGCTGGCCGCCGCCGGAGTACGGTCCGCCATCGTCACGCCCTGCCACCAGTTCCCGACCGGGGTCGCGTACTCGGCGCGGCGGCGCGCCCAACTCACCGACTGGGCCCGTACGGTCGACGGTCTCGTCATCGAGGACGACTACGACGGCGACTTCCGCTACGACCGCGCGCCGGTCGGCGCCCTCCAGGGCCTCGCCCCCGGCCATGTCGCCTACACCGGGTCGGTGAGCAAGACCCTCGCCCCGGGGCTGCGGCTCGGCTGGCTCGTCGCGCCGCCGGACATCATCGCCGACGCCGCCGCGCGCAAGCGCACGATGGACCTCGGCAACCCGGTCACCGAGCAGGCCGTCCTGGCCGACTTCCTCACCTCCGGGCAGTACGACCGCCACCTCCGCCGCTGCCAGCGCCTCTACCGCCGCCGCCGCGACACCCTCACCACCGCGCTCGCCGCGCACTTCCCCGGCGCCACGACCAGCGGCATCGCCGCCGGTCTGCACGCCATCGTCACCCTCCCACCGCGCTGCGGACCCCCGTCCCGTCTGCTGTCCGCCGCGACCTCCGCCGGAATCACCCTCCGCCCCCTGTCCGACTACGAGCACGCGCCGACGCGGGTGCCCGGCGTCCGGTTGGTCATCGGGTACGCGCACCTGTCCCCGGAGTCGATCACTCGCGCGGTCGAGCTGCTGGCCAGGGCGGAGTCGGCCGCACCGCGCTGAGACGAGCGGTCCTGAGCCCGGCCTCAGCTCTCGTCGTCCGCCCGGTCGGCGCTGGTGTAGTCGAGGATCGAGGCGGCCTCGGCGCGGCGGGCGTCGGCCGTGGGGCCCTGGGCGTCGGCGTATTCGGCGGTGACGGTACGGGCGCGGGTGGCGGCGGCGGTGGGGCGGGCGAGGTCGGCTTCCAGCCAGGCGGCCATGAGGGTGGCGGCGGTGCGGTCGTCGCGGGCGGTGGCGCCCAGCGGGGTGAGGGTGGCGATGGCGAGGTCAGCCAGTGCCAGGGCCTCCTCGTAGACGGCGTCCGTGTCGCCCGGACCGTCGTCGGAGCCGTCGGTGCCGCCCGCCGCGCGTAGGACGATCTCGGCGGTCTGGCGGTAGGTGTCGGCGAGGTCCACGCGCAGGTGGCCGGTGGCCGACCCGTCGTCGGGGTCGGCGGCTTCGAGTGCCTGACGCACGGTGTCGGCGGCGGCGGTCATGAGGGAGCGGGCCACGGTGATGCCGCCGCGGCCTTCACCGACTTCGATCCAGGCGCGGGCGCGCAGGGTGCGGATCAGGGCGTGCGGGTCGCCCACGGCGCGCCAGAGGTCCTCGGCGCGGGCGTAGGCGCGTACGGCCTCGTCGTGCAGACCGGCGCGGTTGAGCGCGTCGGCGGCGAGATTGGCGAGCATGGCGTGGTCGCAGGGGTCGTCCCAGCCCTCGGCGACCCGGGCGGCGCGCAGGAACTGCTCGGCGGCCTCGCGGGCCTCGCCGAGGTCGAGTTGGCACTCGGCGAGCCACCAGCGGGCCTGGACGATCTGGGCCTCGTTGCCGCCGCGTTCCAGGTCGGGAAGCACGGACTCCAGGACGCAGGCGCCCTCCTCGGCCCGGCCGAGCCGCCGCAGCGCGCCGCCGAACAGCAGCCGGGCGGTGGCGCCCATGTCGTCGCCGTGGCCAGCCTCGTCGGCCCAGGTCGCGGCCTCCAGCGCCTCGGCCGCGGCCTGTTCGTCGTCGCCGAGCGCGGCGCGCGCCTGGGCGATGAGCAGGTGCAGATGGGCGCGGTGCGGCGGTTCGAGTACGTCGGCGCCGTGGTCGAGCGCGGCGCGCGCGCAGTCGGCCGCGGTCTCTGGGTCGCCGCCGCGCAGTGTCAGGTCGGCGAGGGCCGCCTCGGGCTCGGCGGCGTACCAGGGCTGTTCCGCCGCGTGGTGCAACTCGGCTCCTCGGGTGAGGAGTCGGACCGCCCGCTCGCCGTCGCCGCGGCCCGCGGCGAGCCGTCCGAGCATGACGGTGGCGTCCGCGAGGCGTCCGGTCATCCCCGGCTCGGCCTGGTGCTCGTCGCTGAACTCGGCCACGTCGGCGGCCTGTTGGGCGGCCTCCGCGAGCGCGGCCCGCCCGGCCTCGTCGTCGCCTCCCGCCGCGGCGGCCAGCAGGACGCGGCAGCGCAGCAGACCCGCGCCGCTGACCTGGCGGGCGGTGGCCCGCTCCCTGCCGTGCAGGTCGCGCAGCACCGCGCACTGCTCCTCGACCGCCCGCAGCGCCTCGTCCGCCTCGCCGGTGAGCGCGAGCGCGTAGGCGGCGCGGGCCCGGCTCGCCGCGGCCTCCCCCGGCTCCCGCGCGTCCTCGAACTGCCGCGCGGCGCGCAGGAACAGCCCGCGGGACCGTACGGGTTCGCCGATCGCGGCCATCGCGGCGTTGTCGGTGATCTCCGCGCGCGCCGCGGCGTCCACTTCGGCGCCGGTCCGTTCCACGGCGGCGGCCACGTCCGCCCACGCCTGGTGGGCCCGCGGGTCGCCGCCGCCGCTGAGCCGCCGCGCCTCGGCGACCATGTCCGGCAGGTCGTCGGCGCCGGGTTCTGCCGGTACGGAGTCGGCCCGCGGCGGGGGAAGGGCCGGTCCCGCCTCCGTGACAGCCGCCTCGCCGAGCCGCGCCGCCCGAATTCCCAACGGCAGCCGTTCCAGCAGGGGTTGGCGCGCCATCCGCTCCCGTACGGCCTCGGAGACGGCCCGTGTGCCGTTGCGGGCGTCGAAGCTGTGCGCCAACTCCAGGGCGCGGGTGCGGGCATGGGTGTGCAGGTCGGCGGCGGTCCAGTCGCGTCCCGCCGGTCCCGGCACCGGTCGGCCGGCGTGGCCGAGCGCGGTGAGCCGTGCGGTGAGCAGCGCGGTGACGGCGTGGTGGTCCATGAGGCTGTCGGGGTCGCCCGCGGCGGTGAAGTGCGCGGGGTGTGCGGCCAGGATCTCCAGGCCGCGCGCCTCGTTGCCGGTGAGCGCGCAGAATTCGATGTGCTGGGCGACGGCGGACCGCATGCTCTCCATCGACCGGACCATCCGGTAGCCGCGCAGGTGGTTGGCGCGGGCCAGGTCGGCGCTGCCGGTCCTGAGCAGCGGCAGCAGCGAGGAGGCCAGGACCCCGTGCGGCTCGTGCGCACACGTCAACTCGCCCGCCAGTACCGGCTGCCAGCTCTCCAGCGCCCGCCGGTCGTCGCCGAGGCGCACCCGCCAGCCGCCCTGGGCGTGCAGTTCGCAGGCGTGGCAGTCGCTCATCACGTCGCGGTCGGCGGCCAGCCACGCGGCGAAGGCGGCCTCGGCGCGCGGCAGGTCGCCGATGTGCCGGGCGATCCTGAACTGGCCCTGCCGCACGGCGCGTTCGGAGTATCCGGCGAGCCGGTAGCGGTGTTCCATCTCGGCCTGCCACTTCTCGATGGCGGCCAGCGGGATGTGCGGCTGGTCGAGCATGCCGCTGGAGACCCACTTGAAGTACCAGTGCAGGCTCTTGGCGCTGAACTCGTCGAAGTCGCCCGGCTGTTCGTCCCACATCCGCAGCGCCTTCGCGAAGGGCACGAATCTCTTGTCGGACTCGGAGCTGTAGTTGTACGCGGTGAGCAGATTGAACAGCGCCTCGATGATCAGCGGCCGGTCACCGGTGCGGTCGGCCTCCTCGGCGATGCGCTCGGCGCGGGCGTTGCGGGCCGCGCCCTCCGGCTCCGCCGCGTTCTCCTGGATGGCCCGGCGCAGATCCGCCGCGGTCGTGGGCTCGCCGGTCATCGTGGGCTCCCCGGGACGCCGCGCCGTGGCCCGGTCGGACACGTCGTCCTCATCGGCCCTCCTCCTGCCCGGCCGGGTGGTCGGTGGCCCACTGGAGCAGGTCGAGGAAGGCCCGGTTGAGCAGCGCGGTGTCGGCGGGCCGCAACGGGCGCTGCGCCATCAACAGCGCCTGCGCGTACAGCGCTTCGACGGAGCTGGCCACCAGGTCGCGGGCGCCGAGCGCGCCGATCCTGCGCACCAGCGGGTTGAGGTGGTTCAGGACCAGCCGGGCCCTGGGCGCGGTGCCGCGCAGCGATCCGAGGATGCCCGCCCACAGGTCGTCGGCCTGTTCCTCTTCCTCCTCGCGGGCGCGCTCGTGCCGGGCCGACCGGTCGTCGAGGTGCAGCGCGGGGACGGTCAGCGGGTGGAACGTGCGCAGGACGACGTCGCACCCCAGCGGGTCGAGTGCGGCGCGGGCGACGGCGAGGAAGCCCGACAGGGCCAGTTCCTCGGCCGGGTCGACCGTGTCGAGGTGGGCGGTGACGGTGTCGGCGTCCAGTTCCGCGACCGGGGTGCCCGGCCGTACCCGCGGGAGCATCCCGACCAGGTCGGCGTCGTACGTGTAACCGCCGTTGACCACGCCCATGCCCTGGGCGGCGGCGATGGCGGCGACCTGGCGGAATTCCTCGACGGTGCGGGTGAAGTGCACGGTCGGGTGGCGGCGGGCGAATTCGTCGAGCGACTGCTGCCCGTCGGTGGTCTCGAACGGCAGCCAGGGCAGCATCACCCGCAGCAGGTCGGGGTCGTGCCGGGCGAGCGTCTTCACGCCGAGGTGGTGCACGGACAGGAAGTGTCCGAGGCGTTCCGGCTCGCCCGCGGCCAGCGTCGTCAGCCACTCCTTGATCCGCTCGCCCAGCGCGTCGCGGACGGCGGCGAGCGTCTCGTCGGCGTAGAGGTGTTCGCGGGACGCGGTCGGCCTCAGGCTGTCGGTGTCGATGACGCAGCGGACGAAGAAGGCCCAGTCCGGGAGGAGTTCGTCGGCGCGGTCGGTGAGCAGCATGCCCTTGAGGTGCACGCGGTGGCCCGCGCGCTGGGCCGGGCTGACGGCGGAGGGCAGGACGTACGCGATGCCGCGCACTCCGGCGACCGGAACGTCGAGGTCGATGGCGTCCAGCGGCAGGAAGCCGAACTGCTCCTGGCAGTGCCTGGCCAACTCCACCCGGCGGGCTCCGGCACTGGCGTGGCGGCGCTCCCAGACCGGCGGCCGGTCGGTGACGGGCGTGTCGTCCACCCGGATGTCGTACGGCAGCAGCGAGCCGAAGTCGCGGGTGACGGCGGTGACCCGCTCGGGCGCGAACCAGTCGGCGGCACCGGGCCGCGCGGTGAGGTGCACGGTGGTGCCGGGTTCGGTCCTGGCGTCGTCCGGCAGCGTGCGTACGGTGTACGAGCCGTCGTCGCGCGCGGACCATTCGACCGGCGGCGCGTCCGGGGTGCGGGCGGAGCGGCTGACCACGCGGATGGTGTCGGCGACGACGAAGCAGGCCAGCAGGCCGATGCCGAACTGGCCGAGGAATTCGGTGCGGGCGGAGGCGATGCCGTTCTCCAGCGCGTCGCGCTTGGAGCTGCGTCCGATGGTGGCCAGCAGATTGTGCACGTCGGCCTCGGTGAGGCCAATCCCGGTGTCCTCGACGCGCAGCGCGCCGGGTTCGGTGTGCAGCAGGACGCGGGCGGGCGCGTCCTGGTCCTGCGCGCGGCGGGCGGTGATCGCGTCGACGCCGTTCTGCAGAAGTTCCCGCAGGTAGACCTTCGGGCTGGAGTAGAGGTGGTGGGAGAGGAGATCCACCAGGCCACGCAGATCGACCTGGAAGGTGTGCGGTGTCTGTTCTGCAGTCATCGTCGCTGCGCCGGTGGGGGTAGCTGCTTCGGCGCGGGTAGGGCGGCTCGGGTGGTCCGCGGCGGGGTGAAGTCGGGCCATCGTAGGCGGCGCGGGGGCTCGTTGACCATGGGGCCATGGATGCCGCACTCCGGCGCGAGAGGGGCGCATTCGGCAAAAACGTTGAAAACGTAAGTTAACCGAAAAGATCCGTCCTTTACCGGCCGGTCACGGAACGTTCGTGATCACGCAACACATCTTAGGCATGGTAGACGTATGTCTCAGTCGACTCCTGCCCATCCCGGATCCCGTCAGCATCACTGGCGCCGCGAATTCGTCGAAGTGGCCGCGCTGTTCACGGCGATGGCCACCGCCGACCTGATCGCCGAGACGGTGGGGCACGGACCCGACGGCCGGGTGCTGCTGGTCATGTCGGCGGCGGCGCTGCTCGCGGTGGCGGGCTTCCACACCTGGTGGGCACGCGGGCGCGGCCACGCGCCACCGGCCGCCGCGCCGCGGACGGGCGAGGACGGACGCGCCGACGCATCCGCCGACGAGGCAGGCGCCGAGCGCGCGGGCGACCGTACCGACGGCGAGACGACGCTGTGGCGGCTGCGGACGACCGTGCGCGACGCCCCCGGCAGCCTGGGCGCGGTGTGCACGGCGCTCGCGGGCAGCCGCGTCGACATCGTCACCCTTCAGACGCACCCGCTGGCCGACGGCACGGTGGACGAGTTCCTGCTGCGGGCCCCTGCGGCGCTGCCCGCCACGGCGCTCGCCCGGACCGTCACCGCCGCGGGCGGCACCGACACATGGACGGAGCGGGCGGACGCCCACGACCTGGTGGACACCCCGACCCGCATGCTCACCCTGGCCACCCGTACGGCGCTCGACGCGGCGGAACTGCCGCTCGCGCTGCGGCAGTTGTTCGGCCGCTGCACCATCCGCTCGACGCCCGCGCCCGCCGACGCCACCGCTCACGCCGAGGACGCGCTCGACGGAACCGTGATGCGGCTGCGCGACCCGTCGGGCGGCACGATCACCGTCCAGCGCGACCATCTCCCCTTCACGCCCACCGAGTTCGCCAGGGCGCGGGCCCTGCTGGAACTCGACGCGCGGCTCGGCGCGCGCCTCGGGGCCAGGACGCCCGACGCCAAGGATGTCCTGACGCTCCCCGAGGGCAACGAGATCACGATCCGCCGCGCCGGGCCCGAGGACCGCGAAGCCGCCCTGGCCATGCACGAGCGCTGCTCCCCCGGCACTCTCGCCCTGCGCTACCACGGCCCCGTGGGCGACGCCGACCGCTACCTCGCCCACCTGCTCAGCCCCCGCTTCGGCCAGTCCCTCGCCGTCGAGACCGCCTCCGGCCGCCTGGTCGCCCTCGGCCACCTTCTCTGGGACGGCGACGAGAACGAGGTCGCCCTCCTCGTCGAGGACGGCTGGCAGCGGCGCGGCATCGGTGCGGCCATGCTGCGCAAGCTGGTCGCCATGGCCGCCGAGGCCGGGCGTGACAGCGTTTACGCTGTCACGCAGTCGACCAACACCGGCATGGTCGCCACCATGCGCGAGCTTGCGCTGCCGCTCGACTACCAGGTCGAGGACGGCACCCTCGTCATCACCGCCACACTGGCGTCTGCCGACGCCCCTTCCCCCCTCCCCCGCACCACCCAGGACCGCACCTGACACCTCGGGTCACCCCCCGAAGGGGCGGACGGGCGCGCTGCCGTCGCGCGGGGCCTGATTTCCAGGGGCACGGGGCGGGTGCGCTGCGTTGCGCGGGGCCTGCCCTTCAGGGGCGCGGGAAGGGCGCGCTGCCGTCGCGCGGGGCCTGCTCTTCAGGGGCGCGGGGGGACTTCGCCTAAAGACAAGGTCCATTCTACCGGCGAGAAGTCGCTCTGAACAGGAAAAATGAGACATTCACGCTGGTCAGTTGGGGTGCGCGCATTGCTGGGTGCGCGTGCGGGCTGGCGGTTGGGCGGGGCTTTGGGCGGGAGCTGCCATGGGGCGAGAGATCGGGGCCCGTAAGCTCGCGCGACTCGGGCAGGCTGTGGACCTGCCCGCAATAGCCCGAAGTGGGCCCCGATCTTAGAGGCTCGCCCCATGGTGGCTGCCTAAAGCCCCGATCAGCCGCCCATCAGCCGTAGCTGCTTGAACCGGTGTGCGGTCCGTCGACGGCAACATCTAGTGCTACAGGCCGAGGCGGTAGAAGACCTTCCCCGCCTTCTGTTCCACGCCCAGTGCCTCGTAGAACGCGAGGGCCGGGGGGTTGTCGGTGTCTGCCGTCCATTCGATCCGGGAGCACGCGGATTCGGCGGCGATCCTCTTCAGCTCAGCCAGCAGCGCACGACCTACGCCGCGACGCTGAGCGCTCTCGCGTACGTAAAGCTCCTTGAGGTACAGCGACGTGTCCGCGCCCGCTGCGGGCCAGAGGAACGTGTAGGACGCGAGCCCGACGACGTTGCCGTCATTCCGGGCGAGGAGAACGGTCGCGGCGGGCCTGGAGGAGAACAGGGCCCGGCGGATCTGCTCGGGATCGGCGGCGGTCGGCTCGCCGCCGTAGTAGTGCTCTATCTCTCCGAGGATCACGGAGATTTCATCCGTGTCCGCCTCGGTCGCCTCGCTGATCTGCATCGCGCCCGCCCTTTCTCACTCCGAAGGTTGCGCGAGGATCTCACGCAGCGCCTTCACCTCCAGCACTCTTCGAGCCTCCGGCACCCTATCGGCGACATCTCGGGCGCGGCACATGATCAGTGCGGTCCTGTGCTCCTCGGGCAACTCGACCACGGTGTTCATGGCCTGTTCGGCGGCCGAGGCGGGATCGCCCGCAATCGCCGTGCACATGGCCAAGTCCAGCCGGACGAGAGCCCGGTCCGTGTGATCGGAGCATGGGTAGAGATCGAGAGCGCGGGTCAACTCCGCGCTGGCACGGTCGGTGTCTTCAAGGTGCGTCCAGGCGTTCCCGGCGTGGAAGGCCATCTGCGATTCGGAGTAGCTGAACGCGGACTCCTCCCGGTCTTCGTCCGGAAGCCGGTTCAGCGCATCTTGAGCATGAGCCAGCGCCACCGCCGTGGCGTCGGGTCGGGAGAGCAAGGCGTGGGCACGTGCTTCAAGCGGCGCGGCGAGAGCAGGCCCGACGCAAGGGAGGCCACCGGCCCAATGCTGGGCCCGTACAGCCAGTTCGACCGCCCCGTAGAGGTCACCGCTGTAGTAGAGCTGGTACGCCTCCTGCGCGTAGATCCACGAGAGGGTGGCCCGGTCTTCGGCGGACGCCGCTGCGGCACGCCCCGTGCGCCACCAACTCTTCGCTCGCTCGTCTCCCATCTTGAGCAATGTCAGGGCGACGAGACCGGACATACGTGCGGCGGCGATGGTGAGCCGCTTACGTACGCGCTCCGACTGACGCCCCGTCATTAAGAGGCGGAGATCTGCGAAGTCGGTGATCAGATCTGGCAACAGCTCGGACTCCGGACGGTATCGGGTGGCTCTGCCGTGGCGTGCGACCGTCCATTCCACCTCGTCCAGGCTCACACCTGAGAGGGGACCAGCGGCGAAGGCTTCGTGCAGCCCGCGTTGCAAGGAGTCCGCTTGCTCAAGTGACGACGGACCGGACTCCGCTTCGGCCAGGACCACCAGCTCTCCGTGTGCCTCCAACGCCCGATCAAGTGCCGCCGCTGACTGTGCGGTTGGCTTGCGCCGACCGTTTTCGAGATCAGACACCTGACTCTTGCTGACACTTGCTAATCGGGCTACGTCTCGAAGCGACCGGCTTCCGCGAAGCCGCTTCAACGCCTGACCGAATGACTCGCTCATGAGTCCTCCGCTGTCCGCCGTGTCCGCAGAGGTGCGGACGAGCGCGGACACGTAACTACTGCACCGGACTTTGCCGACAAGCAACGCTACTCGGGTCAGGACGTGCAGGCCGCGCTCCTGGCGGATTCGCCGTACGACCCCCGCAACCGCGTGAACGGTCCGGGGGCGTGGCCAACCTGAGAGAGCAGGCTGACATGCGTGAGTTTAACCGGCGTTCGTTCGTGTGGGTGGGGGCAGTGCGGTGACGTTGACTGTGCCGCCCGCTGCGGAGGGGCGTTCCCTGGTCGTGAAGCGGTGGGCCCACCATCCGAGGTGTGTACCGGTGGCTCGGCATGAGCTGCGGGGACATTTGGGAGCTTGGGGGATGCCCACGCTCGCCGACCGCGCTGAGGTCGTCCTCTCGGAGTTACTGACCAATTCTCTGCGCCATGCGCGTTCCCCGCAGGGGCGGCTGATCGAGACGCGGTACGAACGCCTCGACGGCGGCGTGCAGATCGAGGTGCATGACGCCAACGAGTCCTGGCCCGTACTCCAGGAGCCGTCGGCGGACGCGGAGTGCGGCCGGGGGCTGGCGCTGGTGGACGCGATTACCGGGTCACGTTGGGGTGTGAGCGCGCGAGAAGGGGTCGGAAAGCGGGTATGGGCGGTGGTCGCGCAGGACGACGCGGACGCCGAGGGCGAGGTGCCGGGCCGGTGAGCGGAATGAAGACCGTCTCCCGTGGCCCTGCCGCCGAAACCGACGTTCCCGCACGCCCTGGCCGGACGTGGGAGATCGCCAGCACGGACAACTACACCGCCACGGGTTACCTGCCGACCTGGGCCGAGGACGATCCGAGCACGTCCGGCGTATCGCTCGCACGGCTCTTCGTCCTGCTGGGAGACATGTGCCACCAGGCTCACTTCGACGGTCAGCGGATGCGCGTCGCGCATGCCCGCGAACCGGGCGAGGAGTCGGCGGTGTTCAGCGGGACCATCGACTGCACGCCGTACGCCGAAGACACTGCGGGGCGTCTTCCGGTGGCGAACGTCTGGATCGTT
Source organism: Streptomyces sp. NPDC025721 (assembly GCF_055558595.1). Lineage (NCBI taxonomy): Bacteria > Bacillati > Actinomycetota > Actinomycetes > Kitasatosporales > Streptomycetaceae > Streptomyces > Streptomyces sp. NPDC025721. Next base: position 30,057 of record NZ_JBVHMF010000007.1, on the reverse strand, counting down.
GACGACTACTGGGTCAACGGGCTCGATCCGACCGGCCTGGCGACGTTCGCCGCCCAACTGCGCGCTCAGGCCGACTACCTCGACCGCGAGGTATACCCCCTGCTTGTGGCGGCGCGTGCGGAGTGGACCGCCCGGCATGCGGGCAGTGCTGTGAACGGCGGTGCGGTATGAGACAGATGCTGCTCAGGTCGTGATCGTGCTGTTCTGAACCGCACTCGTCGTGCCGCTGGCCGTCGCCAGCGACCCCTACCTGTACACGCGTCCCTAGCGGCGAACAACGCGATACGGCAACCAGTCGGCTCCGCCCGGATCAGTCCGGGCGGAGCCTTCTGCCGTTCGAGGTGAATCACATGTCAGGATAACCAGTTGCCCTCATTTGTTTGCGGGACACATGCTCGCTACTTGTCAGGACAAGTAGCGGCCTCCCGTCGCTGCTCGTCTCGGATCAGCGAGAGGAGTTCTCATGGAGAAGATCACGCGCAGTCGGCTGCGGGCCGGGCTGGTTGCGGTGCCACTGTCGGCGTCGGTAGTGCTGGGCGTCGGCGCGGGTTCGGCGTCGGCTGCCGGATCGGTGGAACTGGCCGGGGGCCGAACGCCCGCCGTCGAGACGCATGCGGCGCGGGCTCCGGCTCAGCAGTCGTACGCGCGGACGCAGAACTCCAGCGTCCGGGTCAACGGTCTGCGGTTCCGGACGCGTGCCAGCTACTACGGCGTGGTTCGGGGGCTGTTGTATCGGGGTGACCGGGTGCAGGTGCTCGGGTCCAGTGGGCCGTGGATGCATGTGCGGCTGACGCGTCGCAGCGGTGGCGGGTCGCGGGCGGGGGCTACGGGCTGGGTGGCCAAAAGCTACCTGTACGGGCCGTCGTGCTCGTCGTACAAGGCGTGGCCGTGCAGCGCGTGGCGATGACGCGATGGTGACGCACCGTTAGATGAGATCGGTCCTCTCGCTGGTGCGGGAGGGCCGGTCCTGCGTGTTTGTGGCGTGAGTGTGCCAAGTTTGCCCCTCGTCGCATCGTACGGTTGTCGTATCGTCATTCTGTGCTACGGTTCGCTTTCGCAAAGACCATTGTTTACGACGTACACCGGCACGTGTCAGGCATATGCCGGGTGGCGGGATGGGTGCATGCGTCATGCGCGACGGGGATGGGTCGGGGTCGGGCCGGTGGGACGACGGCCTCGTCGAGACGGCGTGGGTCAGCGGGGTCGAGGCCATCGCGGGGTGGGTGGAAGCGGATGAGGCGGCCAGGGAGTTCCGGGAACTGCTGACGGGCCTGGGGGTTCCTGAGGAGGTGTTCCGGGTGGCGGCGGGGACGGCTGTCGAGGGTTCGGGCAGTGTGCGGTTCAAGGGGTCACCGGAACTGGTCCGTTGGATCACGTGGGTACTGGCGCATGTGGACATGGGGACGATCCCGGATTCGCCGTACTGCCCATTGCGGGGGAAGCGATCGTTAGATGTCTGCGAGCCTGCGGTCCGCGTGGAGGCGCAGTTGACGGCGTCCTTTCCTGGGCACTCCTGAGCGGGGAGACTTGAGCGATGAGGCGGAAGACGGTCGGCGCGGCGTGGCGTACCCAGGGCGGGCGTGGCAAGGTCCGGGTCGAAGAGGATGAGCGCGGCGGCCATTGGGTGACATGTTCCGGCTGCAAGCTGGACGCGTTCGCTCCTGGAATCACTCCCGCGAAGTTCGCCGCGCGAGATCACGCGAAGACGTGCACGCGGTGACGCGTGCACATGAAATGGGCCTCCTGGCCGGCGAGGCAGAGGGGGCTTTGTGCTGTTCAGGGGGCTGCGGGCTCGTGCGGGCGGGTGCCGCTCCGGACGGGACCGGCCGTCAGGCCGCATGCCCGGCCGGAGGGCGGCAGGGCCGCCCGGCGCGCCGCAGGCGCGCCCTTGAGTAAGTAGAGAAGATCTAGACCGACCGGGCTGCGGCGGGTGCTCGGGCGGCTGTCAGGTGGTAGGCGAGACGCGCGTTCTCCGCGCTGGCGGTGAGGGTTTCGAGCAGGAGCGGGCCTTCGTCGGCGGAGTGGGTGACGCGGTGGGCGACGAGCAGCCACGGGGCGTCGGGGAGTTGGAGGGCGGCGCGGTCGTCGGGGGTGGCGGGGCGTGCGGTGACGTACTCGGTCCAGGTGAGGTTGTGGCCTGCGGCGGTGAGGAGTCCGTAGATGTCGTCAGGACCGGCGTTGGGGTCTTCGTGTAGTTGAGTGTGGCGGGCTGCCAAGTCGAAGGGGACGAGCCCCCGGTGTGTGGCGCGGGTTCCGGTGGTGGGGTCGTGCAGCAACCGGTAGACGGAGAAAGCCGCTTGGTCCTCGTGGCCGATCATCGCGGCCTCGTCGGTGGTGACGTGGGTGCGGGCGACCCGTACGGGTCCGGCCTCGGTGAACTGGGCCCCGTAGGAGGAGAAACGCTTCCCGCGTCGGGTGATCGTCTGGTCGACGGTGGCCTGTTGGGCGGCCTGGCGTACGAATGACCCCTTGCCGCGCTGGCTCTCCACCAGTCCCATCGACCGGAGTTCGGCGACGGCGGCGCGTGCGGTGGGCCGGGAGACGGCGAACGTGGCCATGAGGTCGGTCTCGCTGGGGAGCATGCTGCCGGGCGGGTACTGGCCCTGGCTGATCTGCTCGGCGAGCCTGATAGCTACGGCCTCGTAGAGGTGTACCGCTTTGGCGGTCTCGTCCGGCATGTGGGCTGGCCTCCCGTGTCTCCGTGTCGTAGTCGGGTGTCAGTGGGTCGTGCTAGGTACATGTCTACCCGTCGGTTGTCAGGATAAGTGCTTGCCTCTTGCGGTCAAGCGGCGCACACTCGCAACCTATTAGGACAAGTATCTAACCGGACAGGTGTCCGGTGCTTGTCGTGATCGACGGAGAGGGTGTGTACGCCTATGCAATCCATCCCGGTGGACGTGTCGCGGCTGGGGGCGATCTTGTGTGTGGTCCCTCCGGAACCGCGTGTGAATCCGGAGACGGGCCAGATCAGGGTGGACCGGGAAGGCAACACGGTCTATGTCGTGGGGCTGGTCATCCGGCAGGCGGAAGGACGGAAAGCGGACACCGTTGAAGTGGCCGTGCCTGGTCAGCCACGCGGGCTGGACGCGGGGATGCGCGTGGAAGTCAGGGATCTCACGGCGGTCCAGTGGCAGATGGGCGACCGGTCCGGCACCTCGTTCCGGGCGACGGCGATCACTCCTGCGCCGGGGTCGGGGCCTTCGGTGTCGGCTCCGTCCCTGTCTGCTGCGGTCAAGGCCAAGGCTGGCCCTGGGGGTGAGGGGTGATGGCGGGTACGTGGCTGGATCTGATGGACCGTCTGGCGGTGCTCGGTGAGGTCGCCGCTGCTCCGCTGGATCCGGGCACGCGTCGGCTGTCGCTGCTGCGGGTGGCGCGGGACTGCGAGGCTGCGGCTTCGGCGGCGCGCGTGCTGGCGGAGATGGAAACGGCGAACGCGGCGGTGGCGGGGGTGAGCGGTCGTGAGTGAGGTGCATGCGGAGTTGGCGCGGCTGGGCCGTGATCTGGACGCGATGACCGGGGCGGGTCTACTGCTGGAAGTGGCGGGGCATGACCGGGATTTCGTGCCGGTGATGCTGCGGCTGATCGTGCGGCATGCGACGTTCGCGGCGGGCCGTGCGCGGTTCTTGCTGGCATCGGAGTACGCCCCTGATGCCGCGCCGGGTGCGGGTGACGCGGTGGACGGGGGTGGTTCGTGATGCCGTGGGAGTTGATCGTCTGGCTGGTCACGGCGGGGCTGTGTGTGGTGCTGCTCATGCAGCCGGTGTGGGAGTACCCGCTGCCGCGCTGGCTGGACGGGATCGCGTGGGGCTGGGTTCTGGGCGGCTTTCCTCTGACGGTCGGGCGGATGGTGACGACCTGGCGGCGGCTGTGCATCGCCACGGATCTGGCGGTGACCAACCGGCCGCGCCATGCGGTGATTGCGGGTGACCTGATGGTCAGCGGGAGTCCGCTGCGTCCTTCGGTGCCGCGTCTGGGGTTGCCTCGGCTGACGCGGGCGGGTCTGCGGCTGCGTATCCGGATGCTGCCGGGTCAGACTCCGGCGCTGTATCTGGCGGCGGCCGAAGCGATGGCGCATGACTGGCGGGTCTACGGGGTGCGGGTGGTCTCGCCTCGGCGGGGCTGGGTCACGATCACGGCGACGGCGCGTGATCCGCTGGCCGAGAGCAGGACGGTTCCGGCTGGCAAGCCGTCGCGGTTGTTGTCGGCGGTCGTCGGCCGTACGGAGGACGGCGGGGCGTGGACGGTTGATCTGCGGTCGGTGCCGCACTGGTTGGTGGTCGGTGCTACGCAGTCGGGCAAGTCCACGCTTCTGGCCTCGTGGGTGGCGGAGTTGGCTCCTCAGCCGGTGGCGCTGGTCGGGATCGACTGCAAGGGCGGGTTGGAGCTGTCGTTGTTCGGCCCCCGGCTGTCGGCGCTGGCCAGCAGCCGGAAGGAAGCGGCCTCACTGCTCGGGGCGTTGGCGGTCGAGATCGGGCACCGCATGGCGAAGTGCCGGGCGGCGGGTGTGCGTTCGGTGTGGGAGTTGTCGGAGGACGTGCGGCCGGTGCCGCTGGTGGTCCTGGTCGATGAGTTGGCGGAGCTGTATTTGTCGGACGGCAGCAAGGCGAGCAAACAACAGGTGGCGGAGTGCTCCACGGCACTCCTGCGGCTGGCTCAACTCGGGGCAGCTCTGGGTCTCCACCTGATCGTTGCCGGGCAGCGGGTGGGATCCGAACTCGGTTCCGGTGTCACCGCGTTGCGTGCACAGCTCGGCGGCCGGGTCTGTCATCGCGTTCATGACGAGCAGACGGCGTTGATGGCGCTGGGAGATCTGTGGCCGGACGCGGTGGCGGTCGCGCAGTCGATCGGTGAGGACGAACGCGGGGTGGCGGTGGCCACGGTCGGCGGGAGCTGGCTGCGGGTCCGGTCCACCCACACCACCACCGAACAAGCCCGGTTGACGGCCCTGATGCACGCGAAGAGCACCCCGGCCATGCCGGGGCTGGTTCACGCGGTCGGGGGAGGTGAGTCGTCGTGACCTCGGAATCGGCGTCGCTGTCGTTGGTCGTGGTCCTCGGCATCATCACGGTGTTGTTCGTCCGGTCCCGTGAGGTGCCCTGGTGGCAGGCGGCGTTGATCGCGCTGTTCGGGTTCTACGTGGCGCTGACTCCGGCGGTCTTCATGGTCTCGGAGCTGGTGCAGTGGATCCTCGACCGCTTTCAGGGCTGAGGGGCGGTGCCCTGTGCCTGAGAGTGAGCCGCCGCGCTGCCCGATCTGCGGGCGCCAGCGGGAGTACCGGCGGCGTGGGCGTCTGGTGCGCTGCCGGTACTGCCGCCGCACCTGGCGCCGTCGTCATCCGCGTTCCCGTAAGCCGCCTCGTCGCTGAGCGTGCTGGCCGTGCTGGCCGTGCTGGCCGTGCTGGCCGGCGGGCGGATTCCGTCATCATCGCAGCTCAACCGGTACGGAAAGGAGGGCTTGTCATGCCGATCTCGGTCCTGTCCGCACGGCACGAAAGGGCTCCGCCGTCATGGCTGTGAACCTGTACGACCGTGCCGCACGGCGTTCCGCGCTCGACCTGGCGGAGCGCCTGCGGCACTTGAGCGATACCGAAAAGGATCTGGTCCGGCTCGCCAATGAGCCCGGTTACCGGCGCTGGCGTGAGCAGATCCGGGCGACAGGCGGCTGTGCCCACCCGGTGTACCTGTCCGGGCACACCACTACGGCAGACCCTTCTACGGGTCTGGTGGTGCGGCACTACGACACGGCCGGTGAGCCTGGCGGGCGGCTGGCGGTTCGATGCCGCAACCGCCGCACATCGGTCTGCGCGCCGTGTTCCCGTGAGCACTCCGGGGACACCTTCCATCTGGTGCGCGCCGGACTGCTGGGTGGCAAGGGAACTCCGGCTCGGGTGGTGGAGCATCCCCGGCTGTTCGTCACCCTCACCGCCCCGTCGTTCGGCACGGTGCACCGTGCGGGCCCGGAGCGCTGCCGACCCCGACGTGATGGCGGCGAGTGTGAGCACGGTCGGCCGGTCGCCTGCGGGAACGTCCATGCTGACGACGACCGCTTGATCGGTCAGCCACTGTGCCGTGAGTGCTACGACTACCCCGCCCACGCGTTGTGGCACGCGCACGCCGGGGAGCTGTGGAACCGTACCTGCCGGGCGATCCGGCGTCACTTGGCGACCGCTGCGGGGATCAGTCAGGCGGCGCTGAACGAGCATCTGCGGGTGTCGTTCGCGAAGGTGGTGGAGTACCAGCGGCGTGGCGCGGTCCACGTTCACGCGGTGATCCGCCTCGACGGTCCGGACGGACCGGATACGCCTCCTCCGTCGTGGGCAACTGCTTCCCTCCTGGCAGAGGTTGTCCGCAGCGCTGCCGCTGGCGTGCGCGTGGCGATGCGGCATTCGTCCGCGCTCGGCGAGTACGTGTTCCGGTGGGGCGTACAAATAGACGTACACCCGATCCGGGCGTTCGGCGACGGCTCGGCCATCACCGATGAAGCGGTCGCCGCATACGTCGCCAAGTACGTATCCAAGAGCCTTGGCGACACCGGGGGGCTGGACCGCCGGGTGGCCTCGGCTGCCGCCATCGACCTGGCGGCGGTCTCGGCTCATCTGCGGGCGCTGATGGGTACGTGCTGGCGGCTGGGCGGTCTGCCGGAACTGGCGCACTTGCGGTTGCGGGCCTGGGCTCACGCGCTGGGCTACCGGGGCCACTGCCTCACCAAATCCCGCTTGTACTCGACGACTTATGGATCTCTGCGGGCCGCTCGTTCACGTTTCCGGACGGGTGAGCCAGACGATTCCGGGGTCGGGCTGGTGACGCACTCCTCGTGGCGTTACGTCGGCTCCGGTCACACTCCCGGTGCGGCGGAGATCGCGGCCGGGATCGCGGATGACCTGGCGGTCCTGCGGGAGATCGCCCGACTGCACGCGTCGGCGTGGGGTGGTGGGCCCGATGGCTGAGGCGCTGGTCGTCGGGGAGTTCCACTCTGCGTACGTGGACGGCGGACGGGTTGAAGCGCTGCGGACGTGGCGGGTGACGACCGGCGATCCGAACGTCGCCGCGAAGGTTGCCCGGCTGCTGGGTGGCATGCCCCGTCCGGTGCCGTTGGCCGCTGGGGGCGGACTGGAAGTCGTGACAGACGCTGACTCCGTGCGGGTGGCCATCAATAGCAGGAGCGGCAACCGGCTGGGGTTCTGCTTGGAAGGCAGTACCGGCCTTGGCCGGTTCGAATTCTCTCCCGCGCCGTGGACCATCGACCAGATGACACGCACCTGCGGCCACGACGCCGCGACCGGGGCGGGTGGGCGGGACGCCGGGACGCGGTTGATCATCAAGCGGGTGGAGATCCGGACGCTGACGGGGATGTACGCCGTTCATCGGCTTCCGGTGCTGGTGCTGCCCGCCATCTGAGGGGGCGGTGACGTATTGCGGAGGGTCCCATGCGGGGTTGCTGCCTGCCGGGACCCTCCGTGTCGTGCGGGGCCGTTAGGCGGCCAGCGCCACGGCGTACATGTCCATGCCGGTGAGCGTGAGCCGTTCCTTGGCGCCCTGGGGGAACAGGACGAAACGCACGTCGTAGCTGGCCAGAAGTTCACGCCGTGCCGCGTCGTCCGGGGCTTCGGTCCATGCCTGGGCGACGGTCTTGCCGGTGGACACCATCCGCATGCCTGCGGGACGGTCCGGGAGCGCCCGCAAGTCCTTGAGCTCCTTCCCGATGCGGGTGTACTGGGTCTGGTACCACTCGGCATCGTCCTCGTCGTCGTACAGACCCGCCATCCGGTCCGCGCGCAACCGCGCCCGGTCCGCCTTAAGCTCCCCGATCCGCGACCCGTGCCCGCTGCCGGGGTCCCACACCTTCTCCGCGATCTCACCCGAACCGTACTGCGACAGGAACCACTCGGTGATCATCTCGTCCGCCATGCTGAGCTTGATCGACGGTGCGGGCGCGCAGTCCTCCGACCCCTTGACGCCCTTCGCCCGGCCGGTGCACCGATAAGACGGACCCTCCGCGCCACGGCTGCCCACGGTCACGCCGTGCCCACAGTTCCCGCACGTGCCCAGCTTCGAACCGAGCCGTGTCCCCTTCGGCGCACGCGGCTCCGTACGCGCCTGCGGCTTCAACGGCTTGCACCTCTCCACCAGCCGGTCCCTCGTGGGCCGATCCCACAGACCCTCGCACAACCGCACCGGCTGACCGGTCCGCTCGTCCAACACCGGGCGGCCCTGGTGCGTGAGGTACCCCAGAGACGCCTCATTGGTCAGCACGTAGATCAGCGACTTCGCCGACCACGGAATGCCCTCCGGCTCCCTGCCGTACATCACCGCCATATGGTCGGACGGCGACAGCACCCCTGCCCTCGTCAGTCGCGCCGCCTCCGTATACGGAGTGATCTTTCCCGTCTCATCGGTCAACAGCCGCTTCGCCACATCACGGGCCGTCTCCGCCGCCCCCGCGTGCAACTCCACATGATCGACCCTGCCCATGGGAACCAGGCGCACGTACTGAAAGCCGTACGACGGTGCGTTGTTGGGCTTCCCCAACGTCCGGGCCGTCACAGCCCCATCCCGGTTGCGCTTCTGCATGGCCCGATGCTCCATCTGGGCACCGAGAGAGTCGATGGAAAGACGTACCTCGTCGGCTGAGTCGTCCAAGTTCCACGGGCCGTCGTGCCCGTCCGTCACCAACAGCTTCTTCTGCCCGTGGATCAAGTGCGCGGTGTTCAGCACACACCGCTGGTTGCGGCCGATCCGGTCCACACTCGGCCCCACAATGCCCGAATACTGCCCCATCTCACCCCGCAGCCACGGCCCCAACCCCGGACGGGTCATCGGGTCCGTGGCCCCCGACACCTCCCAGTCGTCCGCCCAAGCGATGATGTGACCACCGACACTCGCCGCCGCCTTGAGGTCCTGAGCCTCCTGCTTCTCCGGCGACGACGTCGCGTCCTTCTTCCGGCTCAGCCTGCGCACCGCCACCAGACACTTCCCACACCCGTCATAAGCCGTCACCGGCCCCGCCGGAATCCGCGCCCTCCTACCCCGACCACGACCGCGCCCGCCCGCACGGCCCCCGCCGCCGTCATCGCCAGCAATAGTCGTCGCGTACATGCTCTCCATGGTCCGCCTACCCCTCCCGCACGTCACGTGCGTTTTGAGGAAGCCCCTCCGGGGAACTGCGCGGCCCGCCCCCACCGGGCTGTCAGCCCGAAAACACACAGCAACTGCCCCACTGGGGCCGGTTCTCAGACGTGCCACCGCGCGAGCTGAGCGCGCAGTTCCCCGCGCCCCTAAAAACCCGGCCTACCCTCCTGCGTCAGCGGAGACCGCTGTCAGACGTCGATGCGACGTACGCCGGGTGCGGCCGAGGTAGTGGAGGACGCGAGCGCGAGCGTCAGGTCGGACCAGAGGTCGTCGACGTCTTCGAGGCCGACCGAAAGGCGGAGGAGCCGTTCGCTGACGCCGGAGCGGGAGCGATCGGCCTCGGGGACGATGCGGTGGCTGATGGAGGCGGGGTGCTGGATGAGGGTGTCGACGCTGCCGAGGCTGACGGCCGGGGTGATGAGGCGGACGGCGCCGATGACGGCGTGGGGGTCGCCGAGGACTTCGAAGGCGATCATGGCGCCGCCGATCCGCGGGTAGTGGACGGCGCCCACGCGGGAATCGGCGGTGAGGCGCCGGGCCAGTTCCGCGGCGGTCGCGGAGGCCGCCCGCATGCGTACCGGAAGGGTGGAGAGCCCGCGCAGCAGGAGGTAGCCGGCGAGCGGGTGCAGGACGCCTCCGGTGGCGAACCGCACCTTGCGCAGGCGCCGCGCGAAATCCTCGTCGCAGGCCACGGCGCCGCCGAGCACGTCGCCGTGGCCGCCCAGGTACTTGGTCGCGCTGTGCAGCACGATCCGGGCGCCGGATTCGGCGGGCCGCTGGAGTACGGGCGTGGCGAAGGTGTTGTCGACCAGCAGCGGCACGGTGCCGCAGGAGTGGGCGACGGCCCGCAGGTCGACCTCCGCGAGCGTCGGGTTGGCGGGCGTCTCGACGATGACGAGACCGGTGTCGGGCCGCATCGCGTCCGCGATGCCCGCCGGGTCGGTCCAGGTCACCTCGGTACCGAGCAGTCCGCCGGTCAGCAGGTGGTCGCTGCATCCGTACAGCGGTCGGACGGCGACGACATGGCGCAGCCCGTCGGCGGCGCGCGCCAGCAGGCAGGCGGTCAGCGCGGCCATCCCGCTGGCGAAGGCCACCGCGGCCTCGGTGCCCTCCAGCCGGGCCAGCGCGGTCTCGAAACGGGCGGTGGTGGGATTGTCCAGCCGGGCGTAGACGGGCGGGCCTTCGAGCTGTTCACCGGTGGCGGCGAAGGCGTCGATCCGCCGGGCCTCGGCGCGGCTGTCGTACGACGGGTAAGTGGTGGACAGGTCGAGCGGCACGGCGTGCACGCCGAGGGCCGCGAGGTCTTCGCGCCCGGCGTGCACGGCCTCGGTGGCCAGGGTCAGGCGGGGCCGGGACGGTGTCGTTGCTGCTGTCGTCTCCATGTGCTCCAGGCTGAACGCTCGCCGGGCGTCGTGGGAGAACGCCCGTGCTACGTTCGCCCGATGTCTGATTCCGTCGCGCTGGATCCGGTGGATCTGGAGATTCTCCGGCTGCTGCAGAACGATGCCCGGACCACGTACCGCGACCTCGCGGCGGCCGTCGGTGTGGCGCCGTCGACCTGCCTCGACCGGGTGGCCCGGCTGCGGCGCGGCGGCGTGATCCTCGGGCACGAGCTGCGGCTGGACCCGGCGAAGCTGGGCCGCGGTCTGGAGGCGCTTCTTCTGGTGCAGGTACGGCCGCACCGCAGGGAGTTGATCACACCGTTCGTGGACCGCGTCCGCGCGCTGCCGGAGTCCCGCGCCCTGTTCCACCTCACCGGGCCCGACGACTATCTGGTGCATGTCGCGGTGACCGGTGCCACCGATCTCCAGCGGCTGGTGATCGACGAGTTCACCTCACGGCGGGAGGTCGCGCGGGTCGAGACGCGGCTGATCTTCCAGCAGTGGGCGTGCGGCCCGCTGCTGCCGCCCACGCCGTGACCCGGACGGTCCGATCCGTACGGGCCCGGCGGGGCTGTTCCGCGGGGCGCGAGGGCCGGGGAACACGCCCCCAGCTGCGGCGTACGCCCCAGGCGTAAGGCACCACGCACACAATGGTGGTGACGCGAGGGCCGGTCTCGTACCAGGATGGCGCCATGTCCAATATCACCAGCAGCCCTCTGCCCCGCCAGGTCGCCGACACCTACGTCGACGATCTCCTCGCTCTCGACCCGGTCCTCGGCACCTACCTCGGCACCCCCGGCAGCGCCCGCCGCCTGCCGGACTTCTCACCGGCCGGCGCCGACGCGCTGGCCGCGCTGGCCCGTGCCACGCTGGACCGGTTGACCGAGGCGGAGGCGCGGCCCGGTGGCGAGAGCGACGCCGAGCGGCGGTGCGCGCGGCTGCTGCGCGAGCGGCTGAGCGCGGAACTCGCCGTGCACGCGGCCGACGAGCACCTGCGCGCGGTGAGCAACCTCAGCTCCCCCGCGCACAGCGTCCGGGACGCGTTCACCCTCATGCCGACCGACTCCGCGGCGGACTACGCCGATCTCGCCGCCCGGCTGCGCGCCGTCCCGGCCGCGCTCGACAGTTACCGCGCCGCGCTCGCCGAGGGCCTGTCCCGCAAGCTGTACGCGGGCCCGCGCCAGGTGTCGACGGTCATCGGCCAGATCGGTGAGTGGATCGGCGACGACGGCGGGGAGAGCTGGTTCACCGCGCTCGTCGCCGAGGGGCCGCAGGAGCTGCGCGCCGAGCTGGACGCCGCCGCCGCCGAGACCACCGCCGCCTACGCGGCCCTGCGCGACTGGCTGCGCGACACGTACGCCCCCGCCGCCGAGGGCACGTCCGACACCGTGGGCCGCGAGCGCTACGCCCGCTGGTGCCGGCTGTGGAACGGCACGGACCTCGACCTGGACGAGGCGTACGCGTACGGCTGGTCCGAATACCACCGCATCCACGCCGAGATGGTCGCCGAGGCCGCGAAGATCCTGCCCGACAAGTCCCCCTGGGAGGTGCTGGCCCACCTGGACCAGCACGGCACCGCCATCGAGGGCGTGGACGAGGTACGCGACTGGCTCCAGGGCCTGATGGACGAGGCGATCCAGGCGCTGGACGGTACGCACTTCGAGCTGGCCGACCGGGTCAAGCGCGTCGAGTCCCGGATCGCGCCCCCCGGCGGCGCGGCGGCCCCGTACTACACCGGTCCTTCGGAGGACTTCAGCCGTCCCGGCCGTACGTGGCTGCCGACGATGGGCAAGACCCGTTTCCCGATCTTCGACCTGGTCTCCACCTGGTACCACGAGGGTGTGCCGGGCCATCACCTCCAGATCGCGCAGTGGGTGCACGTCGCCGAGAGCCTGTCCCGCTACCAGGCCACCGTCGGCATGGTCAGCGCCAACGCGGAGGGCTGGGCGCTGTACGCCGAGCGCCTCATGGACGAGCTGGGCTTCCTCACCGACCCCGAGCGGCGCCTGGGGTACCTGGACGCCCAGATGATGCGGGCCAACCGCGTCATCGTCGACATCGGCATGCACCTCGAACTGGACATCCCCGCCGACTCGCCCTTCCACCCGGGCGAGCGCTGGACGCCCGAGCTGGCCCGCGAGTTCTTCGGCCTCCACAGCGGCCGGCCCGCCGACTTCGTCGACAGCGAGCTCATCCGCTACCTCGGCATGCCCGGCCAGGCCATCGGCTACAAGCTCGGCGAGCGTGCCTGGCTCACCGGCCGCGAGACCGCTCGCGCGGCGCACGGCGACGCCTTCGACGCCAAGGCGTGGCACATGGCGGCCCTGTCGCTCGGGTCGCTGGGACTCGACGACCTGGTGGCGGAGATCTCGGCGCTCTGACCTCCGGTCGGGGCATTTCCCGGTGACGCGAGCCCCGCCTCGCCGCCCGGGGAGACCTGTGCCCCGAAGGCGCGCCGGGGGGAACCGCGCGCTCGGCCCCCACCGGTCCGGTGGTCGCGAAACAGCGTCTGCCCCACCGGGGCGACCCTGTGCCCGCGGCCCCGTGTGGGCCGGTCGCGCGGTTCCCCCCGCCCGCGGAAAAGCCGGGCGCGGCCCTCGGCACGGGGTCGCCGCGCGAGGCGGTTACGCTGCTGCCTTCCGGTTCGACGCCGGGACGACAGCTCGCAGAAGGCGGTACGGCTCGATGACGTTGCACGCTTCCCATGACGGTGGACGGCTGGTGCTGACGCAGGGCCGGTTGACCCTGCGTGAGCAGCTTCCGGAGGACGCGGCGCTGTTGGCGGACGGCAAGCCCGCCGGGTTGGTGTGGGTCGACGGCGTGCCGGGGGACGGCACGGTGGGCGCGGCCTCGATGACGGTGGCCGCCGCCGCGGCGGGCGTCTACCGGCCGGGCTGGGGCGTCTTCGCGATACAGCGCAGTGACGACCTGGTGGCGCTGGGCGGCGCCGGGTTCCACGGGCCGCCGGACGGCGGCGCGGTGGAGATCGGGTACGACCTGTCGGAGTCGGGGCGGGGCGCGGGCTGGGCCACGGACGCGGCGCGGGTGCTGTGCCAGTGGGCGCTCGCGCAGCCGGGTGTGCTGGTGGTGCTCGCCACCACGGAACCGGCGAACCGCCCGTCGCAGGCCGTTCTGGAGCGCGTCGGCTTCGTGCGGGTCGCGGACCGCGGCGAGCTGTGGGCGTACGAGCTGACGTCGCTGCCGGACTGAACGGCCGAACAGGCGCACGTCGGGGTCAGCAGCCGCAGTCGTCGGCGCCGACCGGCGCGGTCAGGGGGTCGGCCGCGCGCCGGGCGGGGCCGTCGGCCGTCTCGTACGCGTAGCCCTCGCGGATCCAGTACTCCATGCCGCCGAGCATTTCCTTGACCCGGTAGCCGAGGCCGGCCAGGGCGAGGGCGGCGCGGGTGGCGCCGTTGCAGGCGGGGCCCCAGCAGTGGACGACGACCGGGACGTCGCGGTCGAGGAATTCGGCGGCGAGTTCGGGGACGCGCGCGGTCGGCAGGTGGACGGCGCCGGGGATGTGGCCCTGGTCCCAGGACTCGGTGGAGCGGGAGTCGAGCACGACGAAGCCGGGGTCGCCGCCCGTGGCGCGGGCCGCCTCCAGTGACGCGGCGACATCGGAGACGTCGGTGTGGAAGGCCAGGGAGGCCGCGAAGTACGCGGCGGCGTCGGCGGGGGCTGCCGGCGGCACCCGCAGGACCGGGCCGACGGCGGTGGCAGGGGTGGCGCTGAGCTGGGATGTCCGCTGTGTCATGGCGCAGAATCTACGGTCGCGCCCGGCTTGCCGGAAGTGCGCTTCCCCCGCAAATGCCTTGATCGGCCGGGCTTTCCCCTGCTATCCCTCGTGCATGACCGCTTATTCCCTCGACCCGACCGACTGGCGGCTGCTGGAGGCCCTGCAACGCGACGGCCGGGCCAGTTACGCCGAGCTGGCCCGTACCGTCTCGATGTCGCCGAGCGCCGTCACGGAGCGGGTCAGGCGCCTGGAGGAGGCCGGGGTGATCACCGGATATTCGGCGGTGATCGACCACGACCGGATCGGGCTGCCGATCCTCGCGATGGTCCGGCTGCGCTATCCGACCGGCAATTACCGGCCGTTCCACGACATGCTGGCGACCACCCCCGAGGTGCTCGAGGCGCATCACGTGACGGGGGACGACTGCTTCGTGATGAAGGTCGCGGCGCGGTCCATGCGGCATCTGGAGGAGACCACCGGGCGGATCGCCGGGCTCGGCGCGGTCACGACCAGCATCGTCTACTCCTCACCGCTGGAGCGGCGCCCCCTCACGCTCTGACCGGCCCGCCTCCGGCGGCGGCCGGTGCCCCGGTCCGCATCCGCACGCTCGATCCGTCCCTGCCCTTGACGACCCGCAGTTGGGCCGGGATGCGGTGCCGCAGGTCGGCGACGTGGCTGACGATGCCCACCGCGCGGTCGCGTTCCCGCAGGCCGTCGAGGACGTCGAGCACTTCGTCGAGGGTCTGGTCGTCGAGGCTGCCGAAGCCCTCGTCGATGAAGAGGGTGTCGAGGCGGGCACCGCCCGCCTCGTCGGTCACGACATCGGCGAGGCCGAGCGCGAGGGCCAGCGACGCGAAGAAGGTCTCGCCGCCGGAGAGCGTCGCGGTGTCGCGTTCGGTGCCGGTCCAGGCGTCGACCACCATCAGGCCGAGCCCCGACTTGGCCCGGCCGCCGCCGCGCGCGTCGGTGTGCACGAGGGTGTAGCGGCCCGAGGACATGCGCTGGAGGCGTACGGCCGCCGCGGCGGCGACCTGTTCCAGCCGCGCCGCCAGCACGTACGTCTCCAGCTCCATCCGGTAGCGGTTCTCCGCGGTGGTGGCGGAGGCGAGGTCGGAGAGCCGGGCGATGGCGTCGAACTCCGCGCGGGCCGGGGCGAGTTCCCTGGTACGGGTGGCGGCCTGCGCGGACAGCCGGTCGAGTTCGGCGCGGCGGGTCGCGGCGGCGGACTCGGCGGCCGATGCGGCGCGCAGCCGGTCGGTCGCGGCGGCGAGTGCGGCCTGCGCGGCTGCCGGTTCCGCGGGCGGCAGTTGGGCCGCGGCGGCGGGTTCGGGCGCGGCGAGGTCCGCTTCGACGGCGGCCTCCTCCTTGGCCCACGCTTCGGCCTCGCGCTCGGCGCGCCACAGCCGTTCCGGGTCGAGTAGCGCGGCCTCGGCGTCGGCGGGGGCCGCGAAACCGGCGCGGGTCGCGGCCTCCGCGAGCGCCGTGTCGGCCTCCGCGAGCCGCTGCCGGCTGTCGCTCCGGTCGCGTACGGCGTGCGCCGCCCGGTCGAGCAGCGCGATCCGCGCCGACAGCCGGGCCCGCCGGTCCGCGACGCTCGCGTACCCGGCCCGCGCCTGGGCCAACTCGGCGCTCAACCGGCGCTGCTGCGCGTCCAGTTCCTCCCGCCGCGAGGTGCGTACGTCGGTCCTGCTCTGTGCCTCGTGCCGCTGCGCCGTGCGGCGGTCGCGCTCCTGTTCCGCGCGCTCCAGCGCCCGGCGCGCCTCGGACACGTCGGCCGCCGCGCGTGCGGTGGAGGAGTGTTCGGCCTCCAGTACGGCGCAGGCGGCGGTCAGCCGGGCCAGCGGCTCGTCCCCCGCCGTGGCGGCGGCGGCCTCCCACGCGGCCCCGATCCGGTCGGCTTCGGCACGCGCCGACTCGTGCCCGGCCGTGGCGCGTTCGTAGGCGGCGCCGGCCGCGTCCTCGTCGGCGCGGGTGACCTGCTGCGCGGCGGGCCGCGCGGGGGCGGGGTGTTCCGGCGAGCCGCACACCCGGCAGGGCTCGCCGTCCGCCAACTGCTCGGCCAATTCGGCGGCGATGCCGTCGATCCTGGCCTCCCGCAGGTCCTGCCACGTCTCCCTGGCCCGTGCCGCCGTGTCCCGCGCGTCCCGCGCCCGGTCCTGAGCCCGCGTCAACTCCTGCGCCAGCCGGTCGCGTTGGTCCGCCGCGTCCCTGCGGCGGCGCGCGGTCTCCAGCTCAGCCGCCAGGCCCGCAGCCCTGGTCGCGGCCTCGGCCGCGCCGTCCGCCCTGGTCTGCAAGGCGGTGCGCAGCGACGGCCACTCCTCCAGCCATCCGTCGGCCTCGCGTACGGCTCCCTCGTCCGCGCGCTCCTCCCGGTCGAGCGCCGCGCGCCGCTCGGCGATCTCCCGCACGCGCTGCTCGGCCTCTCCGGCCCGGGCGAGGCCGCCCAGCTCCTCCCGCAGCTCCCCCGCGCGTCCCGCCAGCGCCTCGGCGCGCCAAGACCCGTGCTCCGCCGGGCTGTTGGGCGACACGGAGGCGGATTCGGGTGCCACCTCGCCCCGGTCGGCCTTCCGTTGCTCGCCGAGCCTGACGTCCTGACGGTCCACGGACCTGACCTCGGTCGGCCTGACGGTCCGCTCTTCGCCGTACCCGATCGACGCCCGATCGGCGGGCCCACCGGCCGACCGCTGCTCGCCGGGCCCGCCGAGCGGCAACTGGCCACCGGGCCCGGTGCCTTGGCCGTCCGAGGACCGGCCGGGCTCGGCCGGGGCGGAAGCCGGTCGGGGGCCCGGCGCGTCGGCCGCCAGTGGACCGGCCGCCTGCCGGGCGGGCGTCTCCACCGGGGATCGGTGGTGCGGTACGGCGGGCGTCGGGGGCTGTTCGCCCGCGGTCGTCAGGTCCGTGAGGACGCGGTGTTCGAGGGCGACGGCTTCGCGGTGTTGGAGGGCGGCCTTGTCGCGCAGGGCGAGGGCGGGTTCGACGGTCGCGGCGCGGTGGGCGCGGGCCAGGCGGTCGCGGGCGGCGGCGCGGTGGTCGCGCTCACCGTCGAGGGCGGCGGCGCGGCGGCGGGCCTCGGCGTGCCGGGACTGGAGGGCGGAGAGGTCGCGGGCGGCGTCGAAGCCGGTGGCGGCGGCGTGGTGGGCGGCCTCGGCGTGCCGCAGGGCCTGCGCGGCGATCGTGGCGGCCTCGCGGGCGTCGCAGCGCAGGACCGCGGCCCACTCCAACAGCCCTTCGGGCGAAGGGCCTTCGTCCGGCGCTCCGTCAGCAACGGCCCCGGCCGCCAGGCCGCCCGCGGCCTGGCGCATCCGCTCGGCGAGGTGGACCAGCCCCTTGTCACCGGCGGCGAGCCGCCCGGCCGCGTCCTGCTTGCGGTCGCGCAGCCAGTGCTCGACGGCCTTGAAACGGCGCGTGTCGAAGAGCCGTCCGAGCAGTGCGGTCCTTTCGGTGGCGCTCGCGCGCAGGAAGGTGGCGAATTCGCCCTGCGGCAGCAGCACGACCTGGCAGAACTGCTCGCAGCTCATGCCGACGAGCTGCTTGATCTCCTCGCCGATCTCCTGGTGCGACTTGGACAGCGCCTGCCATCCGCCGTCCTTGTGCTCGCGCAGCAGCGTGACGGCCTTGTCCATGGTGGTGCCGGTGCCGCGCTTCTTCGCCCGCGGCTGCTCGGGCCGCCGGGTGATCTCCAACCGCCGTGTCCCGACGGTCAGTTCGAGGACGACCTCGGTGGCGGTGCCCGCCGCCGCGTGGTCGCTGCGCAGCCGCGTCACCGGCCGGGCGCCGGGCACCTGGCCGTAGAGGGCGTAACAGACGCCGTCCAGGACGGAGGTCTTACCGGAGCCGGTGGGGCCGTGCAGGAGGAAGAGCCCGGCGGCGGAGAGTTCGTCGAAGTCGACGCGCTGGGTGGCCGCGAAGGGGCCGAAGGCGGTGAGTTCGAGGCGGTGCAGTCGCATCAGGCGCGTTCCGTCCGTACGGTGTCCGCCCGTACCGCGTCGAAGGCCGCGCTCAGCGTGGCGCTCTCGTGCGCGGCGGGCGCGGAGCCGCGGACGTGGGCGACGAAGTCCTCGGCGATCTGCTGGTCGCTGCGCCCGCGCAGCCGCCTGGCGTACGAGGCGAGCGGGTCGTCGTCACCGGTCTCGGGCTCGAAGGCGAGGCTGAGGACGTGCGGGAAGCGTTTCGCGAGCGCGGCCATCGGCTCGTGCGGGCGGAAGGGGTCGGTGAGGGTGGCCTCCACCCAGGCGTCCTCGTGCCGGTCGAGCGCCGGGTCGGCGATCAGGTCGTCGAGACGTCCGCGGATCCGGGCGAGCGCGCGCGGCACGGGCGTGTCGACCCGTTCGGCGTCGATGGCGCCTTCGGGGCCGAGGCCGACCAGCCACATGCTCTTGCGGTGGTGCTCCTCGGAGAAGGAGTACGCGAGCGGCGAGCCGGAGTAGCGGATCCTCCCCTGGCCTTCGGCCAGGGGCTCGCCCGTCGCGTCGCGCTCGGTGAGGGTCTGGCAGCCGTGCAGGTGGCCGAGTGCCACGTAGTCGACGCCGTCGAAGACCTCGGCGGGTACGGCCTCGACGCCGCCCGCGGTGATGTCGCGCTCGCTGGCGCAGGGCGCGGCGCCGGTGACGAAGGCGTGCGCGAGCACGACGCTGCGCGTGCCCGCGGGGCGCTCGGCGAGGTCGGCGCGGATCCGGTCCATGGCGGCGCCGAGCACCGCCGTGTGGTCGGCCCGGTCGGCGGCGAACTCCTCGCGGGCCAGGGCCGGTTCGAGGTACGGCAGCCCGTAGACGGCGACGTCGCCGTGTTCGTCGGTGAGCACGATGGGCCGGTGGCAGCTCGCCGGGTCGGTGCGCAGGTGGATGCCGGAGCGGCCCATGACGCGGGCGCCGACGCCGAGCCGCCGGGCCGAGTCGTGGTTGCCGGAGATCATGACGGTGGGCACGTCCAGGTCGGCGAGCCGGTGCAGTACGTCGTCGAAGAGTTCGACGGCGGACAGCGGCGGGACCGCGCGGTCGTAGACGTCCCCGGCGACGAGGACGGCGTCCACGCGTTCGGCGCGGACGGTGTCCACGAGGTGGTCGAGGAAGGCGCGCTGGGCGTCGAGCAGGCTGACGCGGTGGAAGGAGCGTCCCAGGTGCCAGTCCGAGGTGTGCAGAAATCTCACGCGACCGCTCCGACCCGCACGCTCACCCTCGCCGTTCCTCGACTCCCGCGGGCGTCAGACGACTTCGACTGGCTTCCGCGGGCACCTGTGCCGCGCCGCTTCCGGCGCCCGATCCGTACCGCTGCGATCTTCTCATCCGGGCTCGCGGCCCGTGCGCCGTGGCTCACCGGCGGTGGTCATGGAGTGTAGAAGGTCGCCGCCCGGCAGGCGGTGGAGATCGCTGATCAGGTCACCGGAAAGCCAGGAAACTGGTGTAAGACCCTGTAATTCGCCAGCAACTCCCCTAAAAGGGCACACCGCTTGACCCTGACGCGCGGGTCAGGGATTAGCGTCACCGCGCCCCGGCCGACGGCACCGCACCACACCGCCGCCCTGAATCCGCGCGTCCTCAGGAGACCCGTCCATGTCCGCAACGCCACCGGTAACCCCTCAGGCAAGCCCCTCTGTCCTGCCCCGCACCAGCCGCGAAGTGCGGATCGTCGCCGTCCCCCGAGGACTGCCCTCGCCCGGGGACTTCGCCGTCGTGCAGACGCCGCTCCCGGAGCCTGGCCCCGGCCAAGTCCTCGTCCGCAACCGGCACTTCCTCGTCTTCCCCGGCCTGCGCACCCTGCTCGGCGGTGAGAGCGACGGCGTCCCGCTGCCGCCGCTGCGCCACGGCGACACGCTCTTCGGGCCCGCCGTCGGCGAGGTGGTCGCCGCGCCCGACGGCGACGGGCCGCGTCCCGGTGACACGGTGCTGCACCTGCTCGGCTGGCGCGAGTACGCGCTGGTGCCCGCCGCCCAGTGCGCCGTGCTGGACGACACGCTGCCCGACCCGGTGGCGTATCTCGCCCAGGGTTCCTCCGCGTACGGCGCGCTTACCCGGCTGGCCCAGGTGCGGGCGGGCGACACCGTCTTCGTCACGGGCGCGGCGGGGGCGGTCGGCACACTGGCCGGGCAGGTCGCCAGGCTGCTGGGCGCGGCCCGGGTGATCGGCAGTACGGGCTCGCCGTGGAAGGCCGACCGGCTGCGCTCCGAACTCGGCTACGACGCGGTCGTGTTGCGCGGCTCCGGGCCGTTCGCGCGTCAGCTCGCCGAGGCGGCGCCCGGCGGTGTGGACGTGGTGCTGGACACCGTCGGCGGCGAGCAGTTGGCCGCGGCTCTCGGCGCGGCCAACCAGGGCGCGCGCTTCGCGCTGATCGGCGCGCTGTCCGGGCAGCTCTCCGCGGACCGGGCGGGCGGCAGCGCTCCCGTCGAGATCGACTCGTACCGGCTCGTCGTCAAGGGCCTGTCCCTGCGCGGCTACAGCGGTACCGACCACCCGGAGGTCGAGGCGGAGTGGACCTCGCGCTTCGGCGGCTGGCTGCGCTCGGGCGAGATCCGCTTCCCGTACACGACGGTCACCGGCATCGATCGCGCGCCCGAGGCGCTGCCGGATCTGATCGGCGGGCGGCACTTCGGGGCTGCGATAGTGGAGCTGGAGTAGGGATGGGCTAGCGGTACGAGGACCGTCGGGGGGACGGATGCGGATCGGCGAAGCGGCGGCAGCCGCCGGAACCACCCCGCGCGCACTGCGCTTCTACGAGCAGCGCGGCCTGCTGCCGCCACCGGCCCGCACCGGCTCCGGCCAGCGCGACTACGGTCCCGCCGAGGTCGCCCGGCTGCGCGTGATCCGTGAGCTGCTCGCCCTCGGCCTGACCGTCGAGGATCTGCGCAGCCGCGCCCACCGCCTCCACCTCCTGGCGGCCGACCCGCCCGCCCCCTGCGACGGTTCCGCCGACCGGTCCGGCTCCTTCGCCGACGTCGTCGACCGCCGGCTCGCCCTCCTGGACGCCGAGATCGACCGCCTCACCCGCCTGCGCACCGACCTCGCGGAGCGCGCCCGAGGGCGCTAGGGCTTGTCCGTAAAGTCGGACATGTCCTAGGGCGTCACGGTCACATACGCGCTTCCGCCCACCGTCACCTCGGCGGCGCCCGATGTGGCGTCCGCCAGCCAGGAACGGAAGCCGGGGAGATCCGCCTGCGGTACGCCCAGGTCGATGGTCACGGCGGCGGCGTACGCGACACCGCGGATGGCGTGTCCGGCGGCGCGCAGCTCGTTCTCCAGCCGCCCGGCCCGCTGGTGGTCCACGGTGACCGTGACCAGGACGAGCCGCCGCCGCTCGACCGTGCCGATCTCGTCCAGCGCGGCGGTGACGGCGCCCCCGTACGCGCGGGCCAGTCCGCCCGCCCCGAGCTGGACACCGCCGTAGTACCGCGTCACGACGGCCGCCGTGTCCCGGACCTCGCGGCCCAGCAGCGCCTGGAGCATCGGTGTGCCCGCCGTCCCGCCCGGCTCCCCGTCGTCACTGGCCCGGTGCAGCCGCCCCTCGGGGCCGATGACGTACGCGAAGCAGTTGTGGCTGGCCCCGGCGTGCTCCTTGCGGACGCGGGCGATGAAGTCCTGCGCCGCCTCCTCGCTCGCCACGGGCGCGAGCGCGCACAGGAACCGCGAGCGCTTGATCTCGCTCTCGCAGACCCCCGCCCGCGCCACCGTCAGATACCGGTCCACCATCCGGTCAGCCTACGGGCCGCGACCGGGAATGGCGGGCGCGGGAGGCGTGTTTGACCAGGCACGACGGCAGTACGTGGACGATGTGACGGCGAGCGGCTGGAGGACGGCGTGTACGGCGACGCGGAGACGGTGCGGAAGATCCTGACCGGTACCGGGGACACCTGGGCGGTGGTGGGGCTGTCGAACAACACCTCACGGGCCGCCTACGGAGTCGCGGGCGTGCTCCAGCGGTTCGGCAAGCGGGTCGTGCCGGTGCACCCGAAGGCCGAGACCGTGCACGGCGAGCAGGGGTACGCCTCGCTGGCCGACATCCCGTTCCCGGTCGACGTGGTCGACGTGTTCGTGAACTCCTCGCTCGCGGGTGGGGTCGCGGACGACGCGGTGGCCGTGGGCGCGAAGGCGGTGTGGTTCCAGCTCGACGTGATCGACGAGGCGGCGTACGAGCGCACCCGGGCGGCCGGCCTGGAGATGGTGATGGACCGCTGCCCGGCGATCGAGATCCCGCGCCTGCCCTGACCTGTGGGTTTACGGTGGGGGTATGGGACGCAAAGCTCCGCCGCCGCCGTTCGGACTCGACGAGCGGACGTATGCGCAGCTCTGGTACTACGCGCTGCCGGTGCTGGCTTTCGTCCTCGGTCTGGTCGTGCTCGTGGCGCTGATGGGTGTGCTGTCCGGGGCGTGGAAGATCTTCGCCGTGCTGGCCGGTGTGGCGGTCGGTACGGCCGTGGTGGCGGGCGGCAGGGCCCTGCACCGCAGGCTGGAGGACCGCTCGTGACCTGCGGCTCCGCGGCCCGGTGGCCCCGCGTCGTCAGATGCCGAGTCCTTCGAGGACGACCGCTCCGGGCAGCGCGGCCAGCGCCTTGCCCGACACGATGAGCTTGCCGCGGCGCGCGCCGCTGCCGATGACCAGGTGCGGCGCCTCCACGACGGCCGCGTCGACGAGCAGCGGCCAGTCGGCGGGCAGACCGACGGGGGTGATGCCGCCGTACTCCATGCCCGTCTCGCCCACGGCGGTGTCCATCGGCGCGAACGACGCCTTGCGCGAGCCCAGGTGGCGGCGGACCGCGCCGTTGACGTCGACGCGGGTGGTGGAGAGCACCAGGCACGCGGCGAGCGTGACGTCCTGGCCGCGCTTGCCCGCGACGACCACGCAGTTCGCCGAGGCGGTCAGCAGGTCGTCGCCGTAGGTCTCGACGAAGACGGCGGTGTCGGCCTTCTCCGGGTCCGTGTCGACGTAGAGCATGTCGGGTGTCACGGCGGCGGCGACCGGCGGCGGGAGCAGGTCGCGGCGCTCGGTGGCGGGGTGGGCTTCGTCGAAGTTGCCGATCGGTGCGCGCATACGGGCAACGTAACAAATGCCCGCACGGCGGCGGAGATTCAGGGCGAGCGCCGGGGCCGGGCGCTCAGGGCCGGTCCTCCAGATCGGCCAGCGCCAGCAGTTGCTCGGGGGTGACGCCCTCGGGGACTGGCAGCGGCGGCGGGGTGCGCAGGGGCGGCTGCCAGCCGGTGTCCGGGTCCCAGCGCCGTACGATCCGGGCCGGCGCTCCGGCGACCACCGCGAAGTCGGGCACCTCGCCGCGGACCACGGCGCCCGCCGCCACGACCACATTGCGGCCGAGCCGCGCGCCGGGCAGGATCACGCACCCCGAGCCGAGCCAGCTCCCGCTGCCGATCTCGACCGGCGCGGTGCGCGGCCACTGCTTGCCGACGGGCTGGGTCGTGTCGTCGTACGAGTGGTTGTCGCTGGTGACGTAGACGTACGGGCCGCAGTAGACGTCGTTGCCGAAAACCACCGGTACGGACGCGACGACGTGGCTGCCGCGGCCGAGGACGACGCCGTTGCCGAGGCGCAGGACGGGGTCGGGCCCGAGGTCGAGGCCCGGCATCATCCCGGCGGTGAGGGTGACCTGCTCGCCGATGACGCAGTGGTCGCCGAGGTGGATCCACGGCTCGCCGAAGACGGTGCCCTGCGGGAAGGCGAGCCGGGTGCCCTCGCCGATCCGGCCGAAGCGCAGCGGTCCCGGGCGCGCGGCGGTGACCGCGCCCGCGTTCTGCACCCAGCGCCAGCCGCGGTGCACCATCCGCGATCCGACGCGGCGACGCCAGGCCGTGGCGGCGGCGGTCGCGGAGGAGAACACGTTCTCGTTCTTCGGCACGGGCCCACCGTATACGGTGCCGGGTGGAGACCACAGGACCGACGACGAGGGCGGTGGGCATGACGGACCCGGCGGTTACGCGGAGCGCGGGCGCGGCAGGCGCGGAGGGCGGGCGCACGGCGGGCGGCGGCGTCCCCGTACCGCTGATCGCGGACATTCTGGGCCGCGCACCGGAGATCGACCCGACCGCGTTCACCGCTCCCGGCTCGGTGGTGCTCGGGGACGTCACGCTGGGCGCGGGCGCGAGCGTCTGGTACCACGCGGTGCTGCGCGGCGACTGCGAGTCGATCACGGTCGGCGCGGGCTCCAACATCCAGGACAACTGCACGGTGCACGCCGACCCCGGCTTCCCCGCCGTCGTCGGCGAGGGCGTCACGGTCGGGCACAACGCCGTCCTGCACGGCTGTGTGATCGAGGACGACGTCCTGGTCGGGATGGGCGCCACGGTGCTCAACGGCGCGCACATCGGCACCGGTTCGCTGATCGCGGCGGCGGCGCTGGTCCCGCAGGGGATGCGGGTGCCGCCGGGATCACTGGTGGCGGGCGTGCCCGCGAAGGTGCGCAGGGAGCTGACCGAGGAGGAGAAGGCGACGGTACGGCTGAACGCCGAGCATTACGTGGCGCTGGCGGACGCGCACCGGGAGTCGCTGGGCTGACGGCGGACGCGCACCGCGAGTGGCGGGGCTGACGGCCGATGCGCGGACGGCGGGCCCGGAGATTTAGGGCCCGCCGTTCGCGCAGTGTCGTATGGCCTACTCGCCCTGCGCCACCGCGACACCGGGTGCCGCCGGTGCCTCCTGCTGCTCGAACTCCGCCTGCGCCTTGGCGGCGCGCCGCCTCACGAAGAGGAACGAGGCGATGCCGAAGAGCACGGCCGCGGCGAGTCCGAAGTAGCCGAACCTCTTCAGCCAGGGTTCGGCGACCACACCCACGTAATAGATGACCGCGGTGGTGCCGCCCGCCCAGACGATGCCGCCGAGCAGGTTCGCGATCAGGAATTTCCAGTACGGCATCTTGAGCACACCGGCCAGCGGCCCGGCGAAGATCCGCAGCAGGGCCACGAAGCGGCCGAAGAAGACCGCCCACATGCCCCAGCGCTGGAACGAGCGTTCCGCGGTGGCCACATGGCCGGGTGAGAAGTGTTTGGGGAATCTGCGGCCGAGCCGGTCGAGCAGCGGTTGGCCGCCGCGGTGCCCGATCGAGTAGCCGATGGAGTCGCCGCCGACCGCGCCGATGATGGCGGCGGTGCCGACCAGCCAGGGGTTGACGTGCCCTTGCGAGGACAGCAGCGCGGCGCTCATCAGGACGATCTCGCCGGGCAGCGGGATGCCCAGGCTCTCGACGCCGACGACCAGACCGACCATCAGATAGACGAGGATCGGCGGGATGCCGTCGAGCCACTCCTGGACGTGCACAGCGGGGTTCCTCCCCTGGACAACGGTGGGTTGCGCGCACGCGGCGCACACCGCCGAAGCCTAACGGACCGATCGCCGCGAAAGTCCGGTCAAGAGCGAGTCAAACAAGCCGATCGGCGGGCCGTCCGGGGCGGCGCTCCGCGACCGGCGTGAAGTGCCCGGTTCAGCGGTTCGGCCGGAGCGTCCACACCACCGTCATGTGCGCGGTCTCGGCGCCGTCCTCCCTGCTGATGGAGATCTCGACGGGGAACTCGGGGCGCTCCCCCGCGTCCAACTCGGCGACCACGTCGGCGGCGGGCCGCCCCAGTTCGGCGGTGGCCGTCACCGGGCCCATCGCCAGCTTGCTGTAGGCGATCTCGGCGCGGACGGCGAGCGGCACGGCCCGGCCGAGCTGGTCGCCGAAGGCGGCGAGCACGATCGCGCCGCTCGCGGACTCGGCGAGGGTGAACATCGCGCCCGCGTGCGGACCGCCGACGTGGTTGTGGAAGTCGGGCTGGTCGGGCAGCAGCACGACGGCGCGCTCCGCCGTGGTCTCGATGTACTCGAGGTTGAGGGTGCGGGCCATCGGCACGGTGGCCGCCATCATGTCGCCAATGGAAGGCAAGGTCTCGGACATGGCGCGATGTTACCAGCCAGTAGCGGTATCCGGCGTGGAACCGTCGGGCCCACTCCCCTAGTGTTTCCAGCCATGTGGCCAGGAGAACAGCACAACGGGGGAGAGCAGAACCCGCAGGGCGCCCCCCCGCCGAATCCGCCGGGGCCGTACGGCCGGCCGACGCCTTACGACACGCCCTCGCCGTACGCTCAGCCGGGCTACCAGCAGCAACCGAACCAGCCCGCCCAGTCCGGTCCGCCGAACTTCCAGAAGCCGCCGGAGCATCCGCCGGCCCCGCCCTACGGCCAGCCGCCCTCGGGACCTGGCCAGGCCGCGCCGCCGAACCAGTCCGCGGCGCCCACCCAGCCGTACGGGCAGCCCGGTTACGGCACCCCGTCCCCGTACAGCCAGCCCGGCTACGGGCAGCAGCCGCCCGGCGGCTACCCGACTCCGCAGAACTGGGGCCCGCCCGTGCCCGGCGGTCCCGGCGGTCCCGGCGGCCCTGGTGGCCAGCCGCCGCAGCGCGACCGCAAGGGGCTGACGGTCGGCATCGCGATCACCGCCGCTGTCGCGGTGATCGCCGCGGTCGTCGTCGGCGCGGTCTACCTCACCGGTGACGACAAGAAGAAGACGGACGCGAAGGACGGGAGTCCGACCGCGTCGGCGCCGCAGTCGCCCACGGGCACGCCGTCCACCACCGCGCCCACCTCCACCGCCACGGGCGGCAACGCCGACACGGGCGACTCGCCGCGCGGCGACCCGGCGGCGCTCGACGTCAAGCCGGTCATTCCAGGCTGGAAGGTCGTCATCCGCAGCGAGCGCAATGTCGCCTTCGACGTACCGCCGGACTGGTCGGTCGACAGCGAGGGCATGACGATCGGCTTCGAGGACAAGAACGGCGACCCGGCCGTCGCGATGAGCGCGCCCGCGTACTACAAGAAGGACTGGTGCAAGAACGGCAACAGCAGCGCCGACCGCGCCGCCGTGGGCACCAAGGGCGCCAACGGGGCGAAGAGCGTACGCAACGCCGCCGAGGTGCAGGCCGTGTCGTGGGCGTACTGGGCCTATCAGGACAACGGCAAGGGCACCTTCTCCAAGGTGCAGAACAGCAAGGCGTTCCACAACGCGCACGGCATCTCGGGCTGGCAGGCGTCGGCCACCGCCGCCAACATCCCGAAGAGCAGCAAGTGCTCGGCGGACGGTGCCGCGTACACCGTCGCCTGGAGCGACCCGACGCAGACGGACGCCGCCAAGAAGCTCGTGGTGTGGGTGCTCTACGCCGACCGCAGGGTGCCCGACCAGCTCTCGGATTCGGTGATCGACAAGATCAAGAGCACGATCCGGCCGCTGAAGAAGTAGCAAGGAGCGGCGGGGAGCGAGCGAGGAGCGGCGGGGAGCGAGCGAGGAGCGGCGGGCGGCGGGTGCCCGCCGCTCCCGGACCGGCCGGAATCCGTTTGCGAGAGGAAACGGACTGCGGGCATAGTCCCCCGGGTGACCTCGAACGACACGGCCCGCAGCGGCGGCCCCTCCGACGCCCGCCCGCCCGGTCCGCGTTCTCGGGACCCCAGGAGCCGCCTCCCGTCCTGGGCCGGACGGAATTTCCAACTGCTGGTCACCGCCTCGTTCATCACCAACCTCGGCAACTCCGGCGCGCTCATCGCCGCCGCCTACGCCGTCATCGAGTCCGGCGGCAGCGCCACCGGCGTCGGTCTGGTGGCCGCCGCCAGGACCCTGGCCATGGTGGTCTTCCTGCTGATCGGCGGCGCGGTCGCGGACCGTATCCCGCGTCAGCGGGTGATGGTGACGGCCAACCTCGTCAACGCGCTCTCGCAGGCCGCCTTCGCGGTGCTCGTCCTGGCCGGGCACGCCGCGCTGTGGCAGATGGCGCTGCTGACCGCGGTCGGCGGCGGCGCGCACGCCTTCTTCTCCCCCGCCTCCGAGGGCATGGTGCTCTCCACGGTCGAGTCCGCGCACGCGGGCAAGGCCTTCGCCGTCTTCCGGATGTCGATGAACGGCGCGACCATCGGCGGCGCGGCCGTCGGCGGCGCGCTCGTCGCCGCGTTCGGGCCCGGCTGGGTGCTGGCGATCGACGCGCTGGGTTTCGCCGCCGCTGCCGCGATGCGCTCCCGGCTGCACGTCGCCGCGGGCGACCGCCCGGCGCGGGCGTCCGGCATCGTCGGCGATCTGCGCGAGGGCTGGCGGGAGTTCGTCTCCCGTTCCTGGCTGTGGGGCATCGTCGTGCAGTTCGCCGTGGTCAACGCGGTGGTCGGCGCGGCCGAAGCGGTGTACGGGCCGCTGGTCGCCCGCGACCATCTCGGCGGCGCGGGACCCTGGGGCCTGGCCATGGCCGCCTTCGGTGTCGGCACGGTCGGCGGCGGCCTGCTGATGATGCGCTGGAAACCGCGCCGCATGCTGCTCGCGGGCGCCCTCGGCGTCTTCCCCCTGGCCCTGCCGAGCGCCACGCTCGCCCTCGCCTCCCCGCTGTGGATCCTGGCGCTCGCCATGTTCATCACGGGCGTGGCCATCGAGGTCTTCGCGGTCGGCTGGATGCTCGCGCTGCACCAGGAGATCGCCGAGGACAAGATGTCACGCGTGTCGGCGTACGACTGGTTCGGCTCGGTGGCCGTGACACCGATCGCCCTGGCCCTCGCCGGTCCCGCCGCCAGCCTCTTCGGCCGTACGCAGGCACTGTGGGGCTGCTCCGCGGTGGTCGTGCTGCTGACGGGCGCCGTGCTGACGCTGCCGGACGTACGACGGCTGGAACGGCGTACGGGCGGCGGGCACGGGGTGGTGGCGGGCAGCACCGTGGCGCACCCGGACGCCGTTCCCGCTCAGCCGACGGTGAAGGCGCCGTCCGGCGGGGTCGGCGAGGGCGCGGCCGACGTGTCGTAGACCGGGCGGGCGCGGCCGGT
This sequence comes from Streptomyces sp. NPDC025721, assembly GCF_055558595.1. Classification (NCBI taxonomy): domain Bacteria; kingdom Bacillati; phylum Actinomycetota; class Actinomycetes; order Kitasatosporales; family Streptomycetaceae; genus Streptomyces; species Streptomyces sp. NPDC025721. Next base: position 1,054 of record NZ_JBVHMF010000007.1, on the reverse strand, counting down.
GAAACGGTCGAGCGCGGCGCCGTGCACCACGCGGGCGGGGAAGGCGTCGGCGGCGCACAGCCGGGCGAGCGCGTCCACCGGGAGCGGCGCGGCGCTGGCCACGAGCACCGCGTTGCCGAAGCGACGGCCGCGCAGCACGCCCGGCTCGGCGAGCAGGCAGATCTCGGCGGGGGCGGGGAACACGGCGCGGACCGTGGCCAGTTGGGACCGCAGGAAGGCGAAGGGGGCCGCGTCGGCGACGTTCGCGACGTAGACGCCGCCGGGGCGCAGGACGCGGCGCGCGGCGCGTACGAACTCCACCGGCGTCAGGTGCGCGGGCACGCGCGCGCCGCCGAAGACGTCCGCCACGACCGCGTCCGCGCTCGCCTCGGCCGCCGTGGCCAGCCACGCGCGCGCGTCCGCCGTGTGCACCGTCACCGACGCGGGGTCGGCCAGCGGCAGATGCTCGGCGACCAGCGCGGCCAGCCGCCGGTCGGCCTCGACGACGTCCTGCCGCGACCCCGGCCGCGCCCACGTCAGCCACCGCGGCACCGTCATCCCGCCGCCCCCGAGATGCACGGCCGCCACCGGCCCCCCCGGCGCGCTCCCGGCCTCCAGCGCGTACGCGATCCGCCGCACGTACTCGAACTCCAGGCACTCCGGATCGTCCAGGTCCACATACGACTGCGGTGCCCCGTCCACCGTCAACAGCCAGCCCCGTGGCCGGTCCACGTCCGGCATCAGCCGGGCTTCCCCGAAGTCCACGGGGCGGATCACGGGGACCGCTTCGGGGGCGGGGGCCTCTTCTGGGGCGGTTGGCGGGTCCTCCGGGGTGTGGCTCACGGGGTCATTGTCCCAGGCGGGCGGTTTCCGTACGGGGGTGCGGGTTCCGTGCGGGCCAGGGGCCCTGTCGTGGGATCGGGGCTGCCGAGCGGGCGGGGGTCGGGCGTGATCCGTACCGGCGCGGGGGGGGGGGGGGGGGGGGGGGGAGGGGGGGAGGGGGGGGGGAGGGGGGGGGGGGGGGGGGGGGGGGGGGGGGTGGGGGGGGGGGGGTGGGGGGGGGGGGAGGGGGGGC